>MVRS01000249.1 GCA_002067975.1 Syntrophorhabdus sp. PtaU1.Bin058
TCCCCGGATCAACAGGTGGAAAAGGAGCCTTCTGAAAGAAAGGGACCTCACCGACGTCCTTGTGGAATAAAATCAGCAGTCAGCATACAGCCATCAGCGATCAGCTATTCAGCATCGAGCGACTGGTGACGAGTATCTGCTGCTCTTCTCACCTGCTGCTCTCTGCTGTATTTCTTGCCGAACACCGAACGGGATTTATCCCCTCACGTCTGACACCTTACGGGTGTTCCGCTGTGTGCCCTGTTTGGGCTTTCATATAGTTCACATATCTTGTGTCGGCTTGATCCACTTGAAATATTTCAAAAAATGTATTATTAATAATACTGTTAGGGTGATGGGGTTCACCACATAATCGCCCTTCAGGGCTAATAACTCCTACCGAAAATAAATATCTCCCATGCGTTTACTGATATGTATAGACAGTATGGCTACGGGATGCTTACGGGAGGAGCTTTATGGCACAACAATCAAGTAAAGTTATTGCTGTTACTATCCCCAACTCCGACCAGGATGCAACCGGGCATATCCTGCAAAAGGTCAGAGAGGCGGCAACGGAGTTCAACATTGTCTCCCTCAACCGCCAGATCGAGGCGTGTGAAGGCCTCTCAATGGAAACCCCCTTGATCGATGTGGCGATCCTCGGCCAGTTCAAGGCGGGGAAGAGTTCGTTCCTCAACAGCATCATAGGGAGGTCGATCCTCCCCGTGGGGGTGATCCCTGTAACAACCGTCATTACACGACTCAGCTACGGACCTTCCGAGAAGGCGACCGTTAAGTATTTTGACGGCAAGCGATCGACGATCGCGCTCTCCGAGGTCGGGGAATTCATCTCCGAGGCGAAAAACAAGGCCAACGAGAAGAACGTCGAGGTGGTCGATATTGAGCTTCCCTCCCTCGAACCCTATACAGGATTACGGCTGGTAGATACCCCTGGATTAGGAAGCATTTTTAAATACAATACTGAGATCTCCGAGGAATGGCTTCCCGAGGTCGGGGCCGCCATAATCGCAATAAGCTCTGACCGGCCGCTCTCGGAAAACGACCTGAACCTGATCCGTGAACTGATGGAGTTTACTCCGAAAGTGGTGCTTCTTCTGACAAAGGTAGACCTCCTCTCAGAGACACAGCAGAAGGAGGTTGTCGCATTCTTCAGGGATTCACTAAGGCATGAATTCAACAAGGATTTTCAGATACTCCTTTATTCCACGATGAAGGAGGCTGAGCCGTACAAGCGCTTTCTCGATAAGCTGTTGCTTGCACTGTCAAGGAACCGGGGTACGGAGTTCAAGGGGATCCTCATGCACAAAGTGCGGTCCCTTGTGAGGCAGTGTATAAGCTATCTTGACATTGCCCTCAAGACATCCGCCGGCGCTGACTCTGACCGGGAAGAACTGAGAAAGCTCATCCTTAACGAGAAGGTCAACTATGAGTTGATACAATCGGAACTTTTTCTTGTTGCCAGGGAGAACATGCTGCAAACAAGAAGCCATATCGCGACCTATCTTGATAATACGCACAGGGCAAGGCTTATACAGAAACTTCTCGCAGGACTTTCAAGCGAGATGCCCCAATGGAAGGGCAACCTCTGGCGGCTCACGAGACGATACGAAGAATGGCTCATGGAGACCATGGTAACAGAGATGGACCATATATCGCGAGCGGACTACAAGAATTTCTTCGGGACCCTGAAGAAGGCGCACAGCAGCATCTCCCGCTCTGTCGAACTCTTCAGGAACCTCCTCGACAGGAACATCGAGAAGGTGCTGGGTATCAAGCCGAGCAGCGTCAACTGGGTTATCGAGGTCTCCGAACCGTCGCATCCGGACGTGGCCTTTACGAAGACCTTCGATTTCCACTTTGACCTTCTGTGGTTCCTCTTTCCCATGTTCATCTTCCGAGGTGTCTTCGAAAATCACTTTCTCAAGCAGATACCGCATGTTGTCGAGATCCATTTGTCGCGGCTTGCCTACCAGTGGGAGGTAAGGATCAACAAGACCATCGACGAGATAAAGGAACGGGCACTGGAGTACGTACGCAATGAACTTGACACGATCGAATCACTGCTCACACGGGCAAGCGGACGAACCGACGAGATCCAAACATTGATCAACGAATTGAAAGAAGAAGTCGAAAAGCTTGACACATAGCCGATAAAAACCAAGGAGGAGGCATTTTATGTCAAAGATATATAAGGTATTTGCAAGAGAGGTCCTTGATAGCAGGGGAAATCCTACCATAGAGGTGGATGTGGTCCTTGAAAGCGGCGCACGGGGAAGGGCAATAGTGCCGTCGGGGGCATCTACAGGTGAAAGAGAAGCGCTTGAACTCAGGGATGGTGATCCAAAAAGATATAAAGGCAAGGGTGTGCTGAAAGCAGTGGGGCATGTAAATGAAATCATTAACCCCAAGATTTTAGGCCTCGATGCGTTGGAACAGGGTCGCGTTGATAATCTGCTCATCGAGTTCGACGGCACAGAGAACAAAAGCAAGCTCGGGGCAAATGCAATGCTCGGGGTTTCCATGGCTGTTGCAAGGGCTGCGTCGGATTACCTCAAAATCCCACTTTATCGCTATATAGGCGGCGTTACAGCCAGAGAGATTCCCGTCCCACAAATGAATGTCATTAACGGAGGGCAGCACGCCCAAAACCCCCTTGATGCTCAGGAGTTTATGATAGTGCCGGCGGGCACCGGCTCATTCAGAGAGGCTTTGCGTATGGGGGTAGAGGTATTTCAGACCCTGAAAGGTGTGTTGAAAGATAAAGGACACACAACCGGCGTAGGTGATGAGGGAGGTTTTGCCCCGCAGGTTTCCTCCACAAAGGAAGCTCTCGATCTGCTCCTCACCGCCATAGAAAAGGCCGGATACAGGCCCAAAGAAGATGTCCTCATTGCCCTGGATCCTGCTGCAAGTGAATTTTTTAAAAAGGGAAAATATCATATTGACGGCAACATATGGAACAGTAACCAGCTTATTGATTTTTATGAATCACTTTTAGGAGCTTACCCTATTATCTCCATAGAGGACGGGTTGGCCCAAAATGACTGGGAAGGATGGAAGAAGCTTACCGACAGATGCTCTTCCAAAATACAAATTGTAGGTGACGATATCTTTGTCACAAACCCGAAGATATTCAGCGAAGGGATCCAAAAAGGCATTGCAAACAGTATACTAATCAAATTGAACCAGATAGGGACACTTACCGAAACCCTTACAACCATAGCAATGGCAAAAAGGGCAGGCTATACCTGTGTTATTTCTCATAGGTCAGGAGAAACAGAGGATACATTCATTGCAGACCTTGCAGTGGCAACAAATTTAGGCCAGATCAAGACGGGGTCCGCATCACGGAGCGAGCGCATAGCCAAATACAACCAACTCCTGAGGATAGAGGAAGAGCTCGGCCACATGGCTGTTTTCAAGGGGAAGTCGGTCTTCCATAGTATTGGGCGATGATGCTGCGCATCTTAGCCGTGGTCAGAAAGGTGCTTATTCAATGACTTTCCGTAGCATACTGTTTCAGGCGGACGGAGGCAACGCAGAGAGAGGGGCAGCCGATCTCAATCTCGATCAGATATTTGATGCCGTCACGGCTAATAAACAGAAAAATGAACGTTGAATCCCTAAACAAATCCCAGCAACGCCATCTCCTTGCAAGCTTCAAGCACGTAGACAAACTCCTCACCGATATCGAACAAATCCTCAACGCCTCATCGTCGAACTCACCCTTTCCCGAATACCGGCTCGATGTGACACCCGCTCAGATCAAGGTGATACAGGACTATATTGCCCGCATCAGGGCGGAGATACTCCGTGTTCTCGAGATCTGGGCCATCCCTGCCGCGAAGGGCCCTCCGGTCAGCGCCATTCACTCCATCAGAGTACACTTGGCATTCGCCCGTGTCGCTCTGGTCGAAGCCAGCCCCGACTACATTAGAGGCTATGGTGATATCCAGGAATCAACCGTCGTTGATCTCAACTGCCTGATAAACGGACTTAACGTGTTCATTGACAAGCTCAACGGATATCTGGCTGAAATTCAAGACAAGGCTGCCGAGGGGAACAATGGATAAGGTCAAAAGCGACAAGGCGACGATCACCGAGCGGCAATCAGACAACCCTCAGGAGCGTTCGAAGCTTACGCTCGAGATCGCGTCGGCTATCCGCTCGGTCATACACCTGTTTCACGAGGCAAAGGACCCGAGAGAACGCCAGGTCCGGCAGCTCCTGTCAAACTTAGCCGAAGACCGGTTCAATCCGGCCGTCATACCGTTGCTTTCGCCTCCCGAGAAGGGGCGGGAAGGGCTGCTCATGTATGTTGAACGTACAATCTCGCTCCTTACTCCCGAGCGGATCGAGAGTTGTGCGGGCAAGGCCAGAATCGGCCTCAATGGTAATGCCCTACGAACGATAAAGCACACATGGGAATTCAAGATGCGACAGATCGAAACAGAGTGCACCCATACGGTAAAGGCACTGCAAAGCCGCATACGATCGGAACTGCCATTGCTCCTCGACACAGCGATCACCCGGCATTGCATCGAGGTACATGACGCGCTCATGAAAGAAATAGATCTGTTCCTGGCCGGACAGAAGAGATCCATTGACGCACAGGATCTTCACGAAATAGTTGACCGGGCACGGATCGTAGTTGCTGAACGACGCCGCCTGTGGCTTTCGGACCACCGGGAGGAATTTGTGCAGTCGCTATCAGAACTCTCGGCTGAAGATATAGATCGGCTAGAGCGCTTTTATAATGAAGCACTCGATCTCGCGGCGAGGCTATTCAGGATCGAGTATATCCCGAAATGGAACGTCGATAGGGAGGAAGTAAATTTCTCATGGCAGATTGCAACCCCATTCGAGTGGAAGCCTCGATTTGCCTGGGAGCTTGACATGGTTCCTCTCAGGTGGATCTACAAAAGGGTACGGCGGGACCATGTCCGGACGCTGGAAGCCGCGATTGTTGAGTATCGCGGGCGCGTCGTCCGTGCCCTTGCAGAGGCAAGCAGCCAATGGGTCAGCAGCGTGCACTCCGAGGTTCGGGACAGCCTCAGGAATCTCGGTATCCAAGTAGCTGGCGCGCTTTCCGGACAGGCAGTTTCGAGCCTCTCCGAAGAGGTTGATACAGTACTGAGCAGGCTGGAAGTAATCCGTCTGGAACTCATTGACAGGGGAAGCGATAAGACCGCGACCCTTCTTCGCACAGCTCCCGGGCGACAGTCAATACATCGGTGCCTGGTATGCGAGCGGATCAAGACCGAACTGTTCAATTTTTTCTGCAAGCGACAGTACGAGCTTTCCGTAAATGAGGCACGGCGGCGCGAACACGCAAGAGCAGGCGGCTTCTGCCCTCTGCACACATGGCAGTATGCTCAGATCGCTGCGCCGCAGGACATCTCTCTCGCATATGCGCCGCTCTTGGCTGCCGTAGCACACGGCCTGTACGACATAGCTTCCTCCGCATCCTCTGCGGACTCCGTAAGAGACGGGCTCAACCACCTGCTTGCGTCGACAGAGAACTGTTCCGCTTGCCTGAAAATAATGGAAGCGGAAAAAAATGTCATTGAGGAATTCCTTAAAACATCACCTCGCCGGGAAGATGAAGAAGCAGATGCAGGCCTTTGCGTTGTGCACCTCGGCGCTGTATTAAACCAAGAGATTGAGTTAGAAACAGCCCGGAACCTGGTTCTCAGACAGGCAGATGTCCTTAATCGTATTTCTGAAAACATGCAGACCTACTCCCTCAAATACGATGCTGTCCGGCGAGAACTGGTGAGCGAAGAGGAACTGATGGCCTGGCTGTTTGGATTGTCGCTTCTGGTAGGTCACAAAGGACTTTCGATGACGTAATCGTGCTTGCCGATCCTCATGCGGGTGTTGTTGCAAACAGAGTGACAAGGAAAACAAAGAGAGATTTTGAGTACTGGATCAGTGCCGAGAAAGATGTTCATGTAACAATCAGGAACGGTTTCGCGGAATCCAAGATATGTGGAATTAATATGCTGAACCACTCGCAAGGCCGTCGGAAGATTAAAAGTAAGGCGTTATTATCTGTATCACGTCACACCTTGCGGTTACGAGTGCAACCGGCCATGGTCAAATAAAATACCTGCTCATGTCTTTATCGGTCTTGTTGATACGAGCTTCCTTTTTCGATCTCGTGGTCAGTACAGCCGTTTTTCTAATTACCAAATTAAGCTTGACTTCTTACGTGGCACTTGTCATAATTGATGAGGCGATGGAGTTCGCCATTAACCGTCCTTTAAGACTGATGACTCCTGTTTAAAGCTTTAATAGTTTTGGCGGGGGTTGTCATTGTCGACCGCTTAACTTACTTAGAAAACATTATCGAAACGCGTATTCTCATATGTGGTGCGTAAAGTGCGTCAAGATTTCGGTAAAAACGGAATAGAGAAAAAATAGGGATACTATAAAGGAGGACATTGTGGAAGAAACATTTCGAATAGCCGCAGTTTGGCTCTCGTTAGCCGTGGTTGCGACAATACTAGCCAATCATCTTCGCATTTCCATGGCTCTGGTTGAAATCTGCGTCGGTATAGTAGCCGGGGCAGTCTCTGCACACTTTTTCGGCTCTGGCGCTCTGGGCTCAAGTATGGAATGGCTTCGCTTCCTCGCCGCAGTAGGGGCGGTGCTCCTCACCTTCTTGGCAGGTGCAGAATTGGAGCCAACCGTTTTTCGAACAAAGTGGAAAGAGGTGACTGCGATAGGCCTGGTGGGCTTCTTGGCCCCTTTCCTTGGGTGTGCCGCTTTGGTTCACTACGTGCTCAAATGGAACGCGGGTGCAAGTTGGCTGGCAGGAATAGCGCTATCAACTACCTCCGTGGCCGTAGTATACGCAGTAATGCTGGAAACGGGCCTAAATCGTACCGAATTTGGTAAGGGTGTTCTTGGGGCCTGTTTCATAAATGATCTTGGAACGGTCATCGCTCTCGGGCTCATCTTTGCACCCTTTACTTACAAAACCTTAATTTTCATTGTCGTTATTGCTATAGTGATCAGCGCCCTGCCATTTCTCACATCCTGGATAACAAGGCGCTACGCGTACGGGACTGCTGCAATCCGGGCCAAATGGGTTTTGCTCATTCTACTGAGTCTTGGATGGCTGGCACTGTGGTCCGGCAGCGAGGCCGTCCTCCCCGCTTATATAGCAGGGATGGTTCTTGCTGGATTTGCCGGTCAAGATCATCTATGGATAAGGCGGATGCGAACCATGACAATCGGTTTCCTGACACCATTCTATTTCATCCGTGCCGGTTCTCTGGTCTCGTTGCCGGCACTCTGTTCGGCACCGATAATTCTTCTGGTGTTGCTGGCCGGAAAGGCATCCAGTAAAATCCTCGGTCTCTATCCTGTAGTCGGCTGTTTCCGGAAGCGGCCCAAAGAGCGCTGGTATTATACGCTCATGATGTCTACGGGCCTCACCTTCGGTACTATTTCCGCTCTCTTCGGCCTCTCGCACGGAATTATTACACAGGGTCAGTATTCGTTCCTTGTGGCGGTCGTAATAGGGAGTGCGGTGATTCCTACCATCATTGCAAACGCTGCTTTTCTTCCCCGTAATTTGCTTGAGAAAAAAGATGAGACAGAAATGCTTGGGCTTGGAATACCCGTGGAAGCACACGATTCTAAGAACGAAGATGGGCTAGCCGACGAATGAAGACTGACCGTACCTATCACTCAGATAACCATCAGTCTTCCATGATGTTTATCCTCTTGATGGGAGTCGTCAGCCTTCTCGCCGATATGACCCACGAAGGGGCGCGGAGCGTGACGGGTCCGTTTCTCTCCTCCCTCGGCGCAAATGCCTCAATGGTAGGGATCATTGCAGGGTTCGGAGAACTGGTAGGCTATGTCCTGAGGCTCCCCTCCGGGTTGATCACCGATCGCACGGGAAGATACTGGACGGTCACGACCATAGGGTACATCGTGAACGTGCTCGCTGTACCGTTTCTGGCCCTGGCGGGACGGTGGGAAGTCGCGGCATTCCTCATCGTGCTGGAGCGGGCAGGAAAGGCGATCCGGAATCCGGTCCGCGACGCTATGCTCTCCCATGCGACCCTGCAGGTCGGAAGGGGCTGGGGATTCGGACTGCATGAGGCGATGGATCAAATAGGCGCGATGCTCGGACCTCTTATTGTTGCGGGAGTGCTTTTCTTCAAGGGAACCTATCGCACCGCCTTTGCTGCCCTGATCATACCTGCGCTTTTGACCATTAGCATGCTGCTTGCGGCTCGCATGTTGTATCCCCGTCCCCGCGATCTGGAACCGACTGCACCGGATCTGAAAACAAAAGGGCTGCCCCGCCTCTATTGGATATATCTCGCGGCTATGGCGTTGAACGCAACAGGATACGCGGATTTTCCGCTGATCGCATACCACTTTCAGAAGATGTCGACAGTCTCCGGCGAATGGATACCGGTCTTCTATGCTGTTGCCATGGGCGTCGACGCGGCAGCAGCTTTATTATTCGGCCGGTTCTTCGACCGCAAGGGGATACCTGTCCTTATCATTACCGTTTTCATGTCTGTCTCATTTGCGCCCCTGGTTTTCCTGGGGGGTTTCTCTTTGTGCCTTATCGGTATGGCATTCTGGGGTGTGGGCATAGGGGCCCAGGAGTCTATCATGAGGGCTGCCATAGCAGGCATGGTCCCCGTGGATAAGCGCGCAACTGCTTACGGAATCTTCAACACAGGCTACGGGGTATTCTGGTTCGTGGGGAGCGCCCTGCTGGGGATCCTGTACGATCTCTCGCTCCCATCCCTTATCGCGTTCTCGATGGCTACACAAATAGCATCTGTGCCACTGCTGCTCATCGTAAAGAAGATATCCCGGCTTCAAGGTAGGATAAAAGTGGATTGTTTAACTGCTGCGGATCACTAAAAATCCCTGTACAGCGATATGCCGTCCTTACCCCGAAGATGGCAGCTATCGTTGAGAAAGGACAACAACATTGAATCTCCTTTCTTTTCTATGAGTGTTATGGAGGCAGGATCGCACCGTATATCCCAGAAGTGGCTGTTCCCGATGCGGAGAGAGCAAAGGGCAATAATCTTGCACAGGACGCGGTGGGTCAATCAGGACAACGGGGTTCTGTTCGCCGGAGAGCGCCTTTCGAAGTGCTCTCCCCGCCCTGCGGCGGACATTACTGAGCCCCTCACCTTTCCCGGCGCGAAACTTCTGGGGTAATCTCTGCCAGACCGAAAGCTCCTCTGGATACGATCTTTCAGCCTCCCGCAATTCAAGCCCCTCCCACACACCCCGAAATCCATATCGACAAACTCTTCAATGGTCTCAATAGGCACCGCTGTCGTCCTGCTTATCCCTTCGGCTGTCTCAACTGCCCTCGACAGGGAACTTGAGAGGATCCTTCGTATGCCTTTATCAACAAAATAGCAGTCGCTCAGCGCAGCCTGTCTTTTACCTGTCTGATTCAAAGGGATGTCCTTTCTCCCCCTAAAGACCTCTTCCCCGTTCGAGGCCGTTTCCCCATGCCTCACTATGTAGAGCTTCATAATCCCTCCCGTTCATTCCATTACAACATAAGGATCCAACATAACCCTATGTATATTTTCTGCCGTTGGTCCAGATAGCCCGGGAAATATCCACATTTGTGAAGTCTGTGTCTATCGTATCCGCACCGGTCAGGTTGGCGTCCGACAGGTTCGATGATGACAAGTTTGCATGGGTCAGCATTGCATTTGACAGATTTGCAAATGACAGGCGGGCATGAGACATATTGCTATGCAGCATGCTCGCAAAGGTCAGGTCCGCCCCGAACATATCCGCGCCGGTCAGGTTGGCGTCCGACAGATCGGCGCGGTAAAGTCTTGCGCCTGACAGTGTTGCAAAGGACAGATCGGCAAAGGACAGATCGGCACGGATCAGGTTGGCCTGGGAAAGGTTCGATCGGATGAGGATCGCGCGTGTAAGGTTGGCGCGAGCCAGGATCGCACGGGTAAGGTTGGCGCCTGATAAGTTGGCGCCGGTCAAGTTCGAAATAATCAGGTCTGCACGGGTAAGGTTGGCGCCGGTCATATTGGCACGGCTCAGATTAGCATCGGTCATATCTGCATCGACCAGCTTGGCACGGGTAAGGTTGGCGCCAATGAGATTGGTACCTAACAGCTTGGCACGGGAAAGGTTGGTCTGGGATAGGTCGAAGCTTGACAGATCGGTATAGGATAGGTCGGCACGTATCCCCGTATCATGATCCTCTATCCATTGAGCGTGATCGTTCAAGATCTTTTCTAATCTTTCTTTTGTAAATCTCATATCACTTTCCGCCTGAAATCATTCCGTCTTGCCATAATGGATATGGACGTATAAATATATCACTATGACAACAACTTTTTATAAGCTTTTTTTGTTCAACAGAACCTTGCTCGGCGTTTCATGCACAGCATCTGATTCCCTTGACATTTTATGAGCATATGCTTATAATTATGTATGTCACGACCAAAAAAATGCCGCTGCATCAATTGCTGTC
>MVRS01000250.1 GCA_002067975.1 Syntrophorhabdus sp. PtaU1.Bin058
ACGGCAGGTATGTCCGGATCATCCTTGAAGAGGCCATGAGACTGGAGGCAGCGCTGAAGGAAATGGACAAGTAGCCGACATACGAGGTGTGAAGAGAGAACGGCCGTAAGGCGTAAGTCGTGAGGCGTGAAGAAACATCCGTTCAATGTTCTATGTTCAACGTTCAAGGTTGCAACAAAATAGAGGAAACCGATTTCTTTTGTCTCTTTCTCTTCACCTCCTTAATGCTGGATACTCGTTGCTGGTTGCTCGATAAATGAAATACTTTTTGAATTGCACCATGATTTATGTTACTAATGAAATGGACTGAGCACATTTTCGACGAACAATGGAAAAGATAAGGACATTAAGGGGATTCAGGGATATCCTCGGCGAAGACATCGAAAAGTTCAAACGCATAGAAAGCGCCTCGAGGAGGTATCTCGACCTCCTTGGCTTTACTGAGATCGAAATCCCGGTCCTCGAAAGCACAGACCTCTTTGCCAGGAGCATCGGGGATACGACCGATATCGTGGAAAAGGAGATGTTTACCTTTACCGACCTTGGCGGCGACTCGGTGACGCTCCGGCCGGAGGCTACCGCGGGTGTTGTCAGGGCATATCTTCAGTCCGGTTTGCATGCGAAGGAAAGGATAAGCAAATTATTCACCATCGGGCCCATGTTCCGGCACGAAAGACCGCAAAAGGGCAGGTTCCGGGAATTCCATCAGGTTGACGTGGAGGTCTTCGGAACAGACGACCCGTTCATCGATGCGGAGCTTTTATGGATGATCTCCCTCCTCCTGGGGGACCTGGGGATAAAGAGGTATACGATGGAGGTCAACAGCGTCGGCTGCAAGCTTTGCAGGGAGGAGTTCAGGGCTGTCCTCGTATCCTATTTCGAGACAAGACAGGACCGCTTATGTGAGGATTGTCTGAGGCGGCTTCACAGAAACCCTCTCAGGATATTCGATTGCAAGAACAGGCAGTGTATCGAAGTCAGCAGCGAATCGCCGCTGCTGTTTGATTATCTCTGTGCAGGGTGCAGCGGCCATTTCCAGGGGTTCCTCGCGCATATGAATGATTTCGGGGTACCCGTCACCGTGAACAAACGGCTTGTCAGGGGACTTGATTACTATACGAAGACGGTATTCGAGATTACATCGGATGAACTGGGAGCCCAGAAGGCATTTACGGCCGGCGGACGATACGACAACCTTGTAGAGGAGATGGGCGGCCCGAAGACGCCCGCAATCGGTTTCGCCATTGGAATGGAGAGACTGGCACTCCTCGCGGGCAATGAGGAGGGTCCCCGGAAACCGGTCTGTTTCTTCGCCTATCTCGGGGAAAAGGCGAAGGCATATCTCCCATTGATGGCAAAAGACTTCATCGGCCAGGGAATGTCATTGCGTTACTCCTATGAGGGGAAATCACTGAAGTCGCAGATGCGGTATGCCGATGGCCTGGGCGCTGATTTCGTCCTGATCCTCGGCGATGAGGAGATAGAAAGAAAGGTGATCATAGTAAGGAACATGAAGGAAAAGGACCAGTTCGAACTACCCCTCGACCCACCCGGGCTCGCAGCAGTACTCAAAGAGCGATTTCGTAAAGAATAAAAGATAGCTGTCGGCAACAGACCCGTAAGTCGTAAGGCGTCAGTCGTAAGGGGAAACTGCAGCCGAGAGCGGAAAAGCAAAGAGCTAAGGGTTTTTATTATATCGTCGTTGCGAGCGGAGCGCGGCAATCTTATTCAATTGGTCATACCCCTGAGATCGCCACGTTGCTTACACTCTTCGCGATGACGATAAAGAATGAAACTTTTCGCGATGGCCCACGGTTGTCACGCTATGCTCCATGCCCTTTGCGTCACGCTTTAATCCACTCACGACTTACGCCTTACGACTGACGGATTTATTCCTTTCCGCCCTCAGGCGTTCTGAATATCCTGCTCCTGTGGATGGCATAGGTAAGGATGATGGCGAGGACAAAACGGAAGGCTATCAGAATGAATCCGTTTGCGCCGATGACGACAAAGATGAGCGTATCCTCGATCATCGCATGGCAGATCGAGAGGAAGAGCAGGATAAGGAAGGCCTCCTTTTTGCCGATATCCGACGTGCGGATTGAGTGGATGATCACGCCTGCCCCATAGGTAAGACCTATGATAATGCCGGTCACGAGGGGGACGAGACCGCTTCGGGATATCCCGAGAAAGGCAAAATGTTTCTTTGAGAGCCCCGAACCCCTGCCTTTCAGAAATTCATGAAAGATACTGAGAGGCAGTATGATCAAGAAAAGCTTTACGGATAAGATCAACGAATCTTTGAGGGCTACGAGAACAGTTTCCATATAATGTTCAGCATCACTCCTGACAAAAGACTGAAAAAGACCCGGGCAAACATTAAAACCCAGGCATTTACACCGGTCTGTTTTGTGACGGCGGTTTCAAGGGGAAGACTATGGGATATTCCAAGGACCAGGGCAGCGATCGTTATGTCCTTTGCCGACAGATCAAGGGGTGTGATCACGGCGATTGCCGCATAGAGATTGATGAAGTATCCAGCCATAAGGCCAAGGGCAGCCTCTCCCGGCAGCCCGATAAGCTGCATAAAAGGCTTGAAAAAGTCGCTTATGACGGGGATAAGGCCAGTCTTTTTTATAAACTCTATGACGATATAGAAGGGTACTATTACCTTTACCATGGTGAAAGTAACGGCGATGCCGTTGACAAAGCCCTTCCTGAGGACCGGTAGATAATTATCACTTTTCATCGGCTGTTATATGATAACCGAATATAGTCTCGCTGTCACCTGTTGTAAGTGACGGATACAAAGATGAGGTGTGCAAAGTTGCCATAGGTCCCTCTAAGCGGGACAATGCTCCGTGTCGATTCGGCCCTTTCAAAAAATGTTGCCTGGTACCCGATGTCAACCTTGAGACGGTCGCTGCCGAGCGTTGCCCCGATGGTGAAGATATTTCTTGTGGCATCGGGCAATTCAGGCCCCAGTGTCTGTGCCGGCACAGGGGTCCTGTCGTACATATATCCGCCCCTGATCCCGAAATGTTTTGTCCATTGGTAATTGAGACCGAAGGCGATACTTGGCGTGTTCCTCCAGTTTTTACCGTAGTATGCATCGGCTGTGCCGTTGGCCGAAGTGACCCTGTAACCCCGCAGAGAAGACCAGCCGGTGTAGAGGATATCCCCTTCGATCGTCAGGGGACCTATGTCTTTTGCTACGCCGAAGACAGCGAGAGACGGGAGGGTGATCTTTGTGGAGACCCCCGTTGCAGAGGAGGCAAGCGGAGGCGGTATATGAAGTGTCGCCTTCCCGTCATACCTGATCGGTATCGCCGACCGGTATGTAAGGGAGAGGGTAAATTTCGCAGGTAATGTAAAGGTACAACCCACATTATAACCGATGCCTTCCCCTTCTCCCCGAAGCCTTGCGTTCCCGTCAGAAAGCCCGATGGCGCTGAGGTTGACGGCGTTTTTCATCGTTACCGAACTTTGTACGTGTGAGATGCCGAAACCGAAGGAGAGATAATCGCTGACCCTGTATGCAATAACGGGATTGACAAAGGTTGTTTTTATCTCCGCGAATGTTATAACGTATCTGCCGGTCCAGTTATCCGGCCATTCCGTGGAAAGACCGAAGGGAGAGAATATCCCGACGCCGAATGAAAGGTCCCCTTTTGTGTATTTTAAAAAAACGGCCGGCAGGTGGTGTATTGCCGCCTTTGCGTACGTTTTCCGGCCTCCGCGATATTCTTTGAAATATGTTGTTGGAACGATGATAGTATCTCCCGCGGAACCCCCGAAGCCTTTCTGATAGGGAAGCTGTGCAGGGTTGTAGAACACGGCCGACGGGTTGTTGATTGACGATACTACCGCCATCCCCATTCCATTCGCCCTTGCATCCTGGTTGTAGATGAGGAATGCCGCACCCGATACCTCACCGGCCATGCCAAGGAGCAACAGCACTATAATATTACCTATTATGGTTTTGACACCAGTCTTGTGATACGTAAAAAGCATCCCCCTGCTAAGCTGCTTTACTCTGACTGAATAACATGAAGGTCTGAAAAAGACAATAGAGAAAATATTTTGTAGCGATTTTTTGTTTTATTTAATAGAATAAGATATACGTAGAATGATATATACAGTTACCCTAAACCCATCCCTTGACAGAATCATAGAAGTGGAAGAACTCATGTATGATGATGTCAATGAGGTTGTTGAAGAGAAAAGGTATCCAAGCGGCAAAGGGATAGATGTCTCAAGGGTTATCAGGGAACTTGGCGGTCAGAGTATCGCACTCGGTTTCATCGGCGGGTATAACGGCCTGGAACTGGAGGGCAGGCTTGTAAATGAAGGTATTCTCTGCGATTTCACAGAGATCCACGATGAGACAAGAACAAACGTTATCATCTATCAGAGGAAAAAGAAACTCCAGACCTTGTTAAGCACACAAGGACCTTTAGTCAATGAAACGGAAAGTGCGGCCTTTTTCAGGAAGATCCAGGGGATACCGGCGAACAGCATTATGGTGATAAGCGGCAATATCCCGGCCGGTGTGAACGAGGGCTTTTATGCACAGCTTGTTACTACATTAAAAGGAAAAAATGTCAGGATGTTTCTCGATACCGATGGAGAGGCTTTGCAGATAGGGGTCGATGCCGGGCCGTATCTTATAAAACCCAATATCCACGAATTCAGCCGGCTTGTGAAAAAGAATATCGTTGAGATCGACGATATAGTAAAATATGCAAAACCTTATGAAAATATAGTAGAATATATTGTTGTATCCATGGGGGCAAGGGGGGTCGTGGGCATATCGGGGAAAGGGAATTTCCATGCCGCACCGCCAAAGGTGAAGGTAAGGAGTTCTATCGGCTCCGGGGATTCGCTTCTGGCGGGCGTTGTCTATGTGCTAAGCGATGGCGGTACCTTCGAGGATGCCCTTGTGCAGGGTGTGGCATGTGGAACGGCACGAGCCTTAAACCCTGGCAATGACCTTTGCACAAAAGAAGATGTTGATTTTATAAAAAAAGATGTTATTATTAAAAAAATTTAATTTACTTATTGCAAATGATATTATATATGTATTTTATAAGGTTTAAGAATAATAACGAAAGGAGGTGAAAGTAGATGAAGAAGCTTGTTATGTTGTTTGTTGCTGTTGCATTTTTTGCGACAGTTACATTAATGGGATGCGGACCAACACAGGAACCACCGAAGCCGGCACCTAAGGAAGAAGCGAAACCAGCAGCACCAGAACCGGAGAAGACAGCACCAGCCCCGGCACCGGAGAAACCGGCTGAAAAACCAGCAGCACCAGCACCAGAGAAAAAATAACGCTTGCATATGAGGGTATATCCTTCGAAAGGAGGATATACCCAAAATTATGAAGGAAGGGGTGGAGTATGAAAATTAAATCATTCGGTCTTGTATTAATGGTTGCGGTTATGGCAGTTGCATTAAGCGGGTGCGGCTGCTTCTATCAGCAGATGAAAGGTGAAACTCCTGCGCCTGCAGCCCCGGCAGCAAAAGCAGTATCGCCTGAGGCAAAAACGGCAATGCCAGTGACAAAAGCAGCCCCGGCGGCACCAATGGTCGGTCTCAACGACATCAACTTTGACTTTGATAAGTATAACATCAGAGCGAACGATGCCGAGATCCTGAAGAAGGATTATGAATGGATGATGGCAAATCCCGGCAAAAAGATAAAGATTGAGGGAAACTGCGACGAAAGAGGTACGGTGGAATACAACCTCGTCCTCGGACAGAAAAGGGCTGACGCGACGAAGAACTTCCTCGTCAATCTCGGTGCAGATGGAAAATCAATCGGGACAGTCAGCTATGGCAAAGAAAGACCTCTCTGCGCTGAACACAACGAGGCGTGCTGGGCAAAGAACAGAAGGGCCCACTTCGTACCGGCTCAGTAAGTTATTGAACGATGAGGAGGGTAGTTCCCCTGCCCTCCCTTTTGTTTACAGCGCCGAAGCGCTGTCGAAGTTCATATCATTAAATCCAGACCAGAAAAATGTAATAAAACAGGTGTGCCTTATCCACCCCTTCAGGATACCTCTCTTTTACCTTAAGCTCATGGACAGCAGCAACCCCTTCTGCCCGATACGGCAGCAGGCAATACCGTCCGCAGAGGAGTTGAGGGAAGAAGGGGACGATGACCCGCTGAAAGAGAAGGATATCTCGGTCACACCTGTTTTGATGAAGAGATACCCGGGCAGGGCCGTTTTTCTGATAAGCTCGGAATGCGCGATGTATTGCAGGTTCTGCAACAGGAGGAGGGTTGCCGGGAAAGGATGGGATCCGGGAGAATTTTTTGAGGAATCCTTCGGATATCTGGATAGCGATACGACAATCCGGGAGGTCATACTTTCAGGCGGTGATCCCTTCATGATCCCGCCGGATTTACTGGATGATATTCTGTCGAGG
Organism: Syntrophorhabdus sp. PtaU1.Bin058; assembly: GCA_002067975.1. GTDB lineage: Bacteria > Desulfobacterota > Syntrophorhabdia > Syntrophorhabdales > Syntrophorhabdaceae > UBA5609. The sequence continues at coordinate 6,436 of MVRS01000250.1, forward strand.
TTGAGGGCAATGGGGCACATACGGACGATCCGGGTCAGTACAAGGGTACCCGTTGTCGATCCCGCAAGGATGACAGGGGAACATTTCCGGATAGTGAAAAGACATGAACCGTTATGGGTCGTGATTCACATAAACCATCCGCTGGAAATAACCCCGGAATTCCTTGAAAACGTGAAGAGATTCAGAGACGCCGGGAGCGTCATGGTCAGCCAGACGGTACTTCTGAGAAACATCAATGACTGCGAGAATATCCTGTTGAAGCTCTTTGAGACCCTTGTGGCAGCAGGCGTGAAACCCTATTACCTCTTCCAGCTCGATGAGGTGAAGGGTGCACAGCATTTCAAGGTCAGGCTTGAAAAGGGTATCAGGATAATGAGGGCCTTACGGGCAAAGGCATCGGGCCTGGCAATACCGCAATATGCCGTTGATATTACGGGAGGCCTGGGCAAGGTCCCCGTTGATTACGTATACCTGAAAGAGAGAAAGGGCAAGAGGGCTTACATAGAAAACCTGTCGGGTATTAAAGGCGTCTATGCGGATGATGGACAGGAGAGCAGGTGCAGTAAATGCGGATTGTGTAAATAGATCAGTTTTTGCCTTCCGGGTCGGCATGATCGGAGGAAAAGGTTTCTTGTCCCTCAGGGGGTTGTGATCTGAATATCGCAAGGACGTAATGCCCGGCGGAAAAGATGCTGAAAAAGAGCGCTGCGTATATGATATAGAGGCCGGCCTCCTGAAGACGGGGATGAAAGAGCACGCAGGATATCCCGACGATCTGGAAGGTTGTTTTTAGTTTACCGGGGAAAGACGGATAGATCGCTATACCCTCCATCGCATAAAACGACCGCAGCCCGCTGATGATAAATTCCCTCCCCACGAGAATGATCGTTACCCAGAGCGGTATCAGCCTGTAATAAGTGAGGGTTATTAACACGGAGGATACAAGCAGCTTATCCGCAATCGAGTCAAGGTGTACGCCGAACATGCTCTTCAGACTCAACCTTCTTGCCATAAAACCGTCGAGCCCGTCTGTAATGCCGGCAATAATGAACAGGAGAGAGGCTGTGAAAAAAAAGCCCTTCTCGATGAATATGATGATGAGAGGTATGAAAAGTATTCGTATGACGCTCAATCTGTTCGGAAGCGTCCAGAGAGGCATCTTCTCGTCTTTAGCCTTCATTAGGATTTTTCAACTTGTTGTAGTAGTGTTTGACCCTTTTTATAAATGTCTTTGTCTCTTCTATGGGGGGAACATTCATATTATGTTCCCTGACCCTTTGAGGACCTGCATTGTACGCGGCAAGAACCAGTTCGAGGTTCCCCTCGAATATCTCATCGAGAAGCTTGAGGTACTTCGTCCCTCCCCTGATATTTTCTTCAGGATCAAAGGGGTTGTCCACTTTCATCAGCCTTGACGTATCCGGCATGAGTTGCATAAGGCCCTGGGCCCCTTTATTGGAGACTGCGTTAGGATTAAAATTTGATTCCGCCTTCATCACCGCCTTGACCAGCGACGGGTCTACCCCGTTCATACTCGAATGATGCATAATCATCTTATCGTAGGAATTGTTGTCGCTCTCACTTGGCGGGGCGAACCTTTTCCTTTCAGGGATAACAACATTAAACCTCTTCCCCACGGGGATCATGTTGGTAAAATGGTATGTCCCCTGCTCGTCTTCGTAGCCATAGACCGCAGAAAATACGTATTGCGGGAAAAGGCAAATGCAGAGTATTATAATTGCTTTTAAAATCATATATTTATTCTCTATAACTTTTTTCTTCTTGTCAAGGATTTTGCATTGTAATATGATTGAAAACCATGACAACAAACGGTACCCTCTATGTCGTCGGAACTCCGATAGGCAACCTGCAGGACATTACGATCAGGGCTGTTGAGGTTTTAAGGGGCGTGAATTTTGTTGTGGCGGAAAACAGCGCCAGGGCCTTGAAGATCCTCAACCACTTCGATATCCATAAGTCTATTCTTACGATCAACAGCTACAACGAGGACAGAAAGTCAAGGAATATCACGGAACGGATAGAGCGCGGAGAATCCTGCGCGTTGATTACAAGCGCGGGAACGCCCTGCATCTCAGACCCGGGGAATATTATTGTAAAACGTTGCTATGAAAAGGGGCTGAACGTGCGCGTTGTACCGGGGCCGTCTGCGGCAGTAAGCGCGGTGTCCATCTCGGGACTTTTTGCGGACCGTTTCGTGTTCTTCGGTTTTTTACCGCAAAAGAGATCGAAGGTGAAGAAGGTCCTTGATGAGCTGGCATCAGTACCCTATCCCGTCATCTTCTTCGAATCGCCGAGAAGGGTAACGAAAACGCTCCATATGATCCATGAAGAGTGGGGCAATCGCGAGGCAGTGCTTTTCAAGGAGATGACAAAGCTGTACGAAGAGGTTGTGAGGGGCAGCATCGAAGAACTGATCGCAAGACTCGACTCCCAGGAACTGAAAGGGGAGTATACGATCATTGTTGCAGGCAGGGAAAAGAAAGCGTAAATACCGTTCCTTTGTTCTTGTCGCTCTCCACTTCAATGGCGGCCTTGTGGTCCTTGATGATCTCATGAACGATAAAGAGGCCGAGACCTATCCCCTTGCCCTGGGGTTTCGTAGTAAAAAACGGTTTGAAGATGTCCTTTAAATGTTTTTTCTCTATGCCCTCACCGTCATCGGAGACCCTGCACACCAGCCACTGGACCGGACCTTCCCCCTGATGTGCCGGATCGGGCGGCCTCTCTTCATTGAAGACGTCGATCGTTATCCTGCCGCTGCGGTCGCCGATAGCGTCAATGGAATTTTTGATGATGTTGATGAAGACCTGGCATAATCTCGGACCGTTGCCCATGACAAGACTGTTCTGTGCGGTGAAATTTTTTGTTATGGCGATCGTTTTATTCTTGTACTGATTGTAGAGTATCTTGAGCGCATCTTCCAACGGATTGCAGACATCGACAATATCTTTCGCCTCGTCTTTCTGGCGCGATGCGTCGAGGAGGCTTTTCACGATATCCTTTGCCCTCCTGAGCTCATTGAGGGAGAAGATAAGGTCGTCCCGGATCTCACTTTTTTCCTCCATGTGGTCTATGTAAAATTCCAGCGTGCTCATAACGCCCGCAATGGGGTTGTTCAATTCATGGGCAACACCTGCCGCGAGCCTTCCGACGGCGGCAAGGCTCTCGCTCTGTATGAGGGCCCTTGTCCTTTCGTCTACAAGTTTTTCAAGGGAGTTCGAGAAATCCCGGATCTTTTTGTATGCCTTCGCATTGTCGAAGGAAAGGGCAGTGTGGTTTGCGAGGATTGTAAGGAACTCCACCTCTTCCCCCGTGTAGAGGCTCATGTTCCCTTTTTCTCCCAGCAGGAGATATGAAGGGTGGGCCTTTGAATGTATCGGAATAGACAGCCGGTATCCATCGTTCCATAGCGCGTCGGATTCCTGAACGATGCCGACCGTCTCTGTCTCATCGACCTTCGGCACCATCCTGACGGCGCATCGTTGAAGCGCGAAGAGCTTCGACAGTCTTGCGATAACGGTCTTTTTGATGTCTTCAATGTGATGGAGCGTCAATATGGCAAAACTGAGGTCCCTGAGCGCCTCCCTGTTCCTGATGAATTCCTGTTGCAGAAACTGCACGAGAAAGTCCTGAACACGCTCCTTGGAAAAATAGACGAGGAAGAAGGTAAGGACCATTGCAATGATATACGCCACATCGGTATGCACCGACGTGTCGAAGAGCCTTTTTAATAATACCTCCAGTCCGACAAAGAGACCCGTGGATATGAGAAGAAGGGTGACAAGGACAATCCCTTTGTTGAGGAATATCTTCCACTCCATCACGTCGTGTTTGAGTATGGAATATCCCAGCAGGCACATGGGGACAAAAACGAAATTCCCCAGCGGATACATTGCGTATCCGCTCATGGTGAGGATATCGAAGTGGTTTACAAAGGCGGCAAGCCCGAAGCTTAAGAGGATATACCTGATCCTCGTTTTTTTCATTGATGCGGTCTCCTCTCCCAGCTTCTTCACTAAGAGGTAGAGCGATAGGGCGGTGCTCACCGTGCTGAGGGCGCCGAAGAAATAGAAGTAAGGTCCGGAGATGGCGAAAAACCCGAAGGAGTAATGTTTGACATGGGTCAGATACTGCGGATGCCTGGTCAAAGGCAAAAGGAGGAGGGAGATGATATAGGAATATTTTATGTATGGAAGCCACTTTTTATACCCTGTCACCAGGAGGGTGAAATGGAGGTAGAGGGGGATAATAAAGACCAGGAAGATATGATCGATCCTGCTTATCCGAAGGGCAAGCCCTTCATCTGCTATGACCGTAAGGATCGTCTTGTCGGTGTTGAGAAAACAACCTATGAGACATATGAGTGAAAAGAGCAGGTTGACGGGGGATCCCTTTGATTTGAATACCCCCATGAGAAAGAGGATAAAGAGGATAATTGCGCTGAGCAATGGTGGAATACTATAGATATCCATCTTTTTCTATATCCTGACAATACAACAAGTGGTATATCTGTTCAAGGAAATTATGTAATTTTTATTGATTCCCGTCTGTATTGTGTTATTAATGTAAAGAGGGGCAGTGAAATCAAGACTGATCCATAACGCTGTTGCGTTTGTCCTCGCCGGGGGTATCGGCGCCCGGCTTTACGGATTGACAAAGGACAGGGCAAAGCCGGCTGTCCCGTTCGGCGGTAAATACCGGGTGATCGACTTTACGTTAAGCAACTGTGTCAACTCGGGTATCAGGAAGATCTTTGTCCTGCCGCAATATAAATCGCATTCACTCATGAGGCATACAAGGGATGCATGGAGTATACTGAACCCCGAGCTCGGCGAATTTGTGTCGCACCTCTCCCCGCAGATGAGGGTGGGGGAAGACTGGTACAGGGGAACGGCTGATGCCGTTTTCCAGAACGTGTACCACCTCGAGCAGGTTGACGGTGAACACGTCATAATCCTCTCCGGAGACCACATCTATAAGATGGACTACGGTCATTTTATAAGGCACCACCAGAAAAAGAAGGCAGACCTGACGATCTCCGCCATAGAGGTCGATATCGAAGAGGCCTCACGGTTCGGCGTTATAGAGGTGGATGGCGACGGACGGGTTTGCGGGTTTGAGGAGAAACCGGAACATCCCAGGCCGATACCCGGGAAACCGGACAAGGCATTCATCTCAATGGGTGTCTATATCTTCAGCAGGGACGTGCTGATCGATGTTCTGAACGACGATGCCCGCCGCGACACCTCCCATGATTTCGGAAGGGATATCGTGCCCCGCATGTATCCCCGGCGCAGGGTATACGTGTACAGGTTTGGTGCGGGCAGGAACAAGGACGCGACATACTGGAGGGATATAGGCACAATAGACGCATACTGGCAGGCGAATATGGACCTCGCATCGGTGAGTCCCGTCTTTAACCTCTATGACAGAAACTGGCCGATACGGACCTACGAAGGACAATACCCGCCTGCAAAAACGGTCTTTGCCGACGAAGAGAAGGGCAGGGCGGGAAAGGCGCTGGATTCCATCATATGCAGCGGGGTTATCATCAGCGGAGGCAAGGTGGTAAAGTCCGTTCTTTCCCCCGGTGTCCGCATAAACAGCTATGCCGAGGTGAGCGAGTCCATACTCTTCCATGACGTTGTTGTCGGGATGCGCGCCCGGGTGAAAAAGGCGATCATCGACAAGGGTGTCAGGGTGCCCGACGGAATGAAGATCGGTTATGACCTCGATAAGGACAGGAAACGCTTTTACGTGTCCAACGATGGGATTGTCGTGATACCGAAGGGAGAGAGACTGTAATAGCTAATAGTTCATGGCAAATTCCAAATCCGAATAAAATTCCGTAAGGCGTCAGGCGTTAGGCGATTAAACCCCTTACGACTTACGCTTCACGATTTACGGGTGTTCTGCTATGAGCTACTTCTCCCGGCTGAGCATATGGTTGGTAAGGGTCAGGAGGGCCTCTTTGTACCGTGACTCCGGAAAGGACTTTAGATGGCCTTTTGCATTTTTCGTATAATTTTCGGCAGTCGAGAGGGTGTAATCGATCCCGTTATATTTCTCAATGATCTTCCTTGCCCGCGAAAAATCCCTTGCAGTAATACGGGGCTTGTCAATGACCTTCGTGATGTATGACTTCTCTTCATCCGTGGCGGACCTCAATGCATGGATCAAAGGAAGGGTCACCTTGCCTTCCTGCAGATCCGTTCCCACGCGTTTACCGAGGACATTGTCAAAGGACGTATAATCGAGGATATCGTCCATGAGCTGAAAGGCCATGCCGAGGTTGTAACCGAAATTGCTCATATCCTTTCTTCGCTGCTGCGTGCTTTTTCCGAGGATCGCACCGATCTCGCAGGCCGCAGCAAAGAGTACGGCGGTCTTATTTCCGATTATCTGAAAGTATTCCTTTTCGGTGGTATTAATATCCGCCGTCTTTACGATCTCGAGGATCTCCCCCTCGGACAGGGCGGTCGTCGCAGCAGATATAACCTGGAGGATCATATCATTCCCTTCGCGGGCCATGAGCTCAAAGGATTTTGAGTAGAGGAAATCGCCGACAAGCACGCTCGGTTCATTCCCCCATACCGTATTGACCGTGGAGAAGCCTCTCCTGGTCTTTGCGTTGTCCACCACGTCATCGTGGAGAAGCGTCGCCGTGTGTATGAACTCTATGATAGCTGCATAGGGTATATGTTTTTCTCCTTTATAGCCGCAGAGCCTGGCGCTCAGGATAACGAGAATAGGCCTGACCCTTTTACCGCCTGATTTTATGATGTAGTTTACGATCTCTTTGATGACATGGATCTTTGTTGTAATCAGCTTGTCGATCGACGTTTCAAGTTTTTTAAGGTCTTTCTCGACTATATCCGGAATGGCCGCCATATCAGTTCCTCAAAAGATAGTAATCTTTTACCTCTTCTGTATATTGTCCGTTTTCATAGATATACAGAGGCGGTTCTATGGTCATCCCAACGCCGCCTTCTTTGATGAATTCGGCAAGGAAAAGGTTTGAAGGTTCATTCTTTCTCGGATGGATGAACCGCATCCTTTTCGGCTCAAGCCTGTTCGATCTGGCGGTGTCTGCAACCTCTCCGAGCCTTTTTGACGGATATATGACATAGAGCCTGCCTTTCTCGAAAAGCAAAGTCGATGACAGCGACATAAGAGCGGTAAGGTCAAGGTGGGACTCGTAACGGGCGATACGGCGGGAGTCCCCGGGACTCTTTCTTCCGGTTTTTGCTTTTGTATATGGCGGATTGGACAGGACAACGTGGAAGGGTCTTTTTTTGAGCTCTCCGGCAAGGGAACCGATGTCCCCCATTAAGAACAGGACATTGTCGCAATGGTTTAGTTCCTTGTTTTTCAGTGCCGTGTCAAAGAGCTGCTCCTGTATCTCCACGCCCACCATTTCATTGCTGTGGCCTTTTTTCGTCATATAGATAGGTATGATACCACAACCGGTCCCAATATCCAATAATCTTTCATTTTTTTTGAGGGTGACGAAATTCGCAAGAAGAACGGCGTCCATGGAAAACCTGTATCCCTCTTTCTTCTGGATAAATTTTAGTTTTTCTTCACAGAGGAGGTCCAGGGTCTCGTCGTCTGACGTCTTCATGCATATTTGTAGAATACAAGGCCTGTAAGTATCTTTGGATAAAAAAATGTCGACTTCGGAGGCATGTAGAGACTATTTTCCGCTATGTTTTTTACTTCTTCGACCGTTGTTGAAGGGAGGAAGAGGGCAAGATCGACAGACCCCTTTTGTACGAGGTCTACGGATTCATAGTGGTCCTGCGTGAAGGAGATCTCTTCATCGTCTATCCCGATGAGCGTTTTCAGGATATCGTTGTGGAGTATATTTACCCTCAGCTTCTTCAGCACTTCGTGAACGTCCTTGTCCGTATTGACCGGCGTCACTTCGGTGAGCTGATATATATGGGCAGGATCTTCTTTGGAATAGAGAAGAAACGAAGGTTTCGATGAATTGTTGATCGCGGGGAAGAGGACCTTCAGCGTGTTTTTGTCGGCGTAGTTATGTTTTTCGATCTCAACGAAACCTTTCATGGAATCCAATATCTTCTGAAGGTTTCTCTTTTTTTCGAACTGGACGATCCTGTGATAAGGCAGGATGACGATCCCCGGCGAATACATGTTGGTCAGATAGAGCGGTATGTAGGGTATGTCGAGCCTGTAGGAGACATCCAGCCTGTGGTGCCCGTCCGCTATATATATCTTTTTCTGATCCATCATTGACGTAAGCCGGCCGATATCTTCCACACCCTTCATCCTGTAAAACCTGTTTGTAATAGACTGTTCATCGACAAAATCGTAGACCTTCTCTTTCTGTGAAGTGGCGAGGATGTTCTCGATCGCCTGATCCCTGTCTTCGTAAAGTCCGAAGATCAGACTCGTAAAGGTTTTCAATGTGTTTATCAATTGCTCCCTGTCGGCCTTTGCCTTTTTCCTTGTCTCTTCATGGGTGAGTATCCGGTCCCTGTCAAGTTTGTGGAGGGCTATGAACCCTCTTCTGAGATAGGTCCTATCCTCTACGGAGAATTCCTGCTCATAAACATAGACCGTTTCTCTCTCTTCCTCGCGCAGTATACCGTCCCTCATCCATTCTTCCATGGTCTCCCTGGCGGTATTGTATTTGTCCATGGAAGGGGTCGGCATCGGCAGCTCCAGCCGGATCGCGTTCAGACCGTCCCTCTCGTAGTAGGCCCTTATGTTGGTAATGACATCGTAGGGAGGGCATACGCAGAGAGCGATATCCTTGCCCCTTTCTTTGTTATACAGGATGCCCTTGAATGGTTTTGTCAGTGGCTGTGACATCTCAAATGTGTTTAACACAGGGGGCGTTGAATGTCAAAATCTTTCAGAGGGACTAAGGACGATAATGCGGTATGAATGTCTTGACATGTCATGAGGAGTTATGTTTTAAATAAGCAGATTGCCGAGGTAGCTCAGTCGGTAGAGCAGGGGACTGAAAATCCCCGTGTCAGCGGTTCAATTCCGTTCCTCGGCATTTCTTTTTGTATTCCCAAGTTTTTCTCAAAAAGTACCGGTGTCAGAAATAGATTGACAGGCAAACACTTTTCGTACAACTGAACATATGTTCATGCAAACAATAGTTCATTTATCGGCAGGAGGTTTGTAGCCCCGATATACTTTGAATAAATTGCAGAACTGTGGTATATAAGGGCAAAAATGAAGATCGTTCTCGCTGTTTTTGTCATTCTCGCCTTCGTATCGGGCACGGCATTATCCATCACCCTCGATGAAGCGATCAAGCGAGCCACAGACGGCTCGTATCTCTTGAAAGAACAGAAAGAGGTCGTTGAAAGTTACCGGTTCTCTTACATCTCCACAATTGACCCTTATCTCCCAAAGGTGGATATCCAGAGCTCGTATATACGGTCTCTCAATTCAAAGAACTCTGTCAGCAGTTATTCAAGCTTCAGCTCTGCCTCGGATGCGGGGTCTTCGCGGGATGCCTACACGTTTGCCGGAAGTATTTCCTACAGGATATTTGACGGCGGCGAGAGGTACGCAAAACGGAAAGGGTCCTATTCCCTTCTCGAACGTGAGAAAGAGAGATATAAGGGCATACGCCAGGATGTCCTCTACAGCATAAAAAGCGCTTTTTATACAGCCCTCGGCAGCAGGCTGATCGTCGAGAAAAGGCGGGAGGCCTTTGACACCGCGGAAAAGATCTACAAACTGACGCTCGCGAGGTACCAGGAGGGGATAACCAAAAAGAGCGATGTCCTCCAGGCTGAGGTAAGGATGACGACGGCCAGGATAGACGTGGAGAGGTCGGAAAAGGAATATGAGAAGGCCCTCGAAGACCTGAAGTCGCTTATATTCATGAAAGCGGAAGAGACCGCCGATGTTGACGGACCTCTTAAAAAGCCGGATTACAGGGCCGATTACGAGAGCCTCGCCGAGCGGGCGATCCGCGAGAAGCCTGAGATAATGACCCAGGAAAAGGAGATAGAGCGGCTGAACATGGCATATGCAGAAAAAAGGAGTGCCTGGTTTCCCAGGATCGACGCGGAACTTCAACAGACCAGGCAGGACAAGAGGTTTTTTCCTGAAGGAAGGAGCGATTCCTTCATGATCAACTTCACATTCCCGCTCTTTGACGGGGTCGGGAGATACTACAATATGCAGGGGGCCTTGAGTGATGTGAATGCTGCAAGGCAGCGGTTTGAGGAGACGAAGCGCATTGTCAGGCTCGATATCATAAAGGCGATCAAGGACTATGAGCTTGCCCTGGCAAATGTCAATCTGTACAGAGAACTGGCAAGGGAAGCGACAACGACATTTAATCAGTTGCTTGGCGAATACAGGGTCGGCAAGGGTGATATCCTGAACCTTCTCCAGAGCGAGAAAGACCTTGCATCGGCAAAGGAAAATGAGGTCGATGCGCTTTACAAAGCCAACGTTGCTCTCTCATATCTTGAGAAGGTGGCATACATCTATGATAAATAAAAGAAAGAAATACGTCATCGCCGCGATTGCGGCAATTGTCATCGCGGGGTTGATCATATTCTTTGTTGGACGGGGGAAGGGCAGGACCTCCAGGGACGGCGAATCGTTCATATCGAAACGGGGGAACGTAACCTACTTCACCGAGCAGACCGGCATTATCAAGGCCCGGGTAGGCGCCATCGTTAAGGTAGGCACCAGGGCCACCGGCGTGCTTACCACGTTGAAATACCAGGTCGGCGACTATGTAAAAAAGGGGGAATTGATAGCCACCATCGATGACCGGGAACTCCTTGCCAACACAAGAAACCTTGAGGCCCAGATAGAGGAACAAAAAAAGGACCTGGAGGTCAAAAAGGCCCAGTATCTTTACAACAAAAGGGATTACGAACGTGAAGAGAGACTCCTCGTAAAGGAATTCACGACAAAGGACTCTGTGGACAAGGCAAAAAAGGAACTGGATATAGCCGCTGCGCAGGTAGAGCTCGGAAAGGCGAAGGTAAAAGAGGCCGTCGAAAAACTGAAGGCCCTTGAGGTCAGCTTAAGCTACACAAAGATCTATGCCCCCATTTCAGGATATGTCTCGCAGGTGACAACCCAGGAAGGGGAGACGGTCGTGGCAGGGCTCTCTGCCGTGAATCTCATTACAATTATCGATGCTACGAAACTGGAGATGTGGATCTACGTGGACGAGACGGACATCGGCCGGGTAAGGCCGGGCATGAAGGTCGAATACTGGGTCGATGCTTACAGGGACAAAAGGTTTTCAGGGACAATCGACCTTATCTATCCCCAGCCTGAAATAAAGGAGAATGTCGTCTATTACCTTGCTATCCTGAAGATAGAGCCGAAGGATACGGCGTTCCTGAAACCGGAGATGACCACCCACGTGAGGATCATCATAGATGAAAAGAAGAACGTGATCACCGTCCCTAACAACGCTGTACGGTTCGAGGACGGGAAGAACGTTGTCTATGTAAAATTGAAAGACAGGATCGAGCGGAAAGCGGTAACCCCCGGTATCAGGGATGACAGATTCACGGAGATTGTCGAGGGTCTCGGTGAAGGGGAACGCATTATAATCCCTGTGGTAAAAAAGGTCACGTCAGGCGTCAAAAAGTGATCGTCCTTAAAGATATCAGAAAAAGCTACTTCATCGGGGAACGGGAACTCCCGATCCTCAAGGGCATCAACCTTGAGATCAGGCAGGGAGAATTTGTAATACTCATGGGTGTCTCCGGTTCCGGCAAGACGACCCTGATGAACATTGTCGGGCTCCTCGACAAGCAGACCGCAGGAGAATTCTATTTTATGGACACCTATGTTGACGGCCTTGACGATGAGGCGCTTGCGAGCTTCAGGAACAAGCATATAGGATTTGTCTTTCAGCAGTTTTTTCTTCTCCCTTATCTCAATGCCCTCGAAAACGTCCTGATCCCGATGGTCTATTCGGAAAAACAGATCAAGCACCCGCGCGACAAGGCAAGGCGCCTGCTCGAAAAATTCGGTCTTCTTGAAAGGATACATAACCGTCCCTCGCAGCTTTCCGGCGGCGAGCAGCAAAGGGTTGCCATTGCGCGGGCACTGATAAACGATCCCGATCTTATCCTTGCCGACGAGCCTACCGGGGCCCTTGACTCCAAGACCGGCAACGAGATCATGGAACTCTTCGGCATGCTCAATGAAGACGGTAAGACCGTTATAGTCGTCACCCACGATCCAAAGCTCGCATCCTTTGGAAAGAGGTTGATCAGGATAGAGGATGGGACTATCTCAGAAGATACCACGGCTTAGGGAATTTTTAGAAGAGACCATAAAGATCCTCTACTATTACAGGAGCAGGGTGATCTTTTCATTCTCCGGCGTTGCCCTCGGCATCCTTTCGATCTGTGTCATCGTAACTACCATCGACGGCGCCAACAAGAAGGCCTATGATATCTTTGAGGCCCTGGGGCCTGACGCTATCATGATCTTTGGGGGAAGCGAGAGACAGCATACGGCGAGAGTAAGAATCACTACTTTGACGATCAACGATGCCGACTCACTTCAGACGGTCGGGGGCATTTACGACGTTTTAAAGGTCTTTGCGGTGAGGGGCCTTAACATGAAATACCGGGACAGGAAATGGCAGACGCAGGTCATAGGTGCAACGGAAAATTATTTTACGTCTTATAAATGGGGATTGCAGAGCGGATCCTTTTTCAGCAGTGAAGAATATGACAACGCCGAGGCGGTATGTGTTATCGGCGCAAAGGTCTATGAAGAACTTTTCGCAGGGGAAAACGCGATCGGCAAGGTAATACAGATAGGCCGGTTGCCCACAAAGGTCGTCGGCGTACTCGAAGAGAGGGGCGGCGCCATCGGGAGTTCCCATATAGACGACAGGGTGGTCATGCCCTTGACAACCGTTATGAACAGGCTCTCCAATGAAAAGCGGTACCTCGGCATGATCAGGCTAAAGACAAACAGGGACCCGGACGAAACGATCGAAGACGTGAAGAGCGTGCTCCGTAGAAATCACGGGATACAACAGGGGGCTGAAGACGATTTTATGATAAGAAGTTCAAAAGACATACTCCAGTTTGTATCGGTGATAAGCGGTTCGTTATTCCTCTTTCTGGGAACGGCAGCGGTGGTTGCGCTCGTGGTAAGCGGGTTTGTGCTTGCCAACCTTTTTTATCTGACGATCCAGGAGAGGAAGAAGGATATCGGTATCAGGAGGGCCTACGGTGCAACGAGGAAGGGGATCCTGTTCTCTTTTCTCTTTGAGTCGATCTTTATTACGATCATCGGGGGTATTGCCGGGGTGTTGCTGAGTATCGCCCTTCAGGGCACCTTTGAAAGGCTCTTCGACATCCCCATGGTATTTTCCTTTAAGGTTGTTATCTTTGCGCTGGTATTCAGCTTCCTGACCGGGGTCCTGTCCGGTCTGAAACCGGCCATGAAGGCAAGCAGGATCGAACCCATCGAGGCTATTCGCGGATGATATATTCGATCAATTTCTACCTGAGGATCGCGCTGCAGAACCTCATTGTCCACAAGACGAGGATGATGCTCGCCCTTCTCGGCATCCTCTTTGCCGTTATGAGCCTTGTTACCTTCGGCAACGTGAGCAGCAGCATGAAAAGGAACATTGATGACGAGATCGGGAGGTTCGGGAAAAACCTCGTCATCCTGAGGGCGGGTCTTGTTTTCCATGCAGGCAGGACAACGGGGCAATTTTCAGAGGCAAGGACGTTCAGGCTCGCAGATGCAAAACGCATTCAGGAGTCGCTGCAGGGGGTCGATGAGGTCGTGCCCTATTACGATACGACGTATCCCGCACGGTACGAGGACAAGACACTCCAGGTAAGTATCATAGGGGCAACGGACAACATCTTTACGGTAAAAAATACAAACCTCATTATGGGAAGGTATTTCACGAAAGAGGATGACCGTGCAACGGAGAAGAAGATCGTTGTGGGCTATAAGGTGTATGAAAACCTCTTCGACCTGAAGGACCCGATCGGCAAAAACATCCTGCTGTTCAGGGTGCCTACCGAAATAATCGGCGTCATAGAAGAAAAGGGTACGGACCTGACCGGTCAGGATCAGGATATTATTGTTTACATGCCCCTGAACACCTTTATGAGACGGTACAGCAACACTGATTATATCAAAGGGGTTTACATACAGGCACGGGACGGGGTGCCGCTCAACGAGATGAAGATAAGGCTGCGGGCCTTTGTGCGGAAGATGCACAACATGAAAGAGGATGAAAAGGACGATTTTTCCATCTTTACGATGGAGGACATTGTAAGGACGCGGGAAGAGGGGATACGCCTCGTGACCGTTCTGTCCGTTATTGCCTCAACGGTCTCCTTTCTGATAGGGGGTCTCGGTATCTTTGCCATCATGCTGCTTTCCATCTCTGAAAGGAAGATGGAGATAGGCATACGAAGGGTCGTGGGATCGAAAAAAAGGGACATTATCCTCCAGTTCCTCACGGAATCCGTTATCGTGGCCCTGATAGGCGGGTTGTTCGGCGTTGCCGTCGGTTTTGTCATTACGTTGATCGTGGACTATTTCGGAGGGTTTCCCGTTATGTTCGGGCTGCAGAACATCATTGTTGCCCTTACCATAAGCATGATCGTGGGGGTCCTGGCGGGTATCTATCCTGCCTTCCAGGGGACGAAATATGAGCCCGTCAGCGTGTTGTACGGATAGACGACAACGAAAACCGACGAATCGTATATCGTAGTTCGTATATAGTATATCGAGGTTATGAAAAACGTTCGGCGTTCGGCGGGACTATACAGCAGAGAGGGAAAGAGCCGAGGGGGGAGATTCCCGGGGGATACTCATCACCAATCCAGATGAATGTCATGCCTCCTTATCTTCTCGTACAGGGTTGACCTCGGCATGGAGAGAAGGACTGCCGCCTTTCTCTTGTTCCCTTTTGTCTGCCTCAGAGCAGAAACAATGAGGTTCCTCTCCGCTTCCGTTATTTCCTGTTTTATATCGTGCGTGCCTTCGGGCACACTGGCGTAGTGTGTTTTTTGCGCATATACCAGAATATCCGGGGGCAGGTGTTCGGTCCTGATCTCTTTATCATTTGACGCCTTAATGATGGTTTGTTCCAATACGTTTATCAATTCTCTCACGTTTCCCGGCCAGTTGTAGTTGACCAGAATATCCATCACTTTTTTCGAGACCTGTTTGATCTGTGTTTTATATGATTGGTTGATCTTTTCAAGATAATGATACAAATACAGCGGGACATCTTCCCTTCTTTCCCTGAGTGGCGGTATGGAGAGGGTGACCTTCGTAACCCGATAATAGAGGTCTTCGCGAAATCTTCCCTCCTCCACCAGACGTTTCAAGTTCGTGTTCGTTGCCGCAACAAACCGAAAATTTATCTTTTTGGTCTTTGCGCTCCCCAACCTTTCTATTTCTTTTTCCTGCAGGACCCTCAATAGCTTTGCCTGAATGGAGAGCGGCAAAGAAGAAATTTCGTCTAAGAAGACTGTTCCATTATCGGCCCTTTCAAAACTGCCGCTTTTACCTGACGATACTGCACCGGTAAACGTACCTTTCTCGTAGCCGAACAATACCGATTCCGCAAGATCGAAAGGTATAGCGGGACAATTGATCTTAACAAACGGTTTATCGGGGAGGGCGAAGCTGTGGATGCTGTGAGCAAATAATTCCTTGCCCGTCCCGCTTTCACCCAAAATTAATACATCGGCGTTGAAAAGCGATATCTTTTTTGCCGTTGCAATAGTTTCCTTCATAAGGATACTTTTGCTGAGGATATTATTAAAGCTGTAGAGCGAGCTGTGCTCGCTCCCCTCTCTTTGTTTCAGGTAGCGCACTTCCCTTTTCAATTTTTGGATCTCGGCGTTAATTCTTTCCACCTCTTCCAGCGAGTGAAATATTATCTTGCCGATCCCGCCGATGATCTTGCCCTTTTCTTTGATAGGGTAGACGGCCCCGATCCTCTTTACGCCCCTTATCTCCAGGATCCTGCCTACCGTCGGCATGCCGGTTTCTATGGCTGACGGTAGACCCGACTGCGGGACAAGCTCCCTTATGTCGACGTCTTTTGCACCGCCTCTTTTCAATCCGAAGAACTCCTCGGACATCTTGTCCATAAATTGGACCCGCATATCTTTGTCCACTATGATAGTACTCTCATAGGGGTTCCTGAAATAGAACCTCATGGCGTTCGTGATGATCGGGTTCAGTCCGTACTCACCTAAAATTTCTGTGGAAAAATCTGACAAGATCTCATCATAAATAGCTTTTTTTTTCATAGGCCGTCCATGTTGATTCCGTATATATTTTTGTACATGTCCATGATTTGGACACCAACATACATATCACCTTTCTTTTTTGTAATCAATCAAAGATTTAACATTGAACAATTTCAATTAAATACAGAGTAGTAACAAAATGGCACTAACATTGCATATATCACCATACATCTGAAAACTGTGACCTTGTGATGTGAGAGAGCGACCGGCGCACGTTATACCTGATGGTATAAGCGTATGGCGGCAGGAAGCGGAGTATATGAAGATACGGAAAAAAGAAACTGAACCGAAGTGGGCCACGAAGATCCTGGATAATATAAGGGTATTGGACCTTTCCCGTTTTCAGTCCGGTCCGATATGCGGGATGCTGCTTGGAGATATGGGAGCAGAGGTGATCAGGATTGAAGAAACAGAAGGCAGCGCCGACAGGAGATGGGGGTTTTTGGGCTCCGATGGCGAAACCCTTGCCTATAAGATTGTGGGCAGAAACAGAAAGGGTATTACGTTAAATCTCCGTACCGCCCAGGGAAAGAGGATATTGAGAGAACTGGTAAGATGGTCTGATGTTGTACTCCATAACTATACCCCTAAAAGTCAGCTGGCAGATATATTGAATTATACACGCCTGAGAAGGATCAACCGTGGGATCATCGTGGCGGCCATATCAGGTTTTGGACAAAATGGTCCGGATGCAGAACTTGTCAGCTTCGATAATATTGCCCAGGCAAGATCCGGTAATATGCTGCTTGCCGGATTTCAAGGTGATCCACCCACAAAAACACCGGTTGCTTACAATGATATCTGTTCCGGGTTCGCCTCTGCAATGGGTATACTTCTTGCCCTCTATCACAGACAAAAGACAGGGATCGGTCAGAGCGTTGATGTGTCCTTGTTTGACATTGCTCTTTTCAGCGGCCAGTGCATGGGCTCTTTGATTCTCTACGAACTGTACGGCAAGATACACACGCATGTCGGGAATCGCGGTTTTCACTCGTACATGGGCTGTTTCAAGGCTAAGGATGATAAATGGGTTGTCATTTGCGGGACCACCAATGCCATCTGGAAGAGATTGGCAAAGGCGATCGGAAGAAAGGATATGGTCGATGATCCGAGGTTCGGCGTGAATGACATGGCCAGGTTTAATAATAGCAAGCTGATAGACGAGGTGATGAACAAATGGGTTTCGCGGAGGACCTCCGGCGAAGTAGTAAAGATACTTCAGGAAGGAAGGGTCCCCTGCAGCGTCGTTAATACGGTCGAGAAGCTGTTGCACGACCGCCAGGTCAAGGCACGGGAGATGATCGTCTATAGGGACTATCCGGGATTGGGAAAGATCCCCCTGCCCGGTATCCCCATAAAGTTGTCCCTCACTCCCGGCAGTATTTCGCTGCCCGCCCCTCGCCTGGGAGAACACAATGAAGAGGTATATTGCGGGCTGCTCGGATTCAGCAGGAGGAAGCTCGATCAACTCAAAACAAAGGGGATAATTTAGGATTGATTGTGCATCCGACAGGTGAGATTGGACTGGTACCGCAACAGATCAATGAGCATAAAAACAACGGAACAGGAGGGTTACAGTGAAAAAAGACAGCGACACGCCTCAGGACTTAAGGGAGTTCCTGAAGATCCTCGAAGAAAAAGGTGATCTGGCCCTCGTTGAGGGGGCTGACTGGAACCTGGAAATAGGCGCCTTAAACGAGATCATGGCCGAGAGAAAAGGCCCCGCCCTATTGTTTGATAAGATCAAGGATTACCCTAAAGGATATCGCATTGCAACAAACGTTCTTTACAGGGACACCTTCCAGAAAATAGCCTTTGGTATGCCTGAAAAGTTGAGCAATATTGAGGCAATAAGATACTGGATGGATAAACTGAAGGAGTATGTTCCCGTCCCTCCCAACATTGTGGATAGCGGCCCAATCCTGGAGAACGTCCTGGAAGGCAGCGACATAGATATCTTGAAATTTCCTGCACCAAAATGGCATGAACTCGATGGAGGGAGATATATCGGGACAGGGGTTTCAACCATCACGAAAGATCTCAATGAGGGATGGGTAAATGTCGGCACCTACCGCGTTATGGTCCACGACAAGGAGACGCTCTCATTTTATGCCTCGCCGGGAAAACACGCTGTAATAATGAGAGAAAAATACTGGGCACAGGGGAAGGATTGCCCGGTAGTCATGTGCTTTGGCCAGCAGCCGTTGCTCTTCGGCTGTGCGACATTGGGTTTGCCATGGGGTGTCCCCGAACTGGATTTTGTCGGCTATATTCAGAATAAGCCCGTGGATGTTATTATCGGCAAGGAAACAGGGCTGCCGATACCCGCTAATTCGGAACTCGTCATCGAGGGTTTCTCTCCCCCGCCGGATAAGGACGGCAGGCCGGAAGGCCCCTTCGGAGAATGGACAGGATATTATGCATCGGGGAAAAGAAATGAACCTGTAATCCGCATCAAAAGGATCTATTTTAGAAATGATCCCATAATCCTGGGACAGCCTGCCGTCATATCGTCGATAAACGTATATCCTGTGCCTCTCCACAATGCGATCAAGTTGTGGACCGACATTGAAAAACTGGGCCTGCAGGGGATAAAGGGATTGTACGTACACGGCCCGGGGAACAGGATAATATGCGTGATTTCACTGCAACAGAAGTTCCTGGGACACGCGAGACAGGTTGCCACCGCGGCGGGGGCCCTTCTCGTAGAGGGTGCATGTACCGGAAGATATATTATTACCGTAGATGACGACATCGATCCCTCTAATCTGGATGAGGTATTATGGGCGGTATGCACAAGGTCGGACCCTGAAACGGCGATCCATATCATGCCCGGCTTCCTTTCGAGTCCTTTAGATCCGACGCTTCCTCCGGAAAAAAGGGAAAGGGGGGATTATACTACGGCAAAGGTATTCATAAACGCCTGCAGGCCTTATCACTGGAAAGATAGTTTCCCGCCAATAAGCATATCTTCACCTGAAATACGGGAAAAGGCAATGATGAAGTTTAAGGATATATTTGAGAAATGAAGAAGGGACAAAAGTCTGATGTTGAGGGAGGAGTTGAAAGAACGCCGGTGCATGACACCGGAAAAAACAAAAAAAGAGGAGGGCAAGATTGTGAAAAGGAAAGGCATGTTTCTATTTAAACGCACAGGAATGTTTGGTTTGTTGTCAGTTTTTGTGATTCTGTCGATGGTCCTTTTGTTTCCCCATATGACGCAGGCGCAAGGTCAATCTCCTGCAAAGCCTTCAAAGGTAAAAATCCCGGATATTGTCAAGCTGGCGACCTACGACATCGGCGCTACCGCGTATACGATGTACGGTTTTCTTGGAGAAGCGATGGCCGAAAAATACAAAACGAAGTTAAGGGCCTTGCCTATCGGTACCGATATAGCCAGGATGATCCCCGTGAAGAATAAACAGGTAGAATTCTCCGGTCAGGGCGGGGACGTCTACTTTGCTGCCGAAGGGTTGGACAGGTATGCCGACAAAAACTGGGGCCCCCAACCGCTAAGGGTGGTCTGGTTGGCAAGACAGCCGGGTCTTGTGGGGATCGTGAAAGGAGATTCAGGGATAAAGAAAGCTGCCGATCTGAAGGGGAAGAGGGTCCCCTGGATCCCTGGTTCGGTGTTCAACACATTTCACGAAGGCTTGTTGGCGTTCGGCAATCTCACCTGGAATGATGTGCAAAAGGTCCAGGTATCGGGGTTTGGTGCCATGCTGAAGGCCCTTGTGGATGGCAAGATCGATGTGGCGATGGCTGCCATCACCGTGCCGCCGGCCTATGAACTCCAGGCAAGCCCTTCAGGTGTTGGTTATATAGAATTTCCCGTTGCCGACAAGGCAGGCTGGGCAAGAATAAGCAAGGTTCTTCCTGCCCTTTCTCCCTATAAGGCGAAGTTTGGTCCTGATGTCTCAGACAAAAAACCCGTTGAATGCTCGAGCTATCCTTACCCGGCTACGGTTGCCTATGATTTTCTGGACGATGACATAGCGTACTTTATGACGAAGGCAATACACGAGACGTATCCTATTATGGCCAAAAAGTCGGACCTGATGAAACGCTTCTGGACGCTGGAAGAAAATCTCGCCCTCTACGAAAGCAGCAGGGGATTGGTATTTCATCCGGGCTCTGTGCGGTATCTGAAGGAGATCGGTGTCTGGAAGTCAAAATGGGATCAACTCCAGGAGAAAAGGCTTGCACGGCAGAAAGGCCTGAAGGATTTGTGGAATAAGACCATAGCTGAAGCCCGGACAAAAGGGATTAAGGATCAGGACTTTCCTCAGTTCTGGACAAAGAAACATGATGAGGCCTTCGGGGCCCTCTCTGACTAAGTAAACTGGTCCTGATATTACTGTTATTTTAACGGATGGTATGTGCCTTTGGCAGAGGTATGCTTGAATTCAGGGCATATGCTGTATCTTAAAAAGTAGTGAGGTAGAGGATATGGATCTCAGAAGATGGATTATTGTTGCGTTGTCTGCCTTTGGCATATTCCTGGCAATCGATCAGGTGTTCTATCTTTCCCTCCTTGGCAATCTCGATCTTGAAAATTCTTATAGTTACCTGCTCATGGCCCTTTTTCTTTCAACGGTATTTCTGACATTCAGAATACATGTGCAGGAGAAGTACAAGACGATAGGTGTGTGGCTTGACGGCGCGTTGTTTCTCGCGAGCCTCCTTATCAATCTGTATATGGCCGTAATGGGTTACGATATACTCATGAAAGGCTGGAGCGCCGTTGCCCCCACACACATGATTGTCCTCAGCACTATACTCTGGTTTCTCATATTGGAGGCAACACGGCGCACCGGTGGTCTTGCCCTGTCCATAGTCGTGGCCTGTTTTTCATTTTATCCGCTCTTTGCCGAACTCTTGCCCGGACTATTAAAGGGGGCCGCCCTCGACTTTCACTCGACAGTCGCCTATCATATTATGAGTCCTGACAGTGCCCTGGGAATACCGCTCAAAACGGTGGGCACTGTCCTGATAGGGTATCTTATCTTCGGTGTTTGTCTGGGTATTACCGGCGCAGGCGATTTCTTCCTGAAGCTCGCCATGAGTCTTTTCGGACATGCACGGGGAGGCGTGGCGAAGGTGGCCCTTATAGCAAGCGCCCTCTTTGGTTCGGTGAACGGCAGTGCAGTGGCAAACGTGATGACCATCGGTTCCATAACGATCCCCCTGATGAAAAGGGTAGGCTATCCTGCCCATTTTGCTGCTGCCGTTGAGGCATGTGCATCAAACGGCGGACAGCTTATGCCGCCCGTGATGGGTGCGGTAGCCTTCGTCATGGCAGCTTTCCTGAATATTCCATACCTCCATGTGGTATTCGCCGCCATCATACCCTCTCTTCTCTATTATTTCGGACTTCTTGTCCAGATAGACGGCAGGGCCGTGTCGCTGGGGTTAAGCGGATTGCCCAAATCCGAGCTTCCTTCGTTAAAAGAAACCATAAAAGGAGGCTGGTTCTATATCTTTTCTTTAGTTATCCTTTTAACGGTTCTGTTTTATCGGATGGAGACGCAGGCACCTTTTTTCGCTTCGGCCTTTCTCCTCCTCATAACCAACCTGAAGAAACAGACAAGACTGAACTCCAAGAAGGTTCAGGATTTTTTTTATGGCTTTGCCCAGACGATGATCCAGCTTGTAGCGATCCTCTGTGCTGTGGGGATGGTCATAGGGTCGCTTGCGATTACCGGAGTTGCCCATGCCTTCCCGAGTGAGATCTTGCACCTTGCAGGCAAGAACCTGCCGTTTATGATATTTCTCACGGCAATGGCGAGCTTTATATTGGGGATGGGTATGAGCGCAATAGCCGTATATATCTTTACGGCCGTGATACTGGCCCCGGCACTTGTGGAATTGGGGCTCAATGTGATGGCGGTACATATGTTTCTCCTCTATTGCGGCATACTGTCCTTTATCACCCCACCCGTATGCATCGCGGTATATCCAGCGGCGGCCTTCGCCGAAGCCAGCGTAATGAAGACCGGATGGACGGCTATGCGCCTGGGGGCGGTCTTGTTCATCATTCCTTTCTTTTTTATTATAGAACCTGCCCTCGTGATGCAGGGGTCAATCTTTTCCATAGTTTATTCAAGCGGTACAGCCTTTTTTGGAGTATGGCTGTTGGCGTCTTCTTTAGAAGGGTACCTCGCCTTGGTCGGTCGTTTTGGTGCTCGCGAAGGTGACGGCAAGTTCGAATGGTTCTTTAATAATCTGTTAAGATGCGGGCTTTTTATCTCCGGCTTCCTGTTTATGATTCCGGGAATGCTGACCGATATTGCCGGATTGTTGGTTGCAGCCTGTATAATACCCTTGCAGTACAGATTAAATCGAAGGGTGGTTAATACGACCAGAATATATGAGTAACGTAATTCACGGAAATATACGTTATATCGATGTTAACAAAAAACAGAGAGACTGAATGAGCCAGACAGAGAAGCGGAAGGTATGAATTTAAAAAACGTTGAACATAGAACATTGAACGTTGAACAGCTTTTCGACTGACGCCTTACGAATGTCTTGTTGTTATTTTTTGATATGTTCCAGTGCCTTTTCGGCAAGGGCCTTTATTACAGAATCAGATGAGGTGTTTAGAATATCCTGATATATCCTTTGTGCCTCTTCGTTTTTGCCCCTGCTGTAGTAGACCTTGCCGAGATAGAGCTTGGCCATGATCGACAGCCGCCCCCGTTTTTCATTGATAACGCCCTGAAAGGTCTTTTCAGCATTATCGAGGTCGTCTTTTTTGCCGCTCAGATTGTACATATCAAAGCTCTGTATACCCTGGGCAAGGGCATACAGAGCTTTCTCGTCCTGTTTTTTCTCATAGAACGTATATGCATAAACAGAGAAGGCTGCCAGAAAAAAGATGATCACGCCTATGATGCATGACCTCAGGTTCTTTTTGACGAATGCGACGGTGGACTCAATTGCGGTGATCAGTATGTCGGGTTTTTTTATTTCCTCTTTCTTCATCTTCGCCATGGCAGATATTTCACCATACAACATAGGACAAGTCAACAATATAGCTTATAGAACCCGTAAGTCGTAAGGGGTTTAACCCCTCACGCCTGACGCCTTACGGAATTTATTCGGATTCAGGATTTACCACCTTACAGTAAATCTGTCTATAAGGGGGAATGTTAAAGAGGATATAAGGACTGCGATTATGACGGTCATGACGTATATGGACCTCTTGTCTCTTCGTACGCCCTCAAGAAAATTGAAAAAGGCGATCGTCTCAAGCCCGAAGGCGAGAAAGCCGAGATAACCGGGAAGGGGCATCTCAAAGACCTTCCCCTTTTCAAGAAAGGGGACAGAGTATATCCATTTTGAGACAGAGGGGTAGTTCCACATCTCCCAGAGGATGCCGCATATGAGACCGGCGACAACGGCGCTGATCAGGTGGCCCGCTAAGCCTCTTTCAAGGTCTTTCATGAACGACCTGTATCCCCGGGCATAGTTGATGCCATCCGTGACCGGGACGGCAAAGATCCAGGCGCAGGCAAAGAGATATCGCGGGAAGGCAAGGGTCAGCAGCAGTATCGCAATACCGAGGGGGATGGCATAGGCAGGATACCGCCCGATCCCGAAGGGTCTTACGGCGATGTCGCCGATGAGGATATAGACCAATTCCTTTGTAAGATAGATCGCAGGAATGACCGTACCGTAGGAAAGGAGGTATCCTCCGTACCGCAGGATCTCATTAACGGGGAGGTTTATGTAGTGCCAGTTATGGAGCCGTATATTGATCAGTTCGAAGAGACACCAGAAACCGCAGGAGATTATGACAAGCGGAACGATATGCCTGTTAAGCACTAAAAATCTCTTTTCTTTCAGTGCCAGCGCTGCATCAAGGAAGATGATGTATGACCACCAGGATGTGACATAGAAAAGGTATTGAAACGGTTCTATTCTTTTGGCAAGGGCATAATATCCCGATAAGTGAAGCAGGATGGAAAAGGCAAGGAGGGAAAAGGGTTTTAACACATGTTATGATTTATTTGTGTTTTTGTATGTGGCGTTGGTTGTTTCGGGGTTTTCTTCCGTGGGCCGTTTTACCCTTGTAGCACCGATGAATGTCCTCGCGTAGTAACTGGAATCGAGGGAATCTACCTTGACCCCCAGTTTACTGTGGTATGAAGAGGAGTGGATAAAATTCCCGTCACCGATGTATATCCCGACGTGCGTCGGATATTTGGCGTATCTTTTTGTCTTGAAGAATACAAGATCTCCGACCGAAAGGTCTTCTTTTGATGACACCTTCGCCCCGACCCTGAACTGTTCCCTTGCGCTTCTTGGCAACTCGACATCGAATATCTCATAGATCTTTTTGACATAAGCCGAACAATCGAGACCCCTTACGCTTTCCCCGCCGTACCTGTAGGGAGCCCCCATGAAGCTCTTGGCAACCTTTACGAGCATGTATTTTTCTTCGCTGTTCTTCCAGGGCTGAAGGGATTTCTGAACGAGAGTAACATACTCTTCATCGTTGCTTTCGTTTTCCGTGTTCCTCGGGATCAACAGGACCCTTCCGGGCTTTAGCCTTTTGTTGAGGGAGTTCTGGAGGTCGTTTGCCTCTGCAATGTCTTCCCTGTCAACCTCAAACCTCGTTGCTATCCTGTCAAGGGTATCGCCTTTTTTGACCTTATATTCGATGAATTCGCCGTCATTCTCGGTTACGGCGACCTCTTCGGTCTTTTTCTTTTTGGCAGCCTTCTTTTTAGCGGCCTTGGTATTCGGAGATACATCCGACGTATCGGTCTTCACAATGAGGACCTGACCAAGGCTCAACTTGGTGGACCTCAGGTTGTTCATGGACTTCAGCTGATCTACCGATACATGGTATCTTTTTGCCAGATTGTACAGGTTATCCCCTGACCTGACCTTATGGGTAATATTTGAAGAATGTGAATATGTGGGGATGAAAGCAGCGAAAAAGAACAAGGCAACAGTCATCAATATGAGCTTTTTCATGGATTAGTTTCTACCTTATCAAAATTGTTAAAATTATGTCAAGAAAAAATTGTCTTTTTTGCCGTATTTATGGATATGGAATTGTCTTTTTTGCCTTATCTCTCTTATAGATAGCGAAAAAAGGCCAGGAGATGGTTGTGAATTATGTCACATTTTTATTGATTTTATCGAACTTTTATATTGATAATATATGCAAAAAAAACGTTCAGGAGGCACAGGTTATGACGGATATCGGGAGAGAGATATTCTGGAACGTCAAAGATACCGGCGCGCAGTGGATCAGCTACGCGTTTATGATCATTACGTTCATCATCTTAATCGTTGGATTAAAAAAGCGTTATGCCATGTGGAAGATAGGAAAACCGGCCCCAATCCACTTTACAAAAAGGCTTGGTGAGCGGATAGGGTATTTCATCGCCAACGGCATATTCCACAAGTCCATACTCCGGGAAGCCTTTCCCGGCTGGATGCATTTCCTCATCTTCTGGGGATTCCTTATTCTCTCTATCGGAACAGGCTTGGTCGCGTTCCAGGCCGACTTCACGGATCTTCTGTTCAAGGTGAAGTTTTTAAAAGGCGGTTTCTACCTGATCTTCTCATTCTTGCTGGACCTCGCCGGTCTCATGGCAATTGTCGGTATCCTCATGGCCATGTGGAGAAGGTACATCACAAAGCCCCCGCGCCTTGACAACAAGCCGGATGACGGCATAGTCCTTGTCTGGATACTTGTAGTCCTCGTGACGGGTTTCCTGGCTGAAGGCTTACGCATTGCCCATTCAATGCCCGATTATGAGCGCTGGAGCTTTGTCGGTTGGTTCACTGCCGCGATCTTCTCGGGTATGTCAAAGGAATCCATAGCGGTTACGCACAAGGTCTTCTGGTATTTCCATATGGTGATCTCCTTCGGTCTCATTGCCTATATCGTGTATTCGAGGCTGCTCCACATCATCACCTCCTCGCTGAACATGATGTTCAGGGGTGTTGAAGACAACCCGAGGGGCGCCATAGAGCCCATCGCTGATTTTGAGAACGCAGAGGAGTTCGGCATAAACAACATAGAGAACTTTACATGGAGACAGATCTTCGATCTTGATGCCTGTACGCGGTGCGGCAGGTGTCAGGACCTCTGTCCCGCCTATGCAAGCGAAAAGCCTCTTTCGCCCAAGCAGTTCATCCAGGACCTGAAAGGCGAGTGGGAAAAGGCGGCAAAAGGCATCAAGAACGAGGAAGGCATCATCGATACCGTCATCCAGGAAGAGACGCTGTGGTCATGCACGGCCTGTCTTGCCTGCCAGGTGAACTGCCCTGTATCGATCCCGACCTTCGACAAGAATATTGAGATGAGACGCTACCTTACCCTGACCCTCAGCAAGACGACCTCTGAGACGAGACTCCTCTTCAAGAACCTGCAGCAGAAGACCGATCCTTACGGAATGGGCAAGAGACAGAGAACAGAGTGGACGGAAGGTCTCGATGTGAAGAACGTTGCCGAGCATGAGGTGGAATACCTCTACTGGGTGGGATGCGTTGCCTCCCTCGATGACCGGAACAGGAAGGTAGCAAAGGCATTTGCTACGATACTCAACAAGGCCGGTGTCTCTTTCGGCATCCTCGGCCAGGAAGAGGCCTGCTGCGGAGACCCTGCCCGCAGATGCGGCAACGAAGACCTGTACCTCGGCATCGCCCAGGGTAACGTAGAACTCCTCAAGGAGATCGGCATAAAGAAGATCATTACAACCTGCCCGCACTGTTATCATACCCTCAAGAACGAATATCCGCAGGTAGGCGGGGATTTTGAGGTCTATCATCAGGGTGAATTTCTCTGGAAGCTGATGAACGAAGGGAAACTGGCGTTGAACCCTGCCCTTGAAGGTACCGTAACCTACCATGACCCCTGTTATCTCGGAAGGGTTAACGGTGTGTTCGACCAGCCGAGGGGTCTTCTCGGGAAGGTCGCAAAAGGCTCGCTGGTCGAGATGGGAAGGAACCATGACAGGAGTTTTTGCTGCGGCGGCGGCGGCGGCAGGATCTGGATGGAGGAACACCACAAGAGGATCAACCACCTGAGGATCGATGAGGCCATAGCGATACCGGCAAGTACGGTAGTCACCGCTTGTCCGTACTGCCTTATCATGATGGAAGACGCCATCAAGGACAAGGAAAAGGTCGAGACGATGAAGGCGATGGACCTCTCCGAGATTCTTGTAAAGGGCTTATAAATTAAGACATTAAGAGGGATGGAATATAAAAGGATGGGCGCTTGTCCCATCCTTTTATATTTTCAGAATCGGGTTTACTCTTCCAGAGTTATTGCTTCCACCGGACATTCTTCCGTGCATGCACCACATTCAGTGCAGAGCTCAGGATCGACCTTTGCCGTATCATCAACAGTAATAGCATCGGCGGGACAAATCTCTGCGCACGCTCCACATCCTGTGCAGGCATCTTCGTCAACTTTTGCAGGCATGTCTTTACCTCCTTTCCTTTTTAGAAATTCCTAAACAAATCTCAAAAGAATGTCAACAAAAAAATAAATCGGTGACCGACAATCGGCAATCAACCCTTAAAGACATATTTTTCCTAAAAGCATAAAACTAAACGTTAACAGGCTGATTTCCGTTGACATACCCGCCTACATTGACTAAGATTTTCCCAGTATGGTTGAATTCTTAAGAGACCTCTTTTTAGACCTCTACGATAACTTTTACGAGGTCTTTCTCAACGTGATCGTCATGGTCATCGTCATGGTCGGCGGGCTGATCATCAGCTGGTTGATTAAAAAGCTTTTGGGCCGGCTCTTAATCCTTTTCCGGTTCGATAAATGGGCACAAGACGTAGGTATTGCCAATTTTCTCCAAAAGGGCGGGATCAAGACACTGCCTTCCATTGTCCTCAGCAAGATCGTCTACTGGGTGTTCATCGTCCTCTTCCTGTCCTTCGGCCTTAATTTTATAGGCATTTCACAGTTTTCCGAATATGCCTCCAAGGTCTCCACCACATTGCCGTATATCGTCGTCTCCCTTGTCATTGTTATCATAGGGATCATTTTCAGCAATTTCATAAGCAGGATCATCTTTATGACCTGTGAAAACGCGAACATAAAATACGGCGATCTCATCGCAAAAGGGGTGAGGATCTTCCTCATCATCATAACCTTCGGGATAGTCTTCGAGTATATCGGCATAGGGAATATGATTATCACCATCAGTTTTCTTATAATCTTCGGGGGTATCATCATGACGCTCTCCCTTGCCCTTGGTATCGGATTGAGCAATATCGTCGGCGACCTTATCCGGGAGCGGCTAAAGACGAGGGGAGAGAAGAAAAAAGAAGGGAACGAAGGCCCGTAGCACATCCAGAATCCGAATAAATTCCGTAAGGCGTCAGTCGTGAGGGGTTTAACCCCTTACGCCTGACGCCTTACGCTTCACGGGTGTTTACGTTATACGCTCGGCAGGTATCTCCGGAACCAGTTCAGGGTGAGGTTGATTGCCTTCTCCCGGTGCGCCGGGTTTGAAAATATGTGGTCGGCCCCTTTTATGATCTCTATGCTCTTGGGCTTCCGAATGTTCCTGTATATCGCCTTTCCCTCCTGGCAGGGCACAACTTCATCTACTTCCCCATGAACCACAAGGGCAGAGGAGACCTTTTTTGCCTCTGACAATATGTCATATCTTGTAAAGTCATCGTAAATATTTTCTTTAAAGGCGATCTCGGATATGCTGCCGTCACCTCGTTTTTCAAGGGTGTAGGGTGTGGCCCAGAAGGATACACACTGTATCCTCTTGTCCCGGGCTGCCTTGATCAGGGCCGTGGTCGCACCGAAACTGCTTCCCACAATGCCTATACTTTCCGGCTTGACCTGCCCGTGCTTCAATACGTATTCGGCGACTTCGTTCAGATTTTCTATCCTGATCGAGAGGGTTGTATCTTCAATATTGCCCCCGCTTGCACCGCATCCATGGTAATCGAACCGGCAGGTTGCGATACCGACGCCAGCAAACCTCTCCGATAACGCAACGTACTTGGAGCTCTCCTTGGAGCTTATCAGACCGTGAGAGAGGATAACGCAGGGATATCTCCCGGGACCGTTGGGAATGGTCATAAGGCCGGCTATCGTGTTAAACTCCGAGTTGATCCGGAAATCCTGAATCATACTGTTTCCCTCCTCAATCCATCAAGTATCTTCTCAAGCGTTATGAGGTTTAACACGTCCTCTTTGTTGTATTCAAGGAGGAGGTTGAGGGCATCGATGTTGCCCCTGTTCTTGTACCGTTCCCAGAGCCAGACTGCCTTGTACCCGTTTATGCCCTCGGTTCTTCTCGTTATACCGAACATCTTTTCAAGGTCTTTCAGTCCCCCCTTGATGCCGAGCTTCTTTTTTTCTTTGAAAAGATCCCGTGAAATACGGTTTTCCTTGAGGTCGACATAGAGATGTTTTTTGATCTGCGGGAGGTCAAAACAGTCTCCGTTGAACGTTACGATTGTTTTTACATGGGCAAGCTCCTGTTCGACACTGTAGATATCAATGTTTTTTCCATACCACTGCATAAAGCCGTTGTTTTCGATGGAGAGCCCGATCACACATATGTTGCCTGTCCTGTCTGTTTCTATATCAAGGTATGCTTTCAATGAAACTCCTTTCTACACATGCGATGAACCCGTAAGTCGTAAGGGGTAAGTCGTAAGGGGTTAAACCCCTGACGCCTGACGTTTTACGCCTGACGGAATTTACTGCCCTTAAGTCCTCAACGTTACAATACCTATAACACCTGCAGCGGTAAATAACAAATTTGTGAACCAGGCGGCGAAAAGCGGAGGAAAGATCTCAGAGTATCCCAGAGAGAGCGATATGGTATGGAAAAACCAATAAAGTATGCCGAGTGAGATGCCGGAAAAGATACCCTTCGAGATATGTTTTGTCTTTACATACCGCAGTCCGACGGAAAAGGCGGCAAAGACCATGATGAAATTGATAAAAGGGAATGCCACCTTGTTATAAAGGTCAACAAGATATCGCCGGACGTCATGGCCGCCCCGTTTCAGCCTGTTGATGTATCGTGAAAGTTCCCCGTAACCCATCTCCTCGGGATTTTTATCAACGACCTTAAAGACCGACGGAGGTTCTTTGATGATATCCTTCAGTTTGGCATAGGTCTTTTTGGAGACCGTACCTTTGGCATCAAAGGTTCTTTCGACAACATTGGAAAAATACCATGAGCCGTCTTTCCAGACCCCCTCCTTCGCATCGTATCGTTTTTGTATGGAGTAATCCTTCGTAAGCTCAAGAACGGTGAGACCCTTGATAATATCCTTCTTCGTATCGAAGAAATCGATGTTGCTGATGATGTTGTCGCGCTTGAACCATATCCTGTCGTTCTTGAAAAAGACGTTGGATTCCTCCTCTTTGATCTTTACCCTGTATATGTAATCAGCGGCGTTGGACGTAAAAGGGATAACGATCTCCGAGAGGCCGAATGAGAGCACGATAAGAACAAAGGAGAACGAAAAGAGTGGTTTCATCAAAGACAGGGTGCTGATACCGGAAGTCCTGACAATGATGATCTCGTTGCCTCTGATCATCAGGATGAGCAGGGTAAGCATGGAGATAAGGAACGCAAGGGGGAGTATCAGATTCAGATACAGGGGCGCCCGGAGGAGAAGATAGAGAACGCCTAAAAAGAAATTGCCGAAGGAGGAGGTAAAGACATCCATGCGCTCAAAAAATTCAATGGTAATGAATATCACCAGCCCGGCCAATTCGGTGACCGACAGGAATTTGATAACGTTCGTAATGAGATATCTATTTAGTCTTTTCAAGGCAATATACCAACATGCGTTTTAATGTTTGCGATACCGTTGAATGCTCCTCCTCGTTTAAGTGTCTCAGGAGATATAATCCCATTGCCGCGACGATAATGTTCGGTGTGAAGGAGGTAATAAACGGGGGCAGATTGATAAATTTTCCGAAGTTGTCCGTCAGCGCTATGAGGACGTAGTAGAAGATGAAGAGCAGAAGGCTGTAAAGTATGCCGGAGAATCTTCCTTCCACCCTCCTTTTCACCCCCAGGGGTATTGTCAGAAAGATAAACGCCAGGGACGAGAAGGGGATCGATATCTTTTTATAGATGTCCAGCAAGATATCGTACCTCTCACTTTCCTTGGCGGTAAGCAGGGATTTCCGCAGTTCATCACGGTCCATTTCGTAGGACCGCTTCCGCAGTTCCGTACTGTGGGGGAGCATTGTGGAGAGGTTCATCGAAAATGTGTAGTTTTGGAAGGTTACACTTCTATAAACGTCCTTCGTCTTTTCCCATCGATGCAGATTGCCGTCTTCCAGGACGAAGTGGAGGTCAAGGGTGACGGGATCGACATTGATATAACCCATGCTGGCCGAGATGGTCTGTTTTACATCCCTGTCCCGGTCGTCGGAGATCATGATCCCCGAGAGGACCTTGTTCTTGATATCTACCTTATCTACATAGATGACAACCCCGGGTATGGTGTCGTTGAATACGCCTTCCTTGTCCTCGATGGATATACCTTTTTTTATAATATTGATGAGAGTATTCCTGAAAAGCTCGGTACTGCTCGGCAAAAGGACGTTTGAATTAAGCAGCCCGCAAAGGGTTATGATGACGGCAACTGCACTGATGGGGATGAAAAGGCATTTCAGATTGATACCGCTGGCCTTCAGGACCAGGATCTCGTTTTCCGTTGAAAGCCTCCCGAGGACCACTATCACGGAGAGGAGAAAGGCCATTGGCAGTGTAAAGGTAAGGTAAGCAGGGGAAGAGTAGATGATCAACAGGACGATGTCCATAACATCCACCCCTTTGTTGATAACGAGATCGGTCATCTTCCCGAGTCTGCTTAACACAAGGATGAAGGTGAGAATGCCCAGGGAAAGAAACAGTATGTAAGAGAGTTCCTTGAGGATATATATATAAAATTTCTTGTGTAATTTCGTTAATATGTGCACTGCGTAGTCTAACATCCAATGGCGCTCCATGTCAATGATAGCCCGATGGCGGGACCGGGAGAGGGGGGAGAAATCCCACATCTTCTTCTGTGGTTTTGCCGTTGAATGCTTCCCCGGCTACCTCAGCCTGTACAGCTCGTTATCTTTCCCGAAATTTATAATGTAGGGTGTTTGGGAGTGATTCAGTTTTTTCGATATGTCTATGGTGCTGTTTTTTGAGTATTCTCCGAGTTCAATAATGCTGATATACCTGTTATGGTTCGTATCTGCCCCTGCATTGTTGTTGAGGCCTTCCAGCAGCGTATAGGTGAACAGTCCGTTACCCTGATACCCGTCTATTGCATCCTGGACGGAATTTGCCGATGCGTAGATATGGAGTCCCATCTTTTTCGCAAGGACAGACATACGTGCATCATAGAGCCCGCTCACGATATTGTCTACGCCGCCGGCATGACAGGTGTCGAATATGTAGAGCTGGTTAAGCGCCCCGATCTGTTTTGAAAATTCCACGATCTCGTTTGAGCTGACGAGGCTGTTCGGACTGATATTGCCGTCGAAGTCATGGGTGACGATGAAATACTGGTTCTGTATGAGCAGTCCGTGGGAGGCAACAAAAAAGATAAACATATCCGTTGGTTTTATCTGACGTGACAGCTCGTTGATCTTCATCAGGATATCTTTTTTTGAGGCGTTGCCGTCGGTAATGAGCAGATAATGGATATTGGAAGGTTTGTAGAGTGTAGCGGCTTGCCTTACAATCCTTGTATAAAAATCCGAGGCATCCTTTGCGGCATACCTGAGGTTTACGCCGCTGTCCTTATACTTGTCGACGCCCGTGGCAAGGATGTAGAGGTGAGGCTCTTCAGGGCTTACCCCGGATCTGAAGCTTATCGTTTCCAGGTAGCTCTGCACTGTATTGTCCTTATTAAAGGCGGTCACGCTCACCTCGTTGTCGCCTGATATTGTGTCAATCTCCTGGCATTCTTCAAAGAGGTCGCCTTTTGACGCGCTGGCGAGGGGGATTAATGCATCTTCGAGCTTGAAGAGGTCCCGTTGTTCATCGTAGATGGCCCGGCTGTTCAGGGAAGCGATCCTTCTCGTCTCGGGGATGGCCCTTGATACCTCCCGGTAGTAGCCGTCTGATTTTATCAGCTTCCCGTTGTGGAAGAGGCGTACCTCGCCGATACCGCCGC
This sequence comes from Syntrophorhabdus sp. PtaU1.Bin058, assembly GCA_002067975.1. Lineage (GTDB taxonomy): Bacteria > Desulfobacterota > Syntrophorhabdia > Syntrophorhabdales > Syntrophorhabdaceae > UBA5609. The sequence continues at coordinate 39,915 of MVRS01000250.1, forward strand.
CGCCTGTCGTGATACGGTAGCATACCCTCACCTTCTTCTGGTCGGACTCGGGCGGTATGACGGTGAACTGCGCCTTCGGAGGCGGATTCTTGAGCGCCTCCTGTGCGGTGATACTGATCAGCCGGCTGATGTCCTCGCCACGGAACTTTGCTTGAACGATATCCGGACGGTAGAAGACGTCAAACATGTTGTTGAGAGTTATAAAAAGCCCCTCCTTATCCTTTCCCTGGTTGAGGTGATAGCCTATGAGTCCGGTCGCGCCGGGTGACGCGTCGAAATACCCTTCAGGTATCCACATGACCCACCTGTTCTTGTCTACATGGAAAAAGAGGGCCAGGACCTCCTGCCCGTCCTGCATGCGGTACCAGCGGACCGTGCCGTCATTGAGGGCCCCGATGACATACCGGCCGTCCCGCGAGATATTCACTGCCCTCGCAATCGGGACACGGACCTGCCACTTGCGCCTTCCGTTGCGATGATAACAACGGATATTGTTGCTTGTCGCGAGGACAAAGGTGTCCCCATCGGGGGAAATGGCGCGGCCGAAAGAAGACTCCCCGGGGCCAAGCTGCAGGGGCCTGCGGTTTATCATGGGTGAATGTGATTTATTCCAGTCGGTGATGTTCAAGCGGTCGGCGAAGGAGATAGGCGGGAATAGTTGTTCCGGGGAGGAGTTTTTTTCCGGATCCGCAAAGTCCAGTTGCCTGCCGGTTACAGAAAATATGACCTGCGATTTCCCCTTCCTTTCCAGGCCAAGCTTTATGGTAGAACTATCACGGGAAACAAGCAGTCCATCAGGATCTCTACCTAAAAACGCCGTTTCAGGGTCTTTATACAGTGTCAACCTGTTATCTTTGTTAAAGATGCCGAAGGACGGTATATTCGTAGTGAAGAGGACGCGACTGTCGGGAAGAGGCGTTAAGGACCATTGCACCCACGCCTTTAGTCCTTTGGACCGCTCCTCTGACGGCATTTCAGACCATCCACCCCTACCTCCATCCTCCCACTTACGGATGAAAAACGGCCCGAACTTGCCGCCCTTTGCTGCATAAAGATATTGACCGTCGAGGGACCAGCAGACGCCGGACGCGTTCCCCGCCCCGATATCCTGGCTGAAGAGGTGGCTCAGGTCCTTGCCGGAGAGCACGTCTATCTTAGGGGAATCGCGAAAACCCACTGCGACCTTTGAGCCGTCAGGCGTGAAGGCGATCTGCGTCGGATCGTTCCCTCCGGGGGCCTCCTTCTTTTCGATAAGTTCAAAGTTGTTGTTATAGAGACGGATAAAGCCGTCGTGCGATGACGTTACGAGCCTGCCCGTTTTATCGAAGTCCACCCTTGACGCAAGCTTCTCATAATATTTGTCCTCGGCGAAAAGCGTGTAGTCGCCGGTCCTGAAGATCTTTATGCCGTGCGGCCCCAATGTGGTCGCCACAAGGAATTTCCCGTCAGGGGAGTACTTGAGGTTGTTCGGCGGGCCGGGCATGTCGCGTATCCTGTAGATAAGGCTGCCGCTTGCACGGTCAAAGATATAGATATTAAAGAGAGGGTCGCCTGCCTGTGTCCATCCACCGCACGCTACGTGGTTCCCGTCGGGCGATATGGCAACCGCCTGGATGCGGCCTTCCTGATCCTCGCCGATCGGCGGCCTCAGGACCCTGAGCGGTTGCGCATGCGGTACGCCTCTTCGCAACTCCCATACCCTGACGGTCTTGTCGGGAGAACCGGTGACGACATACCGGTATTTTGCATCGACGCTTATCTTCGCTATGGGTGCGGTATGCATCCCTGTCTCGATCACAAGGATCGGCTCTTTTACCGGCTCATTAACAGGCCCGTCGGCATAAAGGACGCGGCCGGTAAAAACGGACAGAAGGAGGAATAAAACTATTATCAGTACCCAATGACACCATTGTCTCATTGTGGATACCTCCTGATATAGTTATTTTATCACCGATGTAAGAAAATGACTATAAGTCTGAGAAAGAACGATTTATGCCGCCTATACTTTGCGCATGATAATGGCCGGGGATTATGTATAATATAGAGAAGGGTGGGTTTGCGCAGGGATGAAAATAAGATGATGAATGCAGGGCATAAAGGATCGCGCTATACCATACCGGTCATTATCGGCGTTGTCGTCGTCGCCGTCCTCTGGGCAACGTACGGCCTGTGGCAGGCCATCGAGCAAAAGGCGTACGATTACCGGTTCCAGCTTACCGAGCTGTTTAATATCGGGCGTTCGCAGACAAGCGGCAACGTCGTTGTCGTCAGCATTGACGAGAGATCCGTCATCCAGGCAAAACCGATCATCTTTCTCTATCCGGACATCGGAAGATTCATTATGAAGATGGAAGAATACCGGGCTGCGCTTATTGCCGTTGACGTGATCCCTGTCCACAGGCAGGCGGAGAAATTAAGAGGCGGAGTGGAATCGCTTACGGACAATCCAACGGACAGGAGATATGGCAATGTCATAGGCGAGATCGGCGAGAAGCTCGACAATGCATTGCTGGAGCCTCTTGTAACCGTTTCGCAGGGAACGCCCATTGTACAGGCCTACCATGGAGGGCTTGTGCCGTTCTATTACGGCGCGGCGCCGTTTATGAAGAGATTCTACCCGGCCGACATTATCCTCACGGACGGCATGAAGGGGACAGGGGACGGCGTTATACGGAAACAGGACCTTAAGACAGACGGCAAGGATACCTTTGCCTATGCCGTCTACACCCTCCTCACGGGCAGGACCTATAAAGGGACCTCCGTGCGGCCCAACTACTCCCTCGCAAAGCGTATACCTTTTTACTGTTTTGATGATGTGATGAGCGGCAGGACAGCGGGTGATATATTCCGGGGGAAGGCCGTCATACTGGGGTATCTCACAGGGTATGAAGACGTCCACTTTACCCCGGTCCGTGGAAAGATCGCCTATACCTGTTCCCTTCATGATGGGCAGGGGGCTGCCTACGGGAAAGACAACCGTATGCCCGGTCAGCTTATACACGCCGTTATTGTCGAGACGCTCCTTACGGGCACATCACTCAGCGACCTCCCGTTCGCGGCAAATATGATGATCCTCCTTGTCCTTGTCGGCGTTACCCTGGTCATATCGATGACGATGAGACCTGTTTATTCCCTCGCGGCGGTCCTCGGCATAGCCCTTCTTTTTCTTGCCGGCAACCTGTTGGCATTCTCGCGAGGGTATGTGGTCAATATTTTCCCCCAGTTGCCGGCGCCCTTTATCACCCTTATGCTCATCTACCCATACAGGTATGTCGCTGAGGAACGGACAAGGAAGAGGCTCTACAAGGTCTTCAGCTACTACATCGACCGCGAGGTCCTCGATTCGCTTTTGGAAAGAGATATTGAAGGCCTCTTCAGGGGCGAGAGTAAGGACATCTGTATCATGTTCCTCGACATCCGTGATTTCACGAGGCTCTCAAGACGTGAGAAGGCGGAGGATATCGTGCAATTCCTTAACCTTTATTTCGGGGCCATAACGGGGATCATACAGAGACACAACGGTTTCGTAAACAAGTTCATCGGTGACGGTATCCTCGCGTTCTTTGCCATAAAAGAGGACGCCATTGTGAATGCCATAGAGGCCTCGCAGGATATCATAGGCGAAACGGAGCGCATGAAGGGCGAGAAGGCATTCGAAAGGTTTATCGGTGACTGGGTGGTGAACATCGGCATCGGCATCCATTACGGTACGGTGATCGTGGGGAATGTGGGCTCTGAGAAGAAGATGGACTTCACGATCGTCGGGGAGCATGTTAATATTGCCTCAAGGATCGAAGGGCTCACAAAGCAGGCTAATGCGAACCTTCTCGTAAGCGATGAGGCATATACGCTCGTTAAAGACCGGTTCAATTTTATCTATCTCGGCGATTACGAAGTAAAAGGAGTAGACCGGCCGCTGCCGATCTATACGGTTGCAGGAGGTCAGCAGGATAACCGCTCCATGGAGAATGAAAGGAGGTCATCATGACAAAGGGGATTACCGGTATGATGTTCCTTGTTGTTGCCTTACTGGGTTTTGCCGGCATGAACGTGAATGCTGCCGAAAGATACGGTCTTGTCTTTGACGTTCAGGGGAATGTGGAGGTGCAGGGCGCTGACGGTAAGGTAACGAAGCTGAAAAAGACCGAACACGTGCTCTTCCCGGTGAATGAAGGAGACAGGGTGAAGGTCATCCAGGGGAAAGTCGTTATCGTGTCGTTAAAAGAGAACAAAGGCTATGAGCTTGCATCGAACTCGGAGGGCATTGTCAAAAACAGGAAGCTCGTTGCGGTCAAGGGTTCCGTAAAAGAGATCCAGGGCCTTAACCCTCCCGGAAAGGGGGTAAGCGGTTCCATCGGCGGGATTGTCCTGAGAAGCATAAGACCCTGCATCAAGACGGTCTCCCCTGTCAATACCAATATCTTCGATGTAACGCCGGAGCTTGTCTGGAACAATACCTGCCGGGGCGATAAAAAGGTAACTGTCAAGATCATGTCCGGCGAGCAGATGATCTTTCACGCCGAGAGCGCAGAGAATGCATTAAAAATACCACCGGGTGTACTCCAGTATGGAAAAGAATACCGGTGGATCATTGACGGTGGAAAAAACCGCAACATCTCCGGAGGCGGTTTCACGATCGTCAGTGAAGATGAGGCAAAGGAGATTGCACAAAGGATTGCCTTTTACCGGGAACGGGGCGATGACCTTTCATATAGACTTTCTTATATCTTCTACCTCCTCGACAGGAACCTGAACGAGACGGCAAAAGCCGAGATACAGAAGCTGAAAAGGGATTATCCTGAAAATACGTATATCAGGGAAACCATAAAGACCGACTAGTAAACATCCGTAAGTCGTCAGGCGTGAGGCGACAAACCCCTTACGACTTACGATTCACGCCTTACGGGTTTGTCGCTCTATGCTGGTTTTTACGCCCCGTCCAGGGTGTGGTGCTCGGTCTTGATGAACCACGATGTGGGATCGGTGAGATATTCTTCGGCGTCCCTCAGGGACAGGTAGTGTTCGTGCTCGATCATGGCGAGGAGGTCAAAGAACTCCTTCTCGCGCGGATTCGAAGAGGCGTCCCTCAGTTCCGAATATAATCTGACGCCCTTTTCTTCAAAATCGACAGCGGTCTTGATCGCCTCGATGTCATCGGCGTCACCCTTCGCTGTTTTTTCAACCTTCTTGACCATGTTGACAAGGATATCCCTGACGTTGGTATTGCTTACCTTCAGGGGTACCGAGTCGGGCCACTTATCCTTTGCCTTCCATTTGGCGTGGAGTTCTTTCAGGCGGTTGTAATGCTCCAGCTCGTCCTCGGCTATCCTCTCGAACATCGCCTTTCCCACAGGGTTCGTTGTCCTGTCGGCGTTCTTGAGATAGAATTCCCGCTCCCGCATCTCGTTATTAAGCGCTACTTCCAATGCGTTAAGACGTTCCTTGTCGTCCATGGTTTTCTCCTTTGAATAAATATTTTATTATTTTTTCCACTTTCATTCGATCAATACGATCCCGTAGATGTCCCGTTCTTCACGGTGTGTGCGTACAACGTGGATGGGCAGACCATGTGCCCGCGCCGTCTTAAAGACGTCGATCCCGCATGCCTCCATTGCCGGTCTTGCCCTCTCAGGGTTTCTGCAGCGCCCGCTCGTATCGCATGTCCTGCACAGCGTACAGGGGCCGCTTCCCAGGCCGAGCGCTTTATGATAGCCGTCGAGGAAGACGGCGGTTTCAAGGTCTACAATGGTGCCGTTGAATTTATTGACGACTCCGTAATCCTTTTTCCAGTGCACGTGGCAGAGCAAGGCGTGTTTGTATGAATCGAGGACGGCCCGTGTTTCCTGATAATCCGGTGTATGGGGTGGACAGCAGAGCCGCTTCCCATACCCCGCGCAGCCGAACCGGCACTTCATCCTCACCCAGGGGGCGGTAAAGATCTTTGCGGTTTCAACGATCAGGGCATCGTCTATGCCCTTTTCCAGGGCCAGGGTAATATAGGGATCATATTTTTTCATAATAGTATAAATATAGGTTGTAACTCGTGATTAATCAAGCGCCTAAAGTAACAAAATATGTGCACCCTATATTCCCCCTTGAAGTAAACCCGTATTTTCCATACAATAGAGACATGACAAAGAAGATGAAACGGGACCCTTCGAGCGCGCGGCTGGGAGAGATACTCCTGAAGGAAAAATTCATTAAGCAGGAGCAGCTTGATAAGGCGATCGAGATCCAGGAGGCCAACGGAGGACACCTCGGCGAGATCCTCGTCAACCGCGGGATGGTGCGTGAAGAGGACGTCGCCGTTGCATTGTCGCAGCAGTTCAACATACCTTTTGTCTCCTCAAGGGCAGGCACTTTACGGCCTGAAGACGGTCAGGACCTGGAGATGCTCATCTCCAAGCAGGTTGCCGTGAGGAATACCGTTCTGCCGGTTTCACGGGACAAAAACATCCTTACCTGCGCGATGTTTGATCCCCAGGATTTTATGCTTATCGATGAGCTCCGCAAGATCACCCGCTGCGAGATCAGTCCTGTTGTTGCCACCCGTTCCGATATCCTGAAGGAGATAGAAGAGTTTTACGGTACCATCGATCTGGCAAAGGGAGGCGGGCCCAAGCTATACGGTATAGACAGGCTGAGACAGACGAGCCCTGAATCGGATGATGATTCCTTAAGCCTTGACAGCATCATAGCACGCGCCAAGGCAGCACCCGTCGTGAAGCTCGTTGACCTCATGCTCTGGCAGGCGATTGACCAGCGTGCATCCGACATCCATATCGAACCCTTTGAGGGCAGGATCTCACTGAGATACAGGATTGACGGCAAGCTCTATGATATCCCGCCGCCGCCGCGCCACCTCTACCTGCCGATCGTTTCGAGGATCAAGATCTTATCAAAACTTGATATCTCTGAGAAGCGACTGCCGCAGGACGGCACCTTCATGGTCAAACTCGGGGACAGGACGATCGACCTGAGGATATCTATCATCCCCACGATCTACGGCGAAAAGGTCGTTCTGAGGATACTCGACAGGAGCGGCGTCGTCTTTGACCTCGACATGATGGGTTTTGAGCCAGACGACCTTGCGGCGCTGCAGAAGGCGATCAACAGTCCCCATGGCCTTGTCTTTATCACCGGTCCCACGGGGAGCGGGAAATCCACAACACTCTATGCGATACTCCAGGAGATAAAGTCATCGACAAAGAACATCATTACCGTAGAAGACCCCGTAGAATACAGGCTGGACAGCATCAACCAGGTACAGGTAAAACCCGAGATCGGTCTTACGTTTGCTGCGGCGCTGAGAAGTTTTCTGAGACAGGACCCCGACATCATGCTTGTCGGCGAGGTAAGGGACCTTGAGACTGCCGAGATATGCATCCGTTCAGCGCTGACAGGACACCTCGTCCTCTCCACGCTCCATACGAACGACGCCCCGTCGGCGGTGACGCGGCTCATTGATATCGGGGTAGAGCCCTATCTCCTGGCGCCTACGGTCCTTATCGTCATCGGTCAGAGGCTGGTCCGCAGGCTTTGCCCGGAATGTAAAGAGGCATATACGCCTACCGTGAAGGAGCTCGGGAGCGCACAATTACAGACTGAGGTGGTATACAGGGCGAAAGGTTGTCCGGCCTGCGGCAATACGGGATATAGGGGAAGGACGCTCATCGCAGAGGTAATGCCCATCTCTGAAGATATTAAGGTAATGATCTCCCGCGGCGCATCCTACCAGGAGATACGGAACACGGCAAAGGAACTGGGGATGTCGACGCTCTACGAATCGGGTCTGAGGAAGGTGGAGCGGGGGATCACGAGCCTGGAAGAGGTATTCAGCGTTACGCTGGGAATATAGAAGTGAAAAGTGAAACGTGAAAGGTGAAAAGAAAACCCATTCCTTGTTCCTCGTATCTTGCTTCTCGATGTACCTGACCAGCATCGAGTATCCAGTATCCAGCGACAAATAGCGCGTTTTCACGCCTCATGGTTTCCCGGGTATTTCGATATACGATATACGAACTGCGATATACGGTTTGTCATGACTGTATTACAGATGTATGGCGGAGAGGCAGGGATTTGAACCCTGGGTACGCGTTTTAGCACGTACACTCGCTTAGCAGGCGAGCACCTTCGGCCTACTCGGTCACCTCTCCGTGTGGGAAAGTATACTTGTTTGCGCCTCAAAAAGCAATAAGGGAGAAGCGGTAAAACCCGTTCAACGTTCAGAACAAGCATGAGACGCTGGATACGGAATCAGCATAGCGCGAAGCGCATGGCGCATAGCGGAACAACTGTGAGTCATCGCGAGGAGCGAAGCGACGTGGCGATCTGACAGAGTATAATCTGTTGAATGGGATTGCCGCGCTCCGCTCGCAATGACAACCCGCCCCATCCCATGGCCTATCACCTATCATCTCGCCGCCTTTTACTTTTCATTATTGGTTATTTATAATAAGGTCATAGCTGAAGGCTGAAAGCTGATGGCTGACAGCTAGATTATTAAGGGGTCTATAGCTGAAAGCTGATTGCTGATAGCTAATGGCTTATTGAAGGAAAGAGAATGGTCAGGGATAAGGCGATACAGGATATTTTGAGGATGAGGCATGAACTGTTGAAGGCCATGCGGGAATATTTTTATGACCTGGGGTATATCGAGGTTGAAACGTCAAACCTTATGAGGACGGCCCCGCCGGACCCGCAGATCGACCCGCTCACCGTATTTGTTGCCGGGAGCGGCCCCTGGCGGCTGCATACATCACCGGAGATGGGCATGAAGAAACTCCTCGCAGCAGGGAGCGGGAAGATATTCCAGATCTGCAAGGTATACAGGGTGGAGGAGTTCGATGAGGTCCACAGCATAGAGTTCACCATGCTGGAGTGGTATCGCAAGGGCGATTACCGCGACATAATGCGGGAAGTGGAGGCGCTCGTCGCGTTTGTCTCCGGCAGGCTTTTACGAAACCGGCAGACCCGCTTCGCCGGCCCCTTTACGGTCTGTGATCTCGGGTCCCTCTTTATTGAAAAGACCGGCATTGATCCCTTTGCGCTCGGCAGGGACGGTCTATTCCGGGCAATGCAAGATAGGGGTTTCGCGGGCATCGACGACCGTGACGACTGGAACAACCTTTTCTTCAAGCTCTTTATCCAGGACGTAGAGCCAGAGCTGAAGGCCGATGAGCCCTGCTTTGTGATCGACTGGCCGCAATCCGTCTCAACCATGGCAAAAAGAAAGGACGCTGATCCCGGGAGGGTCGAGCGCTTCGAGCTTTACATCAACGGCCTTGAGATCGCGAACGGTTATACCGAACTGCTGGACAGGGAAGAACAGAGGGCGCGCTTTCTCGCGGACAATCGGGAACGGGCGAGGCTTGGCAAAGACCAATTCCCCACAGACGAAGAGTTTGTTGAATCCATCGGCAAACTTGACGGCCCCTATGCGGGCGTTTCCATCGGCGTAGACAGGCTCCTGATGGTACTTCTCGAAAAAACACGGATCGACGAAGTTATGGTGAACAGGTTCAGGGTTTGATTATACAGGAAAGACCGGGCACCCGCTTGCAGGTGTCCCAGGGTCCATAGCGAGTGCGCGAGCGAGAGGAGGAGGCTCTACCGGCTTTGCCGGTGGAGGGGGCGACGTGAGCCCCATGAATAGAACGCTATCCCCATATATTCCTTCATCGCAACGGAAATGCCCTCAAGGGAAGCGGCGCTGGGCAGGAAGCTCAGCACG
>MVRS01000251.1 GCA_002067975.1 Syntrophorhabdus sp. PtaU1.Bin058
TCTCACCAGTGCCCGCTCACATCAGGCCCGGTCAACTGGGCGAGTTTTCCCTGCTCGTACGCCTGAATCGCCTGTGCTGCGGTCATATTGGACGCCACATAGACATCGACGCCTGCCGCCTGGAGCACACGGAAGGCATTCGGCCCAAGATGACCGCTGACAACCGCCTTCGCGCCGGAATTTATCACGTTCTGCGCACTCTGGATCCCTGCGCCCTGCGCGGCACCCATATTTATTGCGTTGTCGATTACAGTATGCTCTTTCTTCTCCCTGTCATAGACGATAAGCTTCCGGCTTCTGCCGAAACGCTCATCCACCACTCCCTCTAAGGTACCGTCAACGCTCGTTATTGCGATCTTCATTGCTCCTCCTTGCCCGGTGACTAATCCATCACCTTTTTGAGGTACAGCCCTCCCCTTCCATCTACGCCTGCACATCTGACGCCAGCCGCAGGGCGGTATCTGTGAGTTGTCGATCGTTACATTACCCCCTTCGATCCTGAGCGCCTTTCCGTTCACAACAGCGTCTGCCATCTTCTCATGGGCCGACAGTATAAGGCGGTGGAAGGTAGGCTGCGACACATTCATCTGTTTTGCTGCCTCCTCCTGCGGTATTCCGAGATGGTCCTTCAGCCTGACAGCCTCCAGTTCGTCGTGCTGAAGGATGACTTCGGCCAGCTCACCCATCCTTATCCCGGCTGGTTTGAAATACGTTACGTGGGGAAGAAATCCGATATTTCTACGGCATGTCGGTCTTGGCATGTGTACCTCTATTATGAATATATATTCATAACTGGCCTCTTGTCAAGTAGAATTGAGATAATTTTTTCTCCACTTTTTATCCCAAATTATCCCAAAACCTTCTCAGCCCACAGGCCATTAATCCCATATCCAAAATTGACAAGTCCCCTTACCGCTGTTATATATAGAGTTATGGGGTATGAATCCATATCAATGGGGGGCATCACGTTATGAGGTTCCATGAATAACAAACAAACGCAGCGTTTCAGTGGCCGCAGTCTTACCGAAAACAAGTATCTTTTGGGTCTTGTCAATATGCCCTTTCCATGAAGGGGCATTTTTAATACACAGGAATCCAAATCTTTAAGGAGGTGACCGTATGGCAGATGAAACCCCTCTGCTTGACGAGCTCGAGAAGGGGCCGTGGCCGAGCTACGTGAAAGAGATCAAGCGCGCGGCAAAGAAAAACAAGGCCTCGAAAGACCTGCTCGGGATACAGGAGCTGTCCTACAAGGACAGGATAACTCACTGGAAACATGGCGGGATCGTAGGCGTTACCGGTTATGGAAGCGGCGTCATCGGGAGGTATTGTGATTCCCCTGAAAAGTTCCCGGACGCAGCGGCCTTCCATACGTTTCGCGTTAACCATCCTGCCGGCTGGTTCTACTCCACCAAGGCATTAAGGAAAATATGCGATATCTGGGAAAAGTACGGCAGCGGCATGACAAACTTTCACGGTTCCACGGGAGATATAATCCTTCTGGGCGCTCCAACGGAAAATCTGCAACCCTGCTTTGATACCCTGACCGAAAACGGATTTGACCTGGGCGGCTCCGGTTCTGCGCTCCGTACGATCTCCGGGTGTGTCGGGAAGGCCCGCTGTGAGTGGGCGAACATCGATACCCTCGACATCGTCCGTGATTTTACATCGGAATTCCAGGACGAGATCCACAGGCCGCGGTGGCCTTACAAATTCAAGATCAAGGCCTCGGGGTGCCCCAACGACTGTGTCGCCGCAATCGCAAGGGCGGACTTCACGATCATCGGCACGTGGAAAGACACCCTCCGCATTGACCAGGCGGCTGTAAAGAATTACGCGGAGAACGGGTTTGACGTCAAAGGGCTGGTTGTCGACAAATGTCCTACCGATGCCCTTGAGTGGGACGAAAAGACAAAGACACTCACACTGAGGGCAGAGGACTGCGTCAGGTGTATGCACTGCATCAACAAGATGACAAAGGCGATCAGGCCGGGTGTCGATACAGGGGCCACGATCCTCATCGGCAGCAAGGCACCTATCATCAAAGGCGCCTATCTCTCCTGGGTCCTCATCCCGTTCATAAAGATCGAGCCGCCCTATAACGAGATAAAGGAGCTTCTCCGCAAGATATGGGACTGGTGGGACGAAAACGGAAGAACGAGGGAAAGACTTGCCGAGCTTATCGAACGAAAAGGGTTCAAGACGTTTCTCCGTGAGATGGGGATCCCGCCGGTGCCGCAGATGATCTATAAACCAAGGGCAAACCCGTATGTGTTCTTTTAAAATGACCGTTCTACGTTCAAGGTTCAATGTTTAAACCTAGAACGTAGAACATAGAACATTGAACAGAAATTTAAGGAGGTTAGCATGGGAAGGACAGACATAGGACCGCCTGATTACCGGGAGATGCTCCCGGATGTGATAAAGAAGAATTACGGCAAGTGGAAATATCATGAAACCCCCAGGCCCGGCGTCCTCAGGCACGTCTCTGAGACGGGCGACGAGATCTACACGGTACGCGTAGGGTCGCCGAGGCTTGTCAGTATCGATTTTGTGAGGGACCTCTGTGATATAGCCGACAAATATTGTGATGGTCACCTCCGCTTCACGAGCAGGTTTAATGTCGAATTCATCACGGACAGCAAGGCAAAGGCCGACGGGGTCATCGCTGAGGTAAACAAGCTCGGACTCCCCGTAGGGGGCACGGGCAACAGTATCTCCAATATCGTCCATACGCAGGGTTGGATCCACTGTCACAGTGCGGCTACCGACGCCTCCGGTCTCGTGAAGTCCGTTATGGATGAGCTTTATGACTATTTCACGAACATGAAGCTTCCGGCATACGTGAGGATCGCCGTTGCCTGCTGCATCAATATGTGCGGTGCGATCCACTGCTCCGACCTCGCGATCGTCGGCGTTCACAGGAGACCTCCGAAGGTAGACAACGAAAAGATCATCGCACAGTGCGAGATACCGACAACTATCCAATCCTGCCCCACAGGGGCTATCAGGCGCCACCCCGACCCGAACGTGAAGAGCGTCATTGTCAGGGAAGACCTCTGTATGTACTGTGCAAACTGCTTCACGGTCTGTCCTGCCATGCCCCTCGCAGACCCTGTCGGCGACGGTGTCGCGATCTACGTAGGCGGCAAGGTCTCCAATGCCAGGAAACCGCCCATGTTCTCAAGGATGGTTGTCCCCTTCCTGCCCAATAATCCGCCCCGCTGGCCGGAGGTCGTCGATGTAATCAAGAAGATCGTCGAGGTCTACGCCGACAACGCGCGGAAATACGAGAGGATGGGGGAATGGATCGAGCGGATCGGCTGGGAGAAATTTTTCAAGCTTACAGAGATACCCTTTACCGAACAGCATATCGATGATTTTACACACGCGATTGAGACCTACAGGACTACTACCCAGTTCAAGTGGTAGCGCAAGGGGGTGAATGCAGTGGCAGATGAAGTGACAGGCGAACTGAAACAAAAGATCATCGACTATCTTAAAACGGTATCGAAGGCAAAGAACAAAGAGGTCGCCAGGGACATAGGCGCCGATAAACATGTTGTTGACAAGGCGATCGCCGAGCTGAGCAAGGAGGGCGTTATTGAATACGTCTACCTCGGCGCCTCGTTCATAAAACTGAAAGGCGGTGAATAGTATAAAGGCGGTGAATAGTCGATAGTGAATAGCAGTCAGCTGAAACAAAAAATGCTTTTGCTGATAGCTGATAATAAAGGCAGTGAATAGTGAGAAACGGATCAATGATTGAAGATAGAATACCGCCGCGGGTCATGATCGCCGCGCCGGCCGGACGGTCCGGAAAGACCACGGTCTCCATCGGGCTGTGCAGCCTCTTCAGAGACATGGGTCTCAAGGTGCAACCCTTTAAAAAAGGACCCGACTATATAGACCCGTCATGGCTTACCGCGGCATCGGGCAACAACTGCCGCAACCTCGACGCATTTATGATGGGTGAAAAGAGGCTGCTCAAAAGCTTCGAAACCTCCTCGCCCGGTGCCGGCATCGTCATTATCGAAGGGAACATGGGGCTATATGACGGCATCGACAAAAACGGCAAGGGAAGCTCCGCGCACCTCTCAAGACTGCTCAAGACCCCTGTGGTCCTCGTTGTCAATACCGCCAGGATGACGAGGAGCATCGCCGCACTCGTCAGGGGGTATCAGGATTTCGAGCCCGGCACGGAGATACTGGGCGTGATCCTCAATAACGTCTCGGGCGACAGGCACGCGTCGAAGCTGACCGATGCTATTGAACGGTATTGCAGGATACCCGTCCTCGGCACGATACCGAAAAACGCCTATCTGAATATCAGCGAGAGGCATCTCGGCCTTGTGCCCTTCAGGGAGAGCGAATCCGGGGGTGCGATCATAAGGCGCATCGCAGATATCACCGCGCAATACCTCGACCTCGACGGGATCCTCTCTGTCGCACGTAATGCGCAGGAATATCCGGTGAAACGCAGGAGGACAATCAAGGACAAAACACCCCGGGTCCGCATAGGGGTTGTATTTGATCGCGTCTTCAATTTTTACTATCCTGAAAATCTCGAAGCGCTCAGGGCATCCGGCGCGGAACTGGTCATGATCGATTCCCTTCACGACAGGACCCTACCCAACATCGACGGTCTCTATATCGGCGGAGGGTTCCCCGAACTCCACCTCCAGGGGTTGTCCGCCAACAGGGACCTGATGTGCTCCGTAGTGCAGGCGATAGAGGATTATCTTCCGGTCTATGCAGAATGCGCGGGCCTCATGTACCTCTGTGGCGGGATCCGCCTGAACGGCAGGCTTCATACAATGGCGGGTGTTATCCCTTCAGAGGTTGTCCTCTCGAAGAGGCCCCAGGGGCATGGCTATGTCCATGCAGAGGTTGCAGGCCATAACCCGTTTTTTGCTGCCGGGGCATCGATCAGAGGGCACGAGTTCCACTATTCGAGACTCACGGGCCCGGAAGGTCTTAACCTTGTCTTAAACGTCACGAGAGGGCGCGGGGTGAACGGTTCCATGGACGGGATCGTATATAAAAACCTCTTTGCCTCGTACCTTCATATACACGCGCTCGGTTCACCTGAGTGGGCTGACAACTTTGCAGCCCTTGCCTCAGGGGAGAAGGTACACGAGCCTTATCTTTATCATTCGCAAAGAAAGGAGGCGGATAATGGCTGAAGGAACTGAAACTGTCAAATGCCCTGTTTGTCACACGGAGATCGAGGTCGGTTCCCAGGTCGCCAAACTCTACGGCGCAGTGAGGGCGGCGCCGCGGGCAACCAGCACTTACAACGGCAAAGAATATTTTTTCTGCTGCAAGGCCTGCAAAAAGGACTTCGATGAAGAACCTGAAAAATATACCAAGAAATAGGAGGTAACGAATGGCAAAGGTAACCCTTGGCGGCATAGAGGTCGAGATCGACGAGGACGGTTTCATCCAGGAACCGGATAAGTGGAACAAGGAGGTCGCCGAAGACCTGGCGAAGGTGGAGCAGGCCTATCCCATGGGCGAAGACCACTGGAAGCTCGTCAATTACCTGAGAGACTATTATCTTAAATACGAGATAGCACCGCCTATACGGATGCTCGTCAAACAGACCGGGCTCGATCTGAAGACGATCTACCAGTTATTTCCGGGCGGACCTGCAAAGGGTGCCTGCAAGGTGGCAGGGCTTCCGAAACCTACGGGATGCGTGTGAGCGCGCTATGCGCGAGTTACAAGTTAAGAGTTGAGAGTTCGGAGAAAATAAGTTCCTTTAAACTCCGAACTCATAACTCCGAACTCCGCACTTGACAATGAGCGTCTTCCTCGCCATCCTCACGTATTTTGCGTATGTCTTCATCATCGTCGCATATAGTGCGAAGATAGTGAAGTATGTCAATCTGCCCACCCACCTCCGATGGGAGCTCTATCCGGTTATACATGAGGAGAAGTACCGTTATGGAGGCTCGTATTTTGAAAATCCTGACTGGTGGGAGAAGATACGGACAAAGAGCCGCATAAGAGGCATATCGTATCTGCTCAAAGAATATTTCATTCTCAGCGACTACCTGAAACACAATGCAAGCTACTGGTTGGCCCTCTATCCCTGGCATATGGGGTTTATTCTCATAATCACCTTTCACATCCTCTGTTTCTTTGGCGCCCTTGCGATGGTCCTCGGCATTACCATTTCCGCCGGATCGCCCGATATATCCGGGAGGATCTTCTATTATGCCATCCTCCTCACGGGCGTCATCAGCTTTATCGCGGGCGCTGTCGGGAGCATAGGGCTTTTCATCAAACGCCTCGCCGATGAGAAGCTGCGGATATACGCCTCATTACTCAGCTTCTTCGGATACATCCTCACCCTGGCTGTCTTTCTGAGCGGGCTCTATTCCTGGTATTTTATCGACCCAAGTCTTGCTGAATACAGGGAATTCTGGGTGGGGCTCATCACGCTTCATTTCATCGGCATTAAACCTGCAACGGCTGTCCATATCGTTCTCTTCGACTTCTTCCTCATATACCTGCCCTTTACACGTTCCCTTCACTACATTACCCGTTTCCTCGTCTTCTTCCTTGTCCGCTGGGACGATGAACCCAATGTCAGGGGCAGTGAGCTTGAGAAAAGACTGACAAAGCTTTTTGATCAGAAGATCACCTGGTCTGCGCCGCATATACAGACCGGGAAAAAATGGAGCGAACAGTGACGGCGCCCGTAAGGAGGTTTGGCTGATAGCTGAGTTATGAAGATAGAGGATATAAGCAAGAAAACCGACCAGCTTGTCAGGATAAGTCCTGAGGACCTCATGCCGCTCCCTTATCCGTACGACGATCCTGCCAATGACCCTGCCATGAAAGAGCTCACCCAGGACCAGAAAGACCGCTACGAGGCATCGCTTGACGGGATCCTTGCCATAGGCATACCAAA
>MVRS01000252.1 GCA_002067975.1 Syntrophorhabdus sp. PtaU1.Bin058
TGGAGTTGACGGATCGTTGTTGAACAAAAAGGGGAGGGTAGAAATATTTACCCTCCCCCTCAAAAGGTGTATAGTACTGTATGCAGGGCATCGTGTAAAGCCATGGGTGCCCTGCGATGTTTGGAATGGTGACGTAAAAAATGAAGACGACATACGGAAGGATTATCATTGTTTTGTGCCTTGCCTTTGCATTGCTTGCCGCCGGTGCCGTTGCCTGGGCAGCGCCAAAAAGGGCAGCGAAGGCCAGACCCGGCGACTGCGCAGCCTGCCATGGCGCCGAGAAGGTTTTTCCTGCTGAGCATGCGGCAACGAAAGACATGGCGTATGACGGTTGCCTTGAATGTCATGCCGGGACAGGGAAAGAAAGCCTGCGGACGAGAATTCCTTCCGGACACATCCATCAGCTTCGCGGCATAACCTGCGAGAAGTGTCACGGAAAGACAAAACAACAGGAAGCGCTCAAAATGGATCAGTGCATAACCTGCCACGGGGACACGGAAAAACTTGCAGAAAAGACATCAGGGGTGAAGCCGACAAACCCTCATACTTCCCCCCATTACGGAACAGGCCTTGATTGCAATGTGTGCCACCACCAGCATGAAAAATCAGAGAATTTTTGCTCTCAATGCCACAAATTTGATTTTGTCGTACCCTGACAATATGGACCTTTATTTCTGCTGTGCGTAGATATCCGAGAGCCCACGGTATTCCGCGGCGATCCCCTGGATCATGCGGATGTCTTCATCGGTGAGGGGGCGCACTACCTTCGCGGGGATCCCGATGGCAAGTGAACGTGGGGGAATAGTGCTCCTTGGAGAGACCACCGATCCGGCGGCAACGATAGATTCTTCGCCGATCTCCGCCCCGTTCAGCACGATGGCGCCGATCCCGATCAGCGATCCCCTCCCGACCCTGCACCCGTGGACCACTACACGGTGACCGAGCACAACGCCCTCCCCGAGGATCAGGGGGTGCAGGTCTTTTGCAACGTGCAGGACGCAGGCATCCTGGATATTGCAGTTCGCACCGATCCGGATGTAGTTCGTATCACCGCGGACAATGCTGTAGAACCAGATATTCGCGCCTGCCCCTATCTCAACGTCGCCGATGACCATGGCATTCTCAGCGATAAATGCGGTCGGGTCTATCTTCGGACGTATGTCGTTAAACTCAAGGATCATAATCGTGCTCCTCTGTATGGTTTTCGCTTAGTCTATCGTGTTTTCCCGGTCTGTTCCACCTGTTTTGTTGTGAGAGCAGGCCCTTGCTGCATTGTCCGGTATACCGCGGAATCCTTCCGATATACCTGCCGTCGGGAGGGCAAATCATGCAGCCGATGCCCGGTTTCCACGTATATCCGGAATAAAGATGATTGCAAAAATATTGATCCTGATGATATATTGACGTGGGCCGGATCGCACCTTGCCCGAAGAAGAACAACCAGAGAATGAAGAGACCGGCAACTGAGAGACGACAATACCACACCACAATATTTGTTCTTGGAGCATTATCCGCTATAGGGCCCTTTTCCGTTGACATGTACCTGCCTGGTTTTCCCGCGATCGCCAGGGACCTGGGAACGGATATATCCCACGTGGCACTTTCCCTCACGAGCTATTTTATCGGTATCTCCATGGGGCAGATAATATACGGACCCCTGATGGACCGGTTCGGGCGGAGGAGGCCCCTGATGCTGGGGCTTTCAGTCTACATCGCGGCTGCCCTTGGTTGTGCCTTTTCCCCGTCCATATCCTTTCTGATTACCATGCGCCTGTTCCTTGCCCTTGGAGGCTGCGTGGGGATCGCCGGGGCGAGAGCGGTGGTGCGGGATCTGTTCTCGGGGAACGAAGCTGCCAGGGTATTGTCCACGCTGGTGCTGATCTTCGGTGTCTCTCCCATAGTCGCCCCTACGGTAGGCGGTATCCTGGCATCCACGCTCGGCTGGCGGTTTATTTTTCTCATCCTTGCGATCATTGTTGCCTTTGTCCTGTGCGTGATGATCCGGTTCCTCGAGGAGAGCAAGGGTGCCGATACCTCGATCTCTTTGCATCCGAAGAATGTCATACGCGGCTATATAAATCTTTTCAGAGAGCCGGAATTCATCAAGTACGCCTGCGTGACCTCCACAGGGGTGGCCGGATTCTTCTCCTATATCTCAGGGTCCCCCTTTGTCTATATGAGCCTCTTTGGTTTTACCGCAACGCAATTCGGGTGGATGTACGGGGTAAATGCAATCGGGCTCGTTGCTGCAAGCCAGATTAACAGAAGGTGGCTGCGGGTAATGAGCGGTCATGAAATATTGCTTATCGTCGTCGCCGCTCAATTTTGTGCGGCCATGACTATGGTGGCCGGGTCCTTTGCCGGAGTGCTCAACAGCATGGGGGTCATAGCCCTCGTCTTTTTCTTCGTCTGCGGCCATGGGCTTGTAAATCCCAACGCTATGGCGCTGGCCATGGAACCCTTCACAAAAAACGCAGGCAGCGCGGCAGCGATGATGGGTTGCATGCAGATGGTCTCAGGGGCCATAGCATCGGGGCTCGTAAGCTACCTGCACAATGGAACGACCATGCCCATGATCTGGATGATGGCCGGTTGTTCGGGTGTCGGCCTTATGATATTGGGCGGAACGGCATTATTGAGAAACCGGCGGAGCCGATAATATCAGGACGACAGTCCAGATTCAGATAATAATCCCACTTGAACGAATATATTGCCGGACTACAAAGGTCAGGAAGGGCCTGCATTATATTTTCGATTTAAATATTATATAAGTGTTTTATATAATAATTCGGCACCCCCTCAATAAACGACCCTTGGAGTACGGCAGATGAAAAAGCAAGACGACATTACGAAGCTAAAACTTGTCCTGAGCAAACTAAGAGAAAGCGAGGTTAAGTACCGGACCCTCTTCGATAATGCCAATGATGCAATATTCCTCATAGAAGGCGACATCTTTATTGACTGCAACAGGAAGTTCCTGGGCATGTTCGGATGTTCCAGAGACCAGATCATAGGACAGACCCCCTATGCGTTCTCCCCTCCCTTCCAACCTGACGGAATGCCCTCAAGGGGAAAGGCCGTTGAGAAAGGGAAGGCTGCGCTTGCGGGCGAACCACAGTTTTTTGAGTGGAGACATTGCCGGCATGACGGGACCCTTTTTGACGCCGAGGTAAGCCTGAACAGGATCGAGCTTGACAAAGAGAGACCCGTTCTCCAGGCGATCGTCCGCGATGTAAGCGATCGAAGAGAGGCAGAGAAAAGGCTGCGGATCAGCGAAGAGAAATATCGCAGCATCTTCGAAAATGCTATCGAGGGGATCTTCCAGACCACGCCGGAGGGCAAAGTCATTACTGCAAATACCACCTTCGCAAACATGTACGGCTATAATTCCCCTCAGGAGATAATGCGTTCCATTACCGATATGGGGAAGGAGGTGTATGTTGACCCTGAAGACAGGGAGAGATTCAAGGCCATTTGCGAGGAACATGGTTTCGTGGAGGGGTTTGAAGAACAGGTCTACAGGAAAGACGGCAAAAAGATATGGGTTTCCATCAATGCGCGGACAGTGAGGGATGAAAACGGCAAGACGCTGTGCTATGAAGGTACTATTGAGAATATTACACGGCGCAAGGAGATGGAAAATGCCCTGAGGGCAAGTGAGGAACGTTACAAGACCTTCATCGATTCTACATCAGATGCCGTCTTTCTCAAAGACGAAAAACTGCGGTATGTTATCGTTAACAGGCTGCTGAGGGCCTTTTTTCAAAAAGGTGAGGACGAGATCATCGGTAAGACCGACCTTGAACTGCGTCCGAGAGAGGATGCAGAGAAGGCAAAACGCGCCGACGCCAGGTCATTGAAATCATCGTCCATAGTCGTGACCGAAGAGACGGTAAACGACAGGATATACGAGATCAGGAGGTTTGCTGTAAGTCTCGGCGAGGGCAAAAGGGGTGTCGGAGGATTTGTCAGGGATATCACGAAACGAAAAAGGGCTGAAGAGGAGCTGAAGATCAAGACCCTTAATCTTGAAGAGGTCAACGCCGCCCTCAGGGTGTTATTGAGACAGCGGGACCAGGACAAGAACGAGGTAGAAGACAAGGTGCTGAATAACGTGAAAAAACTTGTTCTGCCATACATAGAAAGGCTCAAAGAAAGAAGGCTCGATGACGAGACAAAGACGTATCTGAACATCCTTGAAACAAACCTGAAGAACATCGTATCCCCCTTTGTGCAGAAAATGTCTTCCACTTACTCTCAATTTACCCCGACAGAGGTCCGGGTGGCGAACCTCATAAGGGACGGCAAGACAATAAAAGAGATTGCCGGAATATCGGGGATATCGGAAAATGCCGTGAACCATCATCGGCAGAACATCAGGAACAAGCTCGGATTGAACAGGCAAAAGGTCAATTTAAGAACGTACCTTGCCTCGCTTGCCTGATCTCTACGGATAATAGCATTATAATACTGCTATTTACCTACCATATTCATATCATTTAATTTTATACAGATTGTGTTATGTATTGTAACTATTAGGGAAAAACATTGCAGAAATTTTGTGAACTGACAGGCCGGGGATCGATGCCTCTGGCCGTCTGCGCAGGCAGATTCAACACATTTTAAAAAGGAGGGAACATTATGAAAAGGCACGGAGCAGTAAAGATATTTTTTCTGGTTCTTGTTTTGAGCATCTGTTTTGTGTGCCATCCGGGCCATTCGGCGGCAGAGCAGAAGGTGATCTCGTTGAATTACGCAAATTTTTTTCCTGCGCCCCATAAACACAGCATACTTGCAGATCAGTGGTGTAAGGAGGTAGAGAAGAGAACGAACGGGAGGATAAAGATTACATATTTTGCCGGAGGCACTTTGAGCCCTGCAGCGCAGATATACGATAATGTCGTGAAAGGCATTGCCGATATCGGTTTCAGTTGCTTTGCCTATACCAGGGGCAAATTTCCCCTGACCGAGGTTATCGACCTTCCCATCGGTCTCAAAAACGGCATTACCGCAACCCGTCTGATAAACGAGTATTACAAGAAATTCAAACCGAAGGAGATCGATGAGGTAAAGGTTATGTATCTCCATGCCCACGGTCCCGGGATGCTCCACACGAAGAAGCCCGTCAACAAGCTCGAAGACCTCAAGGGCATGAAGATCAGGGCTACCGGCCTGGCAGCCAAGATCGTTACCGCCCTTGGCGCGGCGCCGGTGGGCACTACGATGCCGGAGACCTATGACGCACTTCGCACCGGGGTAGCCGATGGCGCAATGGCGCCCTTTGAGGCGCTCCAGGGCTTTAAGTGGGGGGAAGTGGTGAACTCTTCGACAGTGGCGTATGGGTCGGGTTACTCGACCGGGATGTTCATCGTCATGAATAAGAATAAATGGAACCTGATCCCGAAAGAGGACCAGGCAACGATCGAAAAGATCAACGAAGAGTGGATCGAGAGACAGGGCAGGCTCTGGGACGAGATCGAGAAAGAAGGAATAGAATTCACCAAAAAGAGGGGCAACAAGATTATTTACCTCTCCGGGGAAGAAGACGCACGCTGGGCAGCAGCGGTCAGGCCTATGCTTGATGAATATCGGAAAAGTATGAAGGCCAAGGGTTTGCCCGGTGATGACGCCCTCAAATTTTGTCTCGATTATCTGAAGGCCAATCAGAAGTAGCTGTTACACGGCACGCCCCGGAGTAGATCCCGGGGCGTGCCGTTAAAATCTATGACCTGATGTGGAGGATTGCAATGAACATCATTGATCTTGCGTCCCGGAATGGGAGACTCTACCCTGATGATCCGGCATTTGTCGAGATCAGACCGGTATCAAGGCAGAAAAGATCGATCAGCTGGAAGCAATTTGACGAGAGAACGAACGGCCTGGCAAATGCCCTTATCGAACGAGGGGTACGAAAGGGCGACAGGGTCTTCATGATGGGAAAGAATTCCATCAACTGGCTGGAGGCCTATTTCGGCATCATCAAGACAGGGGCATGGGTCAACCCCCTCAATTTCCGTTTTACCGATGAGAACATCGCCTATTGTGCGGCGGCAGCAGAGCCCTGCTGTTTTATCTTCGAAGAAGAGTACGCCCCCCGCATAGAGGAGGGTCGATCAATTCTGCCCTTCGTGAAAAGGCTGATCAGCATGGGACCGAACGGAGCGAGCGGCATAGAAGACATGGAAGGCCTTATCGCTCATAGTTCCAAGCTCCCGCCCCCGGTAGAGCTGAAAGACGAGGATGAGTGCGCGCTCTATTTTACCTCAGGGACGACCGGCGCTCCAAAGCCGATACTCCTCCTCCACAAGAACCTCTTTTGTCCTGCCGTAAACGAGGTTACGAACCTTCACCTTACCAGGGACGACTCTTTGTTGATGATGCCGCCTCTCTATCACGTGGCGATGGGTCACCTCCTCGGTTCCATGCTCGCGGCAACAAAGACAGTGCTTTTGACGGAAGAGGTCACGCCCAGGGCGATCTTCGGCGCCATCTCCGGCGAAGGCCTGAGGGTCGCCTTTCTGCTTGTACCCTGGACCCTTGACATCCTCCAGGCCATGGATAAGGGTGAACTGAAGAAAGAGGACTACGATCTTTCCTGCTGGCGCATCCTTCAGATGGGTGCACAGCCTATTCCGACAAGCCTTATCCGAAGGTGGAAGGAATACTTCCCCCATATGGAGTGCCACAACACATATGGCCTGAGCGAGAGTTCCGGGCCTGGCACCATCCACAACACGATCGAGGATGAAAGCAGGATAGGCGCCATCGGAAAGCCGGGACTTTTATGGGATGCCCGGATAGTAAATGAAAAGGACGAAGATGTTCCCGCCGGTGAGGTGGGGGAGATCATCGTGAATGGTATGGGCGTTATGAAAGAGTACTACAAGAACCCGTCCCTTACGGAAAAGACCATTGTGAACGGCTGGCTCCATACCGGCGATCTGGCGCAGACGGATAAGGACGGCTACATCTGGCTCGTGGACAGGAAAAAGGACTTGGTGATCAGCGGCGGGGAGAACGTCTATCCCGTGGAAGTGGAAGAGGTCATCCAGAAGCATCCTAAGGTCAGGGATGTAGCGATCATAGGCACCCCTGACGAGAGACTGGGGGAGATCGTTACCGCGATCGTCCAGCCCGTCACTGACGGCGCCCTCACGGTGGAAGAGATGAAGGCGTTCTGTGATAAGAACCTGCCCCGCTACAAGCGGCCGCGAAAGATCATCTTCGACAGCGTACCCAGAAATCCGACAGGAAAGATAGAAAAGCCGAAGTTGAGAGAAAAGTATGTTACTAAATAGAGATATGCTACACTACCGGATCCCCAGAGGAGGATTTACCATTAAATCGATCACCGGGTGACGGTGAAAGACGATATGCGGAAGAGCAGTAATTAAGGGAGATCATCATGGCCGAACAGAGGAAACCAAGGGCGCTTGCAACGCAGACAGCAGCAAAGGTGCCGAAGATGGTAAGGGCGAACTTAGCCGCCACCCTTTCGGCAAAGGGGGAAGGCAGGAAGGTCGCCTATGCATACATACAGGATGCCCACGATGAGATCCTCCAGGCCATGGACATCGTTCCTGCCTGGGGAGAGAGCTTCTCGGGCATATGCGCTGCCAAACGCGATGCAGAGAAATATCTTCAGAAGGCCGAGTCGGATAATTTTTCCCGCTCCCTCTGCACCTACGCAACGTGCAACCTTGGTTTCGACATGTTTCGCGAGGAATTGGGAGAGACCCCTCCCGGAGCCCCATGGGGCGGTATGGGCAGACCGGATATGATCATCGGCAGCGCCCAGCAGCTTTGCGATCCCCGGTTCAAATGGCCGCAGGCAACCCGGCATTATCTCCGGGATGTGCCTGTTTTTGTGGGTGGCATGTATTATCCGCCATGGGACCCCAATATCGACCAGAGAGACCTGGAAAGGTTCTATGTGAAGTATGCCACAGAGGAACTTCATGAATGCGTCCGTTTCTGCGAGAAACATACCGGCAAAAAGATGGACTGGGACCGGCTGGAGGCGATCGTCGACCTGTCGGACAGGACATGGGACCTTTTCATTGACACCTATGATCTCCGCAAGGCCGTCCCGACACCGATGGATACGGGTGATGCGATGAATACCATGGTGCCCATCACCTTCATGCTCGGGACGCAGGATGCCTATGATTTCTACGCGGAATTGAATGCGGAGCTGAGGCAGAAGATCAGCGAGAAGAAAGGCGTTGCCGACGAAGAGAGATACAGACTGGCCTGGGGGGCCGGCCTCCCCTCCTGGTTTGCGCTGGGTGATTTCCAGTATTTCAACGAGAAAGGCGCTGTCTTTCCCGCGGAGACCACCTACCGCGTGGCCGAAAAGCTCTCCAGGCTCGATCTCCCCAAGACAAGCGACCCCCTGGAACACATCGCCTGGAGATTTATACGGTATTATACCCACTGGTATGACAAGGCGAGGAGGCGTCCCGGCTCAATCCCGAAGGTTGAGCGCATTATAGAGCTCGTGGAGGATTACAAACTCGACGGCGTGGTGTTTCACTCCGCTTTCTCATGCCGGAGCTGGCATGCAGGGATCATCATGCAGGCCGAGACCTTAAAGAGGGTTTACGGTGAAATACCGACCCTTATAATGGAGGGCGACATCGTCGACATCAGTGCCTATAACGAGGTCGATACCCATAACCGGATCGACGCCTTCATAGAGGTATTGGAGACGGCAAAGTCGGGACGCAATCGGTAAGCGCCCTCAATCTGTAATTTTGCCTTACATTTCACGGCATCCATAATAAAACATTTTTGTTTTGTCCACATTCGGCATTCGGCAATCGCAAATCAGCAATTGAATATGCGTCAAGCAGAAAAACAGCTCATGGCAGGTCCTGAATCCTGAGGTACGTAACCCCGTGCAGATAGGAGGTGCCTGCAGGCAGTATAGATTTTATATGTGTAAAAATATTTAACGATTTGGATAGAAACCTTACATTGCAAGACGTTACACAACAATGCAGGCATTTCTGCGTTAATTTATTTATCACCCCGTAAGAAGCCCCTTTTGGCCCATAATTCTCTATCATATTGAAATAACAGCAGTATTTATTTTGGCACGGCTATTGCAATATTTTCAGTATTATGTGCGAACATTCACAAAGAGAAAATAAAAACCGAAAGGAGATACGATGATGGAAAAGAACGTATTGTTAATCGATGATGAAGCGGCCCTCAGACGTCATGTTTCGATGGGACTTATGCAGCAAGGATATCATACCGAGCCCTGCGAGAACGGTATGAAGGGTCTGGAGACGTTGGAAAACCTGATGAAGAGGAAGATGCCCCCGCAGGTCGCTATCGTAGACGTAAGGCTCCCCGATATCGACGGGATCAAGCTCCTGAAGGTTATCAAGGCAAACTATCCTGATCTCCCGGTGGTTCTGATAACAGGGTATGGAAACGATACTATAGCGCAGGAGGCAAAGAGCCAGATGGCGGCAGCCTATCTGGAAAAACCCTTCAACATGGAGGATCTGACGAAGATCCTCGCAGCGATCCCTGCATCTGCGCCTGCCGCAGACTCCGGTCTCGCGGCCGCGAAGGTAACCCCGGCCCCGGCACAGTCCACGACCGCCTATGCCCTTGTTACGCTCGAAAAGGATGCCAATCTCCTGAAGGTCTACCGGACCCTCTATTTCCAGGAAAACGTGGTCTATTGTGATGCGATACGGGGCGACTACGACTTAGTCCTTCTGCTCCAGGCAGATACCCTCGAAGGGATCAAGGCGATCGTTGATGCGAATATTAAGACGGTCCAGGGCGTTGCCGATGTAGCGCTCTTAAGTGTTGAAGTGCCCGTATTCGGCGAGAACGTTCACAGCATAATCAACTCTGTTGACAAGGCCCTGGGACGCGACAAGGCAGGCGAGGATGTCAACACAAACCAGGCTGCACGGGTAAGGTCCTCTTCATACGTGCTGCTGGAGATTGAAAAAGAGAAGCTTGAGGCGATCTATCCGGCCCTTTATTTCAATGACCAGGTCGTCTATTGCGATTATACCCTTGGGAAATATGACATCGTTCTTCTCATGAAAGGGACCAGCTTCAGCGAGATCGAGAACACCATAAGGACAAAATTCAAGACCCTGGACGGCGTCCTCAGGATCAAGGAATGGCCCATACTGACCCTCTTCGAGACGTAATCGATTTCACTGCGGGGTGCGCATGGACGCACCCCGCTGCCGGCTTAGTATGATGAGGGAGGAGAAAGATGATGCAAACGGAACAGATAAAGACAGAGGAGAGTGAACACGGGTTCTCGGGATTCAAGATCGAATTGTGGAAGTACCAGGGGGAGATGGGTGCGCTCATCCCCCTTCTCCAGTCCGCGCAGGAGACATACGGATATATCCCGGAATCGGCAATCGACTACATCAGTGAGATCGTAGGCATACCGTCGGCCGAGATCTATGGAGTGATAACATTCTACTCCCAATTCCGGTTGAAACCGATGGGAAAGAACATCATCAAGGTCTGCGACGGTACGGCCTGTCACGTGAACGCCTCGACGGCCATAATCAAGACCCTCGAGAGCGAGCTCGGGGTAGGCACCGGCGAGACCACGGATGACGGCCTCTTCACGCTGCAAAAGGTGGCCTGCCTGGGATGCTGCTCGCTTTCCCCGGTGATCATGATCAACGACGAGACATACGGACGATTAACGCCGAAGAAGGTACAGCAACTATTGAATGAATACAGGGAGCGTGGATAACAGATACTGGGAGCGATCCCATGAAATTGACTTTTTTAGCTATCAGCAATCAGCCGTCAGCAATCAGCTTAAAGCCTTTTTTGTTTTTGCTGTTTGCTATCGACTATCGACTGACGACTAACGACTGGTTTCAAGAGGGAGTAACAGGCCCCATTAAAAGGAGAGAGGAATGAAGACGATCAAAGTAGGCCTTGGAACCTGCGGCGTATCAGCCGGCGGGGAAAAAACCTATGAGGCCATAAAGGACGAGATAGAGAAGCAGAACATCCAGGTCATGTTGAGAGAGACCGGCTGCAACGGTATGTGCTACCGGGAGCCGCTGATGGAAGTGATCGATGAGCAGAACCATTCCTTTGTTTACGGTGATGTGACCCCGGAGAAGGCGAAACGGATCATGACCGATCACGTACTCGCCGGCAAGCCCGTTTCCGAATGGATTGTTCAGGGCAGTGCGCCGTCGGAGGATGACTCCTTTTTCAAGAAGCAGAACCGGATCGTGCTCAGAAACTGCGGTATCATCGATCCCAATTCCATCGATGAATATATGGCTACGGGTGGATACCAGGCCATTCAGAAGGTGCTCAAAGAGTACACCCCTGAAGACGTGATAGACATAATCACCAGATCGGGCTTAAGGGGCAGGGGCGGCGGCGGATTCCTGACCGGCGTCAAATGGAAGTTCTGCCGGCAGGCCGAAGGCAAAAAGAAATATATCATCTGTAATGCCGACGAGGGAGACCCCGGTGCGTTCATGGACCGGAGCACGCTGGAGAGCGATCCCCATTCCGTGCTCGAAGGGATGATGATCTGTGCCTATGCGATAGGTGCCGAGGACGGCTACATCTATTGCCGGGCAGAGTATCCGAAGGCGGTTCAGAGGCTGAAGGATTCCATCAGACGGGCCCTGGCCAAGGGGTTCCTCGGAAAGAACATATTCGGTTCCAACGTCAATTTTTCCATTAAGATCAAGGAAGGCGCAGGGGCATTTGTCTGCGGTGAAGAGACTGCCCTCATCGCTTCCATAGAAGGCAAGCGGGGTATGCCCCGGTTCAGACCGCCGTTTCCGGCAAACAAGGGGCTCTGGGGCAAGCCGACGAACATCAACAACGTAGAGACCTTTGCCAACGTAGCCTGGATCATCATGAACGGCCCCGAGGCATTTGCGGCCATGGGCACGGAGAACAGCAAGGGCACGAAGGTATTTGCCTTATCGGGTAAGGTTGCCCGTGGCGGGCTTGCAGAAGTGCCTATGGGGATCACCATTAACGAGATCGTCTATGACATCGGCGGCGGTATAAAGGACGGTAAGAAATTCAAGGCCGTACAGATGGGCGGCCCCTCTGGCGGCTCTATCCCTGCCTCCATGGGTGATCTCCAGATCGACTACCAGCAGATCAATAAGACAGGCGCTATCATGGGGTCCGGAGGCCTCGTGGTGATGGACGAGACGACCTGCATGGTAGACATGGCGAAGTTCTTCCTCCGCTTCACACAGGACGAGTCCTGCGGGAAATGCACCTTCTGCCGGATCGGGACGAAAAGGATGCTGGAGATCCTGGAGAGGATCACCGACGGCAACGGCAAGGAAGGCGACATCGAGCTTTTGAGAGACCTCGCATACCAGATCAAAAACAATACGATCTGCGGCCTGGGCCAGACTGCACCGAATCCCGTGCTTACGACCCTGAAATACTTCCCCGAGGAGTATGAGGCCCATATTCGCGACAAGAAGTGTCCTGCACATAGTTGTCCGGCCCTTGTCACCTATACCATAAAGGCCGACGCATGCAAAGGATGCATGGCCTGCGCCAAGGCATGTCCGGCTGAGGCCATCAAAGGAGAGAAGAAGAAACCTCACGAGATCGATCCCGAGAAATGCGTGAAATGCGGCAAATGCTTTGAAACCTGCAAATTCGGCGCAGTGATAAAAAACTAACGATGGAGAGCGCACATGACTCACGAGATAAAAGTAACGATAAACGGAAAACAGTATACGGCCAGCCCGGGCCAGACCATCCTGGAGATCGTCCGGGCATATAATATTGACGACATCCCGACGCTCTGCTGGGACCCCAAGCTGCCCCCCTACGGGTCCTGTTACCTTTGTGTCGTAGAGGTTGAAGGGCTTGAAAAGCTGATCCCTTCCTGCTCCAGTCCGGCAGCGGACGGGATGGTCATCCATACCGACAATGAGAGGATCAGGCAGTCGAGAAAGACAGCCCTCGAACTGCTTCTCTCCAACCACTATGCCGACTGCCTGGGACCGTGCACACAGACATGCCCCGCCGGCGTGGACGTGCAGGGCTACATCGCCCTCATCGCCATGGGGAAGAACAGGGAGGCGGTAAAACTGATCAAGGAGAAGAACCCGCTGCCTATCGTCTGCGGCAGGGTCTGCGTGAGGGAGTGCGAGGCCGCGTGCCGTCGCAACCGGGTCGATAACCCCGTGGGCATCGACTACCTGAAGAGGTACGCCTCGGACATCGACATCGAAGACCCGTGGACGCCTGTGCTTTCTCCGGGGAACGGGAAGAAGGTGGCTGTGGTCGGAGGCGGACCTGCCGGCCTTACCTGCGCCTATTTCCTTACCATCAAGGGCTACGCGGTAACGATCTTCGAAAGGTCTCCTCACCTCGGCGGTATGCTGAGATACGGTATCCCCGAGTACCGGCTGCCGAAGGCCATGCTCGACAGGGAGATAGGCTGGATCACCGGCCTCGGAGTGGAGGTCAGGAAGAATGTGCTGCTCGGCAAGGACTTTACCCTGCAAGGTCTCAGAGATGAATACGATGCCGTTTTCCTTGCCATGGGCGCCCAGAAGGCCAAGGGCATGGGGCTCGCCGATGAGGGTACAACAGAGGGCATCGTAGGCGGTGTCGAATTTCTCAGACAGCTCCAGATGGAGGACGTGCCGCAGCTTAAAGGCAAGGAGGTGGTCGTTGTGGGCGGCGGGAATACCGCCATCGACGCGGCCAGGTCGGCCCTCAGGCTTGGGGCGAAAAAGGTCACCATCCTTTACAGGAGGACCAAGAAGGAGATGCCCGCCCATGAGATGGAGATCGACGCGGCCATCGAGGAAGGCGTGGAGATCATCTATCTCTCGGCGCCGACGGCTATCGTCAGCACCAACGGCCGTCTTGAGGCCCTGACCTGCATCATGATGGAGCTCGGCAAGCCGGACGCCAGCGGCCGGCGCAGCCCGGTACCGGTGGCAGGATCAGAATACAATCTGAAGTGCGACCTCGTTGTCTCCGCGATCGGTCAGGATATCGATCTCGGTACGATCTGCGTTGACGGCCAGCTCAAGGCAACGCGGTGGAATACGATCATCACCGATGACAAGACCCTTGTGACCTCTATCCCCGGCGTGTTCGCCGGTGGAGACGTGGTCACCGGTCCTGCCGTAGCGATCGACGCGATAGCACATGGGCGGCGCGCGGCAGAGGCAATAGATAGTTTTATCAGCAAAGGCACGACAGAGACCCTATCAACGGGTTTCGTGAGCCGCAAGGAAAGCTTCGGAGAGATACCCGACAGCGAGTTTCTCCCCATGTTGAAGATCGGAAAGGAACGGATGAGAGAGCTTCCGCCTGCGGAGAGGACCAAGACCTTCGCCGAGGTGGAGCTGGGATTCACCGAGGAACAGGCAATGAACGAGGCCTCGCGGTGTCTCGAGTGCGGCTGCTCGGCCTTTTTTGACTGCGCATTAAGAAAATACGCAACGGATTTCGGCGTTGACATCACCCGGTTTCTCGGGGACGTGAGGCAATATAAGATCGATCGGGACCACCCCTTCATCAGCCTCGATCCGAATAAATGCATTGCCTGCGGCCGCTGCGTGAGGACCTGCTCGGAGATCCTGAAGATCTCGGCCCTCGGTTTCGTCTACCGGGGATTCAAATCGGTGGTCAAGCCCTCGATGGAGAAGAAACTGCTTCAGACCAACTGCATATCGTGCGGCAACTGTATCGCTGCATGCCCCACGGGCGCCATTACCGAGAAGCTGCCCTTCAGGAAGCCCGGACCCTGGGCATCGAAGAAGGTGGAATCCGTTTGCAGCTACTGCTCCATGGGATGCAACCTGAGCTACAAGGTCTTTCACGACCACTGCTTCACCGTGGCCAACGTGAACGGCACCTCTCACAATAAAGGCTATCTCTGCTCCAAGGGCCGCTTCGGATACAGGTACATGCTCGACAAGGGAAGGCTCCTGAAGCCGATGCTGAAGAAGAAAGGCCGCCACGTGGAGGCAAGCTGGGATGATGCCATTAACACCGCAGTCGATAAGATACAGTCCGTCATAGAGACCTATGGACCTGAGTCCGTCGCACTCTTCGCATCTCCAAGGATGACGAACGAGGAACTCTACATACTCCAGAAGTTTGCCCGCGTGGGCCTCGGAACCAACAATCTCGGGAGCTTCAGCAACCTCATGAACAACGTTGAACAGGATTGTCTCGACGACATGTTCGGTCTCACCGTCTCCACAACGACGATGGATGAGCTGAACAACGCCGACGTGGTCCTCGTGATAAACGCAGATCTGTCCGAAGAGAACCTGATCGCAGAGCTGAAGATCAAGGCGGCCCAGAAAAACGGGACACGGATCGTCACCGTAAATTCCTCGGAGATCCCCCTGAATAAGATCTCTGACCTCTGGATAGACCCGAAACGGGGCACAAATACGGCGCTCATACAGGGCATCTGTAAGGCCGTAATCGACAGGGGACTTGAAGACCAGGCCTTTGTGCGCGACAGGACAGAAGGATACGATGCCTTCAAGAGATCGCTCTCAGCCTTGAACATTGAGGCCGTGGCAGGGATGACGGGAGTGGACGCGGCCAAGCTGGCGGAGTTGTATGACCTCGTCGGCAAACCCGGTACGAACGTGATTGTCCTTTACAGTATCGACTCACTCTGGGAGAAGTCCCGGAACGACCTCCAGGCGCTCGGCAACCTGATGATGATAACGGGGAGGATAGGCAAACCGGGCAACGGTCTCATAATCCTCCGGGATTTTGCGAACTCTCAGGGATTGGTGGATATGGGCGTTGATTCGAAATACCTTCCCGGGTTTATCCATGCGGGGGAGACGGAGCGGATCGACAACCTCGGAACGAGATGGGGCGTTGACCTGAAGGCGCTCTTTAAACCTGTTGACCTCGTAAGCGCCATGGAGAACGACCGGATCAAGGCACTTTTGATCTTTGGAGAAAACCCTCTCCGCGAGGTATCGAACCTGAAGTTCATCGGCGGGGCGGAGTTCATGCTCGTGGTGGACCATTTTATGACAGAGACGGCGCTGGAGGCAGACGTGGTTCTGCCTGCGGCAATGCCCGTAGAAACAAGCGGGTCCTACACTACCTGCGACAGGAGGGTCCAGAGGTTTTCAAAGGTCTTCGAGCCGAGAACGGGCATGGAGAACTGGCAGATCATCGGTGAGCTTGCCAGGAGATTTGGCGCAGACATGCACCTCTCGTCAGTGGATCAGATCTTCAGCGAGATAGGGGAAGCTGTGAACTTTTACGGCAACCTGGCCACCGACGGCTTCTGGGGAAAGGACTTCCTTACAGAGGAGTTTGCAACAGCGACGGGAAGGGGACGGTTCAGCAACATTACCGTGAACCTGGATCCCATGAACGCGGAGAAGATCCCGTACCTGTTCAGTGAACATTACTTCAATACGAAGTTAAAGGCGAAACTGAGACAGTGATCAAGGGGACATAACAGGGGCCGGTCCGGAACTTGCCCCTGTTTTATATGTAGTGTTAATTATGGTGGAATGGTGGCCTCAGCAGGCGGTCTTATGGTATACTAAGTAGTTGTTTGGTATACTATTTCACTCTGAAGGAGAAGGGAGACCATGAAGTCACGTCCTGAAGCGGGAAAGATCAAAGACGATCTTAACAGGCGTAATCGGGAACTGACATGCCTCTATAATATAGGTGCGGAGATCAGGCTTGACGGTAACCCCGGGGAAAGGTTCAGGACTGTTGCAGCCCATCTTATCGATGGCCTCCAATTGCCCGGGACAGCTTCCGCCTCAATCTGGCTCGATGGGACAGAATATACCGTACGGCCGCTGCCGAAGGGGTGCATTGCAGAGACCTTTGCCTTCGATATCGTGGTGGCCGGGACGAAGAGGGGTGCAGTAGAGATATATTTCCAGGATAAGACCCCTTTCCCCGAGGAGGAGACAAGGCTTGTTAAGGAGATCAGCCTCAAGATCTCGAATGTCCTGGAGCGGCGCGAGCTGGCCGGAAAACTGAAGCAATACGCCGGAGGACTCAAGGAGTTGGTAGACGAAAAGACGCAGGAGCTGGAAAAGTCAAAGAAGAGATACGAAGACTTTTTCAAGGATGCCCCAACGCCGATGCTCATTTCACGTTTCAACGGCGATATTATGAAGGCGAACCGGGAGTTCTACCGCCTTCTCCGCTATCCTGAGGACGGTTCTGTCCACCTCAATTTTGTTCGTGACGGGCTCTATGAGAATCCGGCGATCAGACCGGTTATCTTCGAAAAGCTGAAACAGGACGGGTTCGCGGAGGGTCTCGAGCTTACACTGCTGGACCGGGACGGTACGCCTATCCCTGTAATAGCCTCGTACATCATAATCGATGTCGACGGGGAACAATGCGTCGAATCGGTGTACAAGGACATACGGGTACGCAAGGAGCTGGAACGGAAGCTCATAGAACAGAACGAGAACTTAGAGAAGAACGTCCGTCAGAGAACGACTGATCTTGAGAACCAGAAGGACCTCCTTATCAAGAAGAACAAGGAGCTTGTTACCCTCACCGAAAAGCTGAGGGAGAGCAAGATGAGGCTCCAGACCCTCTTCCGGGCGATTACCGACACCGTTGTGGTCATCGACCCCGATCACAATATCCTCATGTCGAACCAGAAGGGTATCGGCAACAAGGGGAAATGTTACAAAAGGGTCTTCAATCAGGAGACCCCTTGCGGAGATTGTCCGATCGGCAGGGTATTCAAGGAAAAGGTGCATGTATCTCTCGAACGGATGGTGGACGGCGAGTATTACCTTCTCCAGGTATACCCGATCTTCGATTCCCATTGCCAGGTCATAGGAGCGCTGGAATTCTCCCGGTTGATCACAAAGGAAAAGAACATGGAACGGCAACTGCTCCAGGCTGACAAGCTGGCATCCCTGGGACAGCTCGTCTCCGGCATCGCCCACGAGATCAACAACCCCAATACCTTTATCCGGGGCAACCTGACCATCATCCAGGAGGCATTGAACGATATGATGCCTATCCTCGATCGTGTCTACGAGTCCCGCCCTGACCTGAAGATCGCCCGCCTGAACTACGAGATGTTCAGGCAGTCGATCCCCGTTCTCGTGGACGACATGGTGCAGGGGGCAAACAGGATCAAGGGGATCGTGGACGGATTGCGGAAATTTGCAAAACGCGATGAAGGGCTCCTCAACGAGAAGGTGAACGTGAACGCCATTACCGAGGCGTGTTTGCGGCTCGTGGATAACCAGGTCCGCAGGACCGCAGATGTTAAGGTTGACTTTGACCCGGACCTGCCGGAGATTACGGGCAACGCCCAGAAGCTGCAGCAGGTCATTGTGAATATACTCATCAATGCATCCCAGGCTATCGATAAGCCGCGGGGAACCATAACGGTCTCCTCGTACCGGGCGAACGACAAGGAGATCGTGCTCAGGGTAAGCGACAACGGAAAAGGCATGGATGAGAAGACGATGAAACAGATCTTCGACCCTTTCTTCACGACGAAAAGACACCAGGGCGGAACGGGTCTCGGACTTTCCATAGCCTACGGGATCATCAAAGAGCATGAAGGCAGGATCGAAGTGGAAAGCAAGGTAGGCGTAGGGACAACGTTCTACATCTATCTCCCCAGGAGCCATAAGGCGGTTTGATGGACAAGATCCTCGTAATAGACGACGACCAGGCGGTGCTTAATTACCTGAACATCTTTTTGCTCCAGGCCGGCACCTTTGACGTAACCACGCTGGCCAACAGTACGAGGGCATACAGCATGCTCAAGGACGGCGCCTATGATCTTTTGATCCTCGACATGGACATGCCGGACGTGACGGGGATCGATATCCTCAAGAAGATACACGAGGAAGGCATCGATGTGGAGACCATCGTTCTGACAGGCGTGGAAGATATCAGCCTTGCCGTTGCTGCCATGAAACTGGGTGCCCTTGAATACCTTACAAAACCCGTTGATAACGACCGTCTTCTGAACCTCATGCACATGGCCCTGGAGCAGAGGAGGACGTCCAGGAACGTTGAATCGGAATTGACGGCAGCAGCAAACCTCAGGTTCAAGGAGGCCTTCAAGGAGATCGTCACGCAGGACGGGAAGATGAGCGAGGTCTTCTCGATAGTGGAGAAGATGGCACTCACCGACAACAGCGTCCTCATATGGGGGGAGAGCGGCACGGGAAAAGAACTCATCGCCCGGGCGATCCACCGGATAAGCAAGCGGAATGGACAGCGCTTTGTTGCCGTCAATGCCGGCGCTTTTGCAAACGAACTCTTTGCATCGGAATTTTTCGGGCACAACCAGGGGGCCTTTACGGGCGCCACATCCAACAAGAGAGGATTTCTTGAGGAGGCCGACAGGGGCACGCTTTTTCTTGATGAGATTGGCGAGCTGGGCCTTCCCATCCAGGTGAAGCTGCTGCGTGTGCTCCAGGAAGGGGAGTTCTTCCGTCTCGGATCGACAAAAAACCTGAAGGTCGATGTGCGGATCATCGCCGCTACGAATAAGAACCTCCACGAGGAGATGAAGAAAGGCAACTTCAGAAAAGATCTCTTCTACCGCCTTAACATCAACTCCGTCTATCTTCCCCCGCTCAGGGAGAGGGAAGGGGATATACCGCTGCTTTCGTACCACTTCCTCCGCAGGTTCTGCCAGACGAACAACAAGAAGATCGAGAAGATCTCCGAAGGGGCGATGAAATCCCTTACCCGGTATGATTATCCCGGCAATGTCCGCGAGCTGATGAACATCATCAACAGCGCCGTCATCGTGGAGTCCACGAGTGAATTGAGAAAGAAATCCCTGCCCAGCTATTTTCTTGAAAGCGCGGGATCCGGCGACTACGGGCCAACAGACACCTCCCTGAAGACCCTCGAAGAGGTCGAAAACGATCATATCAGGAAGGTCCTCAGCTATACGGGCGGCAACAAGACCAAGGCGGCCCAGATACTCGGGATCTCCAGGATCAGCCTTATCTCAAAGGCAAAGAAGCAGAAAACAGAACAATAAGATTGCCAATTGCCGATTTGCGATTGCCGAATGCCTGTCCCGGATTTACTATCAGGATGAGCATTGATGCCGAGCACCAATGC
>MVRS01000253.1 GCA_002067975.1 Syntrophorhabdus sp. PtaU1.Bin058
GTCTTGAGAAGCAGTTCCAGCTCGAGACGGACCGACACCGGGCTCAGGGAGGCGAGGTCCGATGCCCATTCCTTTGCCTTTGCATAAAGCTGGTCATGCTCAACAACGAAATTAACGAGGCCCAGGGTATGTGCCGTTTCGGCATCCAGAATGGAGCGAAAGAGGATCAGCTCTGCCGCCTTGCCGTAGCCTACAATCCTCACCAGGCGTTGCGTCCCCCCGAAGGCAGGTATGATCCCCAGACCGAGTTCGGGGAAACCGAGCTTCGCCTTTGCGGAGGCTATTCTCAGGGTGCATGCAAGCGCCAGCTCCAACCCGCCGCCCATTGCAAATCCATTGATGACGGCAATGGTCGGCCTTCCAAGCCGTTCCATCTTATTGAACACTGACTGCTGAAAACGGGAGGCGGACCAGCCGACCTGGGTATTATACCCGAGGAGTTCGTTGATGTCGGCCCCGGCGACAAAGGCGTTACCTGCCCCCGTTATCATCAAAACCCGTATCTCTTCATCGATCGAGACCTTATCGAGGATGTCATCAAGGGATCGAAAGATCGACATGTTAAGGGAATTCCGCAGTTCGGGCCTGTTAATTGTTATGAGGCCGATGGTGCCTTGCTTTTCATACAATACGTTTTCCATGTTTTTCCCTCTTTATAAGGCTCTTTTGGGTTCATAGAGGGCACTCCCCTCCCCCGCTTTCGCTTTGGGGGGCGGCAAGCAACGGGGGAGGGCGTTATACCCTTTTTTACTAATTGGGGCAAAAGGAAGGGTAACTTCATTCGGTAATTCACGGTCAATCAGCATAACGTTCTATAATCATGGAGGTCGAAGGCCCGCCCCCACCGCAGAGCGAGGCAGCGCCATAACGCACACTGCGGCGGCCCATCTCGTGGACTAAGGAGACGAGAAGCCGTGCACCGGTCATCCCCACGGGATGGCCTATGGAGATGCCGCCGCCATTGGCATTCATCTTATCGAGGGGGATCTTCAGTTCGCGGTTGCACCCGATGATCTGGGCGGCAAATGCCTCATTGATCTCCCAGTAGTCGATGGCTTCAATGGGGAGATCGGCAAACTTGAGTGCCTTTCTTACCGAGGGGACAACCCCCATACCCATGATCTTTGCGTCAACGGCAGCAGAACCGGTGGCAACGATACGGGCAAGGGGTTTAATGCCTAATTCCTTGGCCTTATCGAGGGACATCATGACAAGGGCTGCCGCCCCGTCATTGATGCCGGAGGAATTGCCCGCTGTAACGGTGCCGTCTTTCACGAAAACCGGTTTCAGCCTTGCAAGGTCCTCCATGGTAAGGCCTTGTCGGGGATGCTCGTCATGGTCGAAAAAGGTGCTGCCTTTTTTCGATTTGATCTCCACGGGGATAAGCTCGCTCGCCTGGGTCTTGTTGTTGATTGAGGCACAGGCCCTGTGGTGGCTCATGAGGGCGAATTCATCCTGTTCCTCACGGGATATCTTATACATCTCGGCAATGTTCTCGGCAGTGACCCCCATGAGAATGTTATAGAACGCATCCGTCATGCCGTCGTTGTACATGCCGTCCACGAGCTGCTGATGCCCCATTTTGTACCCCGTGCGGGAGCCTATCAGCAGATAGGGGATATTGGACATGCTCGCGCAACCGACGGCTGCGCCTATATCTACCTTGCCCAGAAGAATCTCCTGGTACATGATCTCGGCAGCCCTCAGGGAGGAGACGCACTGCTGGTTTACCGTGCACGCTACGGTCTCCCAGGTGCAGCCGGCATAAATGGCCACCTGCCTGCCGGGATTCGACTTGGCCCCTGCCATATCGGGGTTGCCGCAGACAACCTCTTCAATGAGTCCGGGGTCAACGTTTGCCTCTTCCATGGCCCTCTTGAGCGCGAGGGCCCCCAGTTCAACCGAATTCAGGTCCTTGAGGGAACCAAGAAAGTCGCCGACAGGCGTCCTCATGCCGCTTACGATAACTACTTCGTTCATAGCAACCTCTCCTTCTTTAATATTCAAAAAATCCTTTCCCCGTTTTTTTGCCGAGGCGGCCCGCTGCAACATAGGTTTTAAGCAAGTGGTGGGGCCAAAAACGGGGTCCTTCCGTGGCTGCCAGGTCTTCAAGTCTCGCAAGTACCCGGTCAAGGCCTTTCTCATCGGCCCAGCGGAGGGGACCGCCGACGCCGTCTTTACTGGGGAACCCGGTACCGAGAACCATGGCCCGATCGATGTCTTCGGCAATAGCTACACCCTCCTGAAGGCAGTAGACAGCCTCATTGACCTGCTTGAGGATCAGGCGGTTCACACTAAAAGGCGATCTGCTTCCGGAAGGGGAGAGGCTCGCGACCATCCCCCTGAACTCATCGTCAATCTGTCCGTTCACGTAGACCCCTTTCCCTGTCTTGAGACCGAGCCGGCCCGCATCGTTGAGTTTCTGTACCAGTCTTAATGAGGGGAACCTTTCCCCGTAGGCATCGTGGAGGATGGGAAAGGTGTGGAGGCTCACGTCCCAGCCGACCATATCGGAGAGCTCCAGGGGACCCATGGGGAAGCCTGCCTTCTTCACCTCATTGTCGATCAGCTCCGGAGAAATACCTTCCTCCGTTGCAAGGAGGACCTCATTCATGTAGGAAAGGAGGATACGGTTGACGAGAAAGCCCGGGCAGTCCTGGACCACGATGGGGACCTTCTTTATGGATTTCATGGCCGCAGAGGCTTCGTTTGTAACCTCCTGTGCCGTATCGAGACCGGGAATAACCTCAACAAGCTTCATAGCGGGAACGGGATTGAAGAAGTGGAGGCCGAGGAACTTGTCCGGTCTGCCCGAGAGGGTAGCCAGGTCGGTAACGGAGAGGGTCGAGGTGTTCGTGGCAAAGGCCGTTTCGGGCTTGCAGATCCCGTTCAGGCCTTGAAAAAGGTCGCCCTTGATCTTTCTGTCCTCGATAACCGCTTCAATGACGAGATCAACGTCCTTTACGTCCCGGCGGTCGATGCTCCCCTTGATCCTGCCAAGGACGCGGTCCTTTTCATCGGGTGCAAGCTTGCCTTTCTTGACGTCTGATTCGAGTTTTGATGCGATCTTTTTTAAACCCTTCTCTACAAACTCGGTCTTGATATCAAGCAATACAACATCCATTGACGCTACCGCCAGCACCTGGGCAATCCCTGTACCCATGGCCCCGGCGCCGAATATCGCAGTCCTTTTGTAACTCATACTATCCTCCTAAAAAAACATTGAAGGCCGATTGACCGTCCCGGAACATGCATCTTATTTGGACGCCCCTCTCAGGTGTTCGATCACGTAAGGGAGAAGCTCCTTGTAATCAGCAACGACGCCGACATCTGATACCTTGAAAATATTGGCGTCGGGATCCTTGTTTACGGCAACAATGCATTTCGAACCAAGAATGCCTGTAATATGCTGTGTTGCCCCGGAGATTGCGACAGCCACGTAGATATCCGGACTTACGATCTTCCCCGTCTGTCCTATTTCTATATTGTGGTGGACCCATCCCTCATCCACGGGTACACGGCTGGCCCCGACAGCTCCTTTAAGAAGCCGGCCCAACTCCCTGATAAGCTCAAAGCCTTCCTTGCCCCCGATGCCCCCTCCGCCGGCCACTATGATTGGGGCATTTTCGATGTTAACGCCTTCCTGTTCTTCCGTCTTCCGCTCAATCAGTCTTGTCCGGACAGGACCTTTCTGCAGCTGGTCGCTCCAATCGATGATGTCGCCTCTTCTGTCTGACCGGTGCACAAAACCGCTCATAGACTTATGCCTGACCGTAACTATCTGTATAACACCGCGTTGAGAAGCTGTTTCTGCCATAGCCTTTCCACCGAAGACGGGCCTCAACTGCACAA
Organism: Syntrophorhabdus sp. PtaU1.Bin058; assembly: GCA_002067975.1. Lineage (GTDB taxonomy): Bacteria > Desulfobacterota > Syntrophorhabdia > Syntrophorhabdales > Syntrophorhabdaceae > UBA5609. Next base: position 3,853 of record MVRS01000253.1, read on the forward strand.
ATTCCTTTTCCTTGACATCCGATCTTATCTCCACGCAATCCATGCATATACAACCACGCAGCCGCGCTGCCGCTCGCGGGGCCAACTCACGGCCCAGATCGGTGTGCCCCATAAGGCAAAGCGAAATCCCTGCCTTTCGACAGAATTGATCCACTGCATGCGTGTAGAAATCACAAGGGAACTCTTGAGCCGATACATCGTTGACGACGTAGACCTTGTCCGCTCCAAACGCTATGCCTTCTTCCGCGTAAGACGAAACATCTTCGCCAATGAGCATCAGGTTTACCTCTCCTTCAGCAACGTCCAGCAACTCCCGGGCCACCCCCAATAACTCCCTCGTTATTGAAGCAAGTCCTTCTTTTCCCAACTCGCCGACCACCAGAATTCCTTTTAAATCAGCCACGAAACCTCCTCCTTGAAAAGTTTGTCTCTGCCCCTTTCGGTCCTTAGGGTGAAGCCGTTTCACGACTATATATTTTCTTAACCAGTGCGGCAGCCAATTCCTCCGGCCTCTCGCCGGTCAAAAACTCGCACTTCCGCTCATATGACGGTATATAGAGCCTGCGCAGCCTGCCCTCTCCCGGATTATCTTTGTTCTGCGCGTCTTCCGCTCCGATATCTTTTGCGCTCCAGACGGGGATCTCCTCTTTGACGGCCTTAATGACACCCCAGGCAGAAGGGATCCGTGCCTGACCAAACTCATTGCTGACCGTTATGATCGCCGGCAGGTCCATCTCCAGCGTTTCATGGCCGTCGGCCAACACTCGCTCTACCCTGACACTCCTATCGGACACCTTGATCGCCCTCGCCAGCGTCGCCACCGGGACCGCCAGGTATTCGGCCATTATGGGCCCCGTTACCCCTCTGTCCCAGTCAACGGCCTGTCTTCCGCAGAGGATCAGGTCGTATTTGCCTATTTTTCTTATGGTCTGCGTTAAGATATGGGCGGCAAGGTAACTATCTTCCAGATCAAAAGACGGGTCCGAAACCACAATCCCGGCATCGGCACCCATGGCAAGGGCCTTCCTGACCACGGCCTCGGCAGAAGGGTTCCCAAGACTGACAACGGTAATCCTTCCCCCAGCCTCCTCTTTTATTCTCAGGGCAGCTTCAATAGCTACGGCATCATAGGGGCTGATAACAGGGGGGATACCCTCCGGGGGAATAACCCGGTTATTTTTCGTATCCACAGAAAACTTGGAAGGCGGCAGGTCAGGGTCAAGGACCTCTTTCACTAATACAATAATCTCCATTCACTCCTCCTTATCCGTATTGAAGGCAAATGCCAAATCCGCCCTGGGGGTATGCCCACTGAAGGGCCCCCTTTGGACAAATGATGCGGCAGCTTCCACATTCCAGACATCCTTCGTAGGAGAAACTCACATGATCTTCCTTAAGGATGAAGCAGTCTGCGGGACAGCCGTAGACACATGGTCTCAAATCGCAGTCGGCACAGAGACCCTTGTTGACGGTTATGTGTGCCTGCGTAGCCGGGGCGTACTTATTTAATGCCAGCTTTTCCTCTACCTTCATGTCATCTTCCTCATCGCCCACAGATCTGACAGCAGCCGGGCAAAGCCCACTCTCGTTTTTATAACCTTCCCGGCGATCTTATATGCCTTTGTTCGCGGCTTCCCGTCGTTTTCAAGTATGTTTTCAAGGACCTCAAAGACAACCTCGGGGTAAAGATCGTATATACGCGTATTCTTAAGGAGACGCGGTGTCTCCTTGAACGTGTGCATATCCCTGAGCACGAAGCCTTCTCTGAGAAGGCGCTCATAATCGCGAAGCGCGGTTTCTGAGAAGTCGTTTTTCTTTTTGGCTGTTATTACCGTTTCAGCGGCTGCCACCCCCGAGGCCATGGCAAAATTGGCCCCTTCGAGGATCAACCCCGTTCCCAGCACCAGGGCGGCGGCGTCACCCGCAACGAGCACGCCGGCAGAAAATAGTTTCGGCATCATTTTCAATCCGCCGGTGGGGATAAGATGGGCGGAGTATTCAACGGTTTTGCCTCCCCTTATCAATCGCGCAACGTCGGGATACTCCTTGAACTCTTCCAGAAGGTCTGAGGCCTTCAGCCTGTTTTTGACGAGCGCACCCAGTTCAACTACGATACCAACGGAAAGGCTCTCTTTATTGGTATAAAGAAAACCACCCCCCGGCACTCCCCGGGTGCAGGACCCCACAAACTCCATCGCCGCCCCTTCGCTGCCGTTCACGTTAAAGCGGTCTTCTATGGTCTGTTTGGGCAACGCAATCACTTCTTTAACGCCCTGCTTCATATTGTCCGCAGAAACACCGCTGCACAATCCGGCCTTTTGCGCGAGTATCCCGTTCACCCCCTCTGCCAGTATGACCGCATCGGATGAAAATTCTTCCTTTCCTATTCTAACGCCCGTTACCCTGCCTCCATCGAGCAGGAGATCGTCCACCAGCATGCTTGTTACCACTATTGCCCCTGCCTGTTCGACCTTCTTTGCCAGCCATTTATCAAATTTAGCGCGCATAACGATAAAACCGTTATCAGAAGGCGGCCCGGAAAACGCGGGCTTGAAATCGAGCGTGGTGGACCCCTTTTTGGTCAGGAAGGAGAAGGTGTGACGGGTAACAAATCTTTCAACAGGGGCCTCTTCCCGGAAATTCGGGAAAAGCTCCTTCAACTGAGGGCCGAAAAACGCCCCGCCCCACATATTCTTTGCGCCTGCATACTGCCCCCGTTCAAAGAGGAGCACATTCAGTCCGCTTTTCGCCATTACACAGGCCGACGCGCAACCGGCCGGCCCTCCCCCTACAACAATGGCATCAAACTTTTCCGTCATCGCAAACCTCTCATGCCGAGATCAGGAAATGGCCCTGAGACCCGTGACGGCACCGCCAATAATGAGCTTTTGAATATTGACCGTGCCCCCCATAAGCAGGTTAGAGATCATGTCCCGATAATACCGTTCTACGGGGAAATCGTCGGAATAACCGTAGGCGCCGTGGATTTCTATGCCCTGCCGGGCGGCCCTTACCGCCGCTTCCGTGCAGAACATCTTCGCAATCGACGTCTCCAGGGAATAGGGCATCCCCTTGTCTTTCAGGGAGGCAACCCGATAAGCAAGGTAACGGCCTGCCTGGCAGTCCACAACCATATCGGCGATCCGCTCCTGAATGAGCTGGAAGCTTCCAATGGGTTTTCCAAACTGAAAACGCTCCTGCGAATATTTTACGCAGGCATCGATACAGGCCTGGATAACGCCTACCGACGTGATCGCCAGCCCGAAACGGGTGTGTTCAATGCCGCTGAACGAGACCCGTATGCCGTCACCGACAGGGCCGAGCCTTTTTGAATCGGGGACAAAACAGTCTCTGAAAAAGAGCTGTCCCGTATCCTGAGTGTGAAGTCCCAGTTTGTGCTTGATCTTCGTTGATGAAAGCCCGGGGGTGTCCCGGTCTATAATGAATGCGGCAAGGCCCTTGGTCCCCTTGCTTTTGTCGGTCTGTGCAACTACGATCACAAAATCGGCTATTGTGGCATTTGTTATCCACGTCTTATTGCCGTTCAACACCCATCCATCTCCCTTTTTTTCCGCTTTTGTCTCAATGGACGAGGCGTCGCTTCCTACGTTCGGCTCCACCACGGCATGGGCCCCCATCTTTTCTCCCCTCGCCACGGCAGGAACATACTCTTTCTTCTGCGCCTCGTCACCCCATTTCAATATAGGCGTCGCTACAAGGGATATCTGTCCAAACAACGCCATGGCAACACAAAAGTCGAAATATGCCAGCTGTTCTGCTACCAGCCCCAGGATTGACCATGTCTGTCCCAGCCCGCCGTATTCGGGAGGGATTCTTAAGCCCGTGAGGCCAAGGGAGCTCAGCTTTTTCAAGATCTCAAAGGGGATCTTCTCTTCCCGTTCCCTTTCCTGCACAGTGGGCAAAACCTCCTTCTGGCCGAACTCCTTTGCCATGTCGCGAAACATCGTCTCTTCTTTATTCAGTTCGAAATCCATCTATACCTCCTTGATTTTCATCCCGAAATTACATCTCTCCTATACATCAAGCACTGTCGGCATTCCGCAAGCCTTTCTTCCTGTCCTCTTTATCGGGCCGGTTTCCTGGTCCCCGCTTTTTCACTGATAAAATTACAAACGCTCTGAATGGTGGTCCCTGAGGTAAAAACCCCGGCAACCCCTAATTTTAAGAGCTTCGGTATATCCTCTTCGGGCACCACTCCGCCGACAATGACCATCATATCTTCGGCCTTCTCTTGCTTTAGCTGCTCCATTACCAGGCTGGTTAACTTGACGTGTGCCCCGGAGAGGATGCTGAGACCGATCACGTCAACGTCTTCCTGTATTGCCGTATTCACAATCTGAAGGGGCGTCTGATGCAACCCCGTATAAACGACCTCGAAGCCGGCATCCATGAGCCCTCTCGTAATCACCCTGGCGCCGCGATCATGGCCGTCAAGGCCCGGCTTTGCCATAAGAATTCTGATTTTTCTTCCCTCGTTCGTCATCCTGGTCCTCCTCACCTTACTGCTTTATTGTCATGAATGACACCTGCCCTCTCAATCAATATGCGGTCCCCGGGTCATTCTTTTGCCATGACCATGCGGCCTTTCCCTATCTGCCAACGAATTCAGGCTCCCGTTTCTCCAGGAACGCCTTGAAGCCTTCCTTCATGTCCTCGCTGCTCGCGCATATGCTCAAGGCAAACGCCTCATAGTCCACCGCCTGAGCAAGGTCCATTTCATAAAAACGCTGCAAACCCCTTTTCGCTAACGCAACCGGCAAAGGGGCGTTCCTTGCTATTCTCAGGGCCAGCTCTTGTGTCGCGGCCCGGAGAGTATCGTGGGGCACCACCCGGTTTACCAGTCCGATCCTTAGCGCTTCACGGGCATCAACAAGATCCCCGGAGAATATCAGTTCAGCGGCCTTCGCATAACCTACCAACCGCGGCAGAAGATAAATCCCGCCCCAATCGGGGTGCACCCCCCGTTTGGTAAATGCCTCACCGAATTTCGCCAGTTCGCTGGCTATCCTTATGTCACAGGCCAGGGCGAGGTTGCATCCGCCCCCTACGGCCGCTCCGTTAACGGAGGCGATTACAGGCTTCTCCATGGAGTTGATCTCGAGAACGATTTTGCTCATCGTATACCGTTCGTTCGTTGCCCCGGCGGGCTTCGCATTTGTTCCTGCCGCAAGCTCATTCACATCGCCTCCGGCACAAAAGGCCTTGCCCGCACCGGTGATTACGAGCACCCTCACGTCTTTATCCCTGCCTCCCGCCATAACGGCGCCAAGCAGCTCCTCCCGCATATTGCCTGCAAAGGCGTTCAGCTTGTCTGGTCTGTTGAGGGTGATGGTAGCCACCCCATCCGCTTTTTCAAATAAAATATGTGTCGGTTCCATTACGTTTCCTCTGCAAAAAAATTATTGATAACGGTTAAGCGAAGGCCAGCCTCGCGGATTGTCGCCCCGATGACCTCGCTGATGTTGGCGATTGACCTGACGAGTCCGGCAACCTGCCCCGCGGGCATTATGGCCTTGTCGGGGTCCTCGTGACAGTAGAATGTATCCGTATAGGCGTTGATCTGTTCCCCGGGCGTTTTCCGGCGCTCCATCTGTTCGATCGCAGTTGCAGCCTGGTTCCTCAGTATCCTGGCGGGCATGGCCTTTTCCCTGATGATTGTGGTCCCATCACAATCCGCCGAGACAATGCGCCTCTTATATCCTTCCGGAACAGGGGCTTCCGTTGTCGCCAGAAACCTGGTCCCCATCTCCACTCCTTCCGCTCCAAGGGCAAAGGCCGCTAAAAGACCCCTGCCGTCGCCAATGCCTCCTGCCGCTACAACGGGTATCTCCAGCACATCGACCAGTTGGGGTATGAGGGCAAACGTAGTGATCTGCTCACGGCTCACGTGCCCGCCGGCCTCTGCGCCGGACGCAATAACACCGTCCACGCCCGCATCCTGCGCCTTCCTGGCCATGGAAACGGTCGAACATTTATGGAAAACCTTAAGGCCCGCCTCTCTGATCCTTTTGATCAACTTGTTCGGGTCCCCGGCAGAGGTTGTGATCATACGAACACCTTCCTCGATGGCAACTTCAAGGGCCTCAAAGGCGTTGTCCCGGTAAACCGGAATGTTGACGCCGAATGGGGCGCCCGTAAGCTCACGGGCCAGTCGTATCTCCCGGCGCAGTCTGTCCGCATTCAATCCGGAACCGGCAATCTGCCCGAAACCACCGCTGCCCGAAACCGAGGCGGCCACGGCGCCAAGGCTTATAAACCTCATGGGCCCGAGCAGTATCGGATATTCAGCGCCGGTGAGTTCGGTAACGCGGTTTCTCATTTCAGTCCTTATCCTGTTTTTACTGCACTGCCATGTTCCAGGCGTGGATGCTGAATCCGGTTTATCACGGCGCCCTTCTGTTCTTTGAGGCGGCCTCTGCCTCTCTTTTCGGGACACCGTATTTGTCTCGCAAGTCCACCTTCTTGATCCTTCCGCTTGCCGTCATCGGAAGCTCATCCACAAACTCCACGTACCTGGGGATTTTGTACCTGGCTACCCGTCCATTCAGGTATGATAAAACCTCTTCATCGGTAAGCATCTCATTCTCATTCTTTACAACAAGGGCCAATCCGGTCTCGCCCCATTTTTCGTCCGATACCCCTATAATTGCCACATCAAAGATCTTTGGATGGTCTGCCAAGACCTTTTCGATCTCAGCGGGATAAACGTTCTCGCCTCCGCTCCGGTACATATCCTTCGCCCTGTCGCCGAGGTAAAAGCACCCTTCCTCATCCATATACGCCAGGTCGCCGGTATGAAGTTTCCCGCCCACAATAGTCTTTGCGTTTTCTTCAGGCAATTTCCAGTAGCCGCTCATCACCGTAGGCCCCTTGGTAACAATCTCGCCCATCTCGCCGGGAGGCAGTCTTTCTCCCGCTTCGTTTTCTATCCATGCATCTACGAAGAAGTTCGGTATGAACGCTGCCCGCCCCCTGTCGTATTTCGCCAATACCATCATGTTGGAGCTCTCTGTCTGACCAAAACCCTGCAGCAAAACCACCCCTCTCTGTGCGAGCTCGTCCAGAAGCGTCTGCGGGGTTCTCTCGCCCCCTCCTAAAAACACCCTGGCGCTGCCTTTATCGACCTTATCAAGCATTCCTCCTTCAAGGATGAATTTCCACATTGTGGTAAAGGCATAGACGATTGTGGCCCGGTATTTTGCAATGTCTTCCGCGAACTGCCTGGCATCAAACTTCTCTCTCATAACAAGCGTCGCTCCCCGGTAAAGTGTGGTCGTGGCGCTGATAAAGAGACCTGCCGAATGACACAGCGGAAGGGTTGTGAGCCATACGTCATCCTTTCTCATATCGTAGGTCAAAACATTCGAAGCACACTTGAAATGAGTCTGCAGGTGGGACAGGACCGCGCCTTTCGGGGTTCCGGTAGTCCCCGATGTGTATATAATTGCAAGCGGATGATCCCCTTCGACGGACTCGTCGGGGAGCGGCTCGTCTGAAGAATATCCATTCATCAGGTCATGGTAATCTACCGCCCATTCAGGGCATTCCGCGCCATCCTGGATGGCATTCTTCAGGCAGATGTATTTATCCGCTTCCACCCCGATGCGGGACCTGATCTTATCAACCTCTTCCGCAAAGACATCATGGAACACCAACAGGCGACAGTCGGTGTTGTTCAGCTGGAATTCCAGCTCCGCCCCGATCAGACGGAAATTCAGCGGGACAAGGATGGCCCCCAATTTGGCAACGCCAAAATATACCTCCAGGAATTCCGGGCATGTTTTGAGCAGTACCGACACGCGGTCGCCTTTTTTGATCCCCTTCTCCTGCAGGCAATGGGAAACGCGGTTCGCACCTTCGTTTAATGCCTGGTAAGTGATTGTTCTATCTTCAAATATAAAGGCGGTCTTTCGGGGTTGTACCGCCGCCCATTTTCTGGCTATCCAGCCGACATTCCATTCGTGAACGCCCATTTATTCAGCCTCCTCTTCATCCTGAGTCAATATGCCCATAATCTCCAAACCAACCGCCCCGGTGTGCCCACTCACCGCTATTGTTCTGCGACCAGATACTGCAAACGTTTTTCCATGTCCTTAAACAGGGCCTGAACGAAAAGTTTTGCCCGGGCAAGAAGCAGGCGGCTGAACGGCCCGCCCGCGTCATTTGCTACGGCCTTACAGGACACTGCCGTTTTCTTTCCTCCTATCGCCGTTATCCCGATGGTCACCTTTTGTCTCATTCTGATCAGGCCCCCCGGACCCTCAATGGTGAGGCTCACGGCAAGCGACTCTGGTGGTGTTATATCTGTTATTTCGCCTTTCAATTTCATCCTCAGCTCTATGAAAGCGACTTTCATCCTCTGTATTGCCCGAAAATTCATTTCATCGGCAACTTCAACCTCCTCCATACCCGGCAGACAACTGAATATGACCTTGCCGATCAGGCGCCATATCCTGGCTTGCGGGGCATCAACCTCGAAACTCCTCGCGGCGATCTCTCTTTCAATCGCAGGGGATTTCATGACCAGGGTTTTTCTCCGGCGGCATTTCGGCCTGCGATCCTGCCGAAAACCAGTGCCTCCCCTATATTGCACGCACCCTGGTATAGGTAGCCCCAGATGGAACCAAATTCACCCGCTGCATACAGCCTCGGGATCGG
>MVRS01000254.1 GCA_002067975.1 Syntrophorhabdus sp. PtaU1.Bin058
TGTTACTCTCATGCCCGTGTCTGATCAGACACACAGCCTGTCCTGCCCGGTTCAATGGAGTGCTGATCTTGCTGCATTATCGCCGCACCATGGCCCATGACAGTTGCCATCTTTATCCCAGCATGAAACCCCGTCGTCACCCTGTATGCCGTTAAATGCCCAGCATCTGCCTTTACACTGCGGATATTCGTTATTACAGTATTCATCCGGCTCCTTGCTTCCACGACAAAAGTCACAGCTCAATTCTCTCCATTTCCAGCACTGACCTACCGTAACACTTCCCAATAAACTTCCACCTATTTGATCCGTGTAACAGTAACCGTGCCAGTCAGGACAATCGGCATACGTAAAGCCTGCATAACCGAATACCATTGTCAGGACCGGCAATATTGCGAAAAAAACCTTCATACAGCGCCTCCTTTGTTGTGGGGCATTTTTGATGCTGCACGGTGAAGCCTTACCCGTTTCACGACTTAGACAATATCTTCGGCCTCTTGGGGCTTAGTCAACCACACTCAGAATATCTGACAGACCGGACAAGACCCGGTCCGGAGAACAAATCTGTTGAAAACAGAAAGGGCGTGTATGACGATGGTCAGGCATGCACAGACCTAAGCCAGGCATGTCACAGACCGGCCGTCCTCCGGACCCTCTCCGTCTTTATGTCTCATAATGAAATCCAGGACAGTACGGGCATACTCCTCAGGCCGCTGCTCATAGGTGTTGTGGCCGCATTTCGGGAAGACAGCCAGTTCCCCCTTCTGAAGGTGACGGTACATGGTAACCGACTGTTCTACGCGGAAGATCGCACTGCGGTCAGGATAGATTACCAGGGTAGGACAGGTGACCAACGGCAGGACCGGACGCAGATTAAAATAGTCCACACCGTAAGCGCCGCCGTATTTGACAAATTGATTATAATTGATCTCTGCCTTCTCTCCGTGCCATTCAGCCATCTTTGCCTGCAGCTTGGGTTCCAGGTCTGTAAAATGTGCCGGAAATTTTATCTTGTTGAGCTCAATCATGGTCACTTCGCCGTAGCATTGCGTGCTGGCAACGGTCAGGGTCTTCACCTCCTGCGGATATTTTACTGCGTAGTCGACGCCGACAACGCCGCCTTCGCATTGCCCCACAAGATGGCACTTCTTTATGCCGAGGATCTCTTTTAATGCCCTCAACTCCTCTACACTCTCCGGTCTGTAACGGTCAGTTTCATAAAAGTCAGGAAAATCATCCCCCCGCTCCGACCTGCCGTAACCCCGGCGGTCGTATATGACCACCTTGTAACCCTGAGCTGTAAATCTCGGATGGATATCATTCCAGATCTTGGTACTGCCGAAACCATGATGCATGAGGATCATTGCCTCACCCTCGCCGTGGACCTCGTAATAGACCTGGAGATCATTGATCTTCGCAAATGGCATGGATAGCTCCTTGGATTTTTATTAGTGACAAACCACCCTTATTGTCCCGTAAATCGACCGGATTCTCAAGCAATATTTCGCGACTTGCCGGACAAAAGGGGCCGTAGATAGTATATCCAAGAAGCCGTAGATAGTATATCGTGAACTGCAAAAGCACTCTTTTCCACTTACGTCTCACGAATTACGATTATTCTCGCCGAACGCCGAACGCATTACGCCGAACGGGTTTATCAGAACCTCGATATACGGACTACTATGAATAAAGAAGCCGTAGATAGTATATCGTATATAGTATATCGTGAACTGCAAAAGAATCCTGAAAGGGTCTTTTACGATATACGAACTACGAAATACGATATACGGTATACTTTAGATGTCCAGTTGGAAGTTTATCATGTCGCCGCGCTTGAACCCCATCTTGTCGAAAAACTGGAGGAGATCCCAGTCTTTCCAGTGAACAAATACGTAGATCGTGTCAACACCGACCTTCTTAAACATTGAGTAAAGCTCTTTAAAAAGAAGCCGTGCAATCCCTTTCTTCTGGTACTCTTTCACGACGCCGATAGTATCTATCCACCCCACGCTCTCCGGTATCCCGAATTCCCACCCGCTGGCGCTGCCGAGAATAAAACCGATGACCTTTCCGTTCACCTCTGCTGCGAGAGACGGGACGCCGGATGTCTCCGCATGTTCCAGCCTGGTCTCCCAGTATTCCCTTCTCTTTTTACCTAAAAGAGAATAATCAATCTCGGTTACCGCATCGAGGTCTTTTATCGTTAAGATCCTCAATTTAACCGGTTCCATCAAATCCATAAACTCCTCCCCACCTTCTGGATCCTATTTTTATATTTTTAGTTTGTATTTTACCTATATTGTACTTATCGTTCCTACAATGAAGTATAGCAGTGTAAATGAACTTGTCAAGAAATTGGGAATCTTTCTTGCCAAGGCCCTTGTATACAAATAAAGCCGAATGAGCATGTATTGACTCATCTGCTCCCCTTTTCAGCAAGGGCCTTTCCAAAGAGTGCCGCTCCGATTGCGCCTGCAATCTGTGTATCGAACGGGAACCCCTTGTCTGCATACTCCTTGTTGTACCACTTGGTCTCACATGCCTCGATACCGAGTTCCTTCGTGAGCCTCTCCACAACGCCCCGGTTCTTTGCGATCCCGCCGGTGATGGCGAAGTCCTTCTCAACGTTGACCTTTTCGAGAAGCGATAAAACCCTGTGCGCCATGGCCGAACAGTAGGCCGCAAGCACCTTTTCTTTCGGCCAGCCGGCGCGGAGCAGGCCTGCCGCCTCCGATTTTGCGAAGACAACACAGGTCGAGTTGACGGGGGGCGGCTCTTCCGCGACCTTAAAGGACATGTCGCCAACCTCCTCAATGGGAACGCCGAGAAGGTCTGCAAAGACTTCCATACCACGGCCCGTACCGGCTGCGCACTTATCATTCATCAGGAAGGCAACGACCTTGCCTTTGTCATCGACCTTGATGGCCTTGCAGTCCTGACCCCCCATATCGAGAACGGTCTTTACCGAAGGTCCGTACATCCAGTTCGCACCCTTTGCGTGGCATGCGATCTCCGTTATTGCCCTGTTTCCGAAAGGAACGTTCACACGGCCATAGCCTGTGCCGACGGTGAACCGGACATCTTTCAGCGTCAGGCCCGTGCCTTCCGTTGCCTTGTTGAAGACGTTGATCGCGCTGTCCGGGCTGTCTGAACCGGTTCTCATGTTGCCGAAGCAGTAAAGCTCACCGTCAACCATGATAACGCCCTGAGTGCTGACGGAACCGACGTCTATGCCTGCCGTAATACAGGCACCCTTCTTCCAATCGATCTCCGGGTTCGTCCATCGTGATTCCGGCCATCTCCAGAATTCTCTCTTCTCTTCTGCCATGGTATTGTAACCTCCATCCTTTACTCTGCTGCCGCGATCGCAGCGCCGACGGCGCCGATAAACTGCGGGTCCGGGGGAACCCCGATCCTGATGTTCAGTTCTTTCTCAACGGCCTTGATAAAGCCCTTGTTGAGGGCCACACCGCCGATTGCGGCCACGTCGTTTTCAACACCGACCCTTCTCATCATGGACACGATCCTGTCCGCCATCGCGTCGAGGACTGCCCGTACGATATCCGGCTTTGCGGCCAGCGAGTGGATAAGCGATACAAGTTCCGATTCGGCGAACACCACGCACTGTGCGTTCATGCCGATCTCTTTTGTTGACTGATCATAGAGGTCTCCCATCTTTGAGACCTCCGTCTCAAGGGCCCTTGCCATCGCCTCGACGAATGTCCCGGCGCCTGCCGCGCACTTTTCATTGATTGCAAAATCAATGATACTGCCGTCCCTGTTTACCCTGACCGCCCTGCCTTCCTCCGCACCCACGTCAATAACAGTATGGGTATCGGGCATAAAGTACATGATCCCCTTTGCATCGGCGCTCACCTCTGCGACCTCCCCCTGGGCAAAGTCACAGTCTCTTTTTCCCGCGCCGGTAACAAGGACCTTCTGTACATCTTCTCTTGCCAGACCTGCTGCCTTCAATGCCTCATCATATGCCTGATTTGCAGCCGCCTTCGTGTCCAGACCTGCAAGGACCATTGCCTTTCCGATAATCTTGTTGTCTTTCATAATGACGGCCTTCACGTTTTTTGCGCCGCTGTCTATACCTGCCGTTATCATCCTTTACCTCCTTACGACCGCCTTTTCACACCCGGTGTTTCCATAAAGGCGTCGATTCTTGTCTTCGTCATCTCTTCATCAAAGACCTTTCCGCTATATGCTTGTCATACATTTCGCACCGGCCTTCAACATAATGTAATAAAATCAAAAAAGGCTGTCAAGACAACATGTTCGAATATATCTCCTCAGGGCTTTTGTGCTTGAATATTCAGGAAAAATTGCTATAATAACGGGATGCGCATACTCTGTCTTGACGTGGGTGATAAGAAGATCGGGGTTTCCCTGTCGGACCCCACTCGCAGTATCGCACAGGCGCTTAAAGTATACAGACGAAGCTCCCTCAAGGAAGATATGAAGGAGTTCAGGAATATCATATCGGAATACGATATTGAAAGGATAGTCATAGGACTTCCGAAAGACTTAAGCGGGATGATCGGTAAAAAGGCGCAGGAGGTTATGGAGTTCGCAGAGGCCCTGGAGAAGTCCGTGGGTCTGCCTGTTGTACTCTGGGACGAACGGTTCAGCACCAATGAGGCCCACAGGGTCTTCGATACGGCAAGCATCAGCCACAAAAAGCGGAAACCATACATAGACATGATGGCATCGCAGCTCATATTACAAGGATACCTGGATGCTAACAGGCCGCGATAAGAAGATCATCGTAACGGTTCTTGCCATCTTCTTGGCCACACAAACCATCATCTTCGCAAGTATCCCAAAGGATACGGACAGTACACGAATTAATATCGTTGTGAAAAATGGAACAAGTCTGTATAGTATTGCTAACAAGCTCAAAGGGGAGGGCCTGATCTACTCGTCGCACCTTTTTGTGCTCTGTTCATTGTTCTACAGGGGAAGATTGCTCGCCGGCGAATATTCGTTGAAGAAGGACATGTCAACGATAGATATCGTCAGAAAGATGGGACGGGGCGAGCGGAATATCTATACCCTTAAAATAGTGGAAGGTTACAATATGTTCAACGTTGCCGATACGATCGACAAGGCACAGATAATGAAAAGCGCTGCGTTCCTGGCCTTAGCCAGGGACCAGGGATATCTGAGAAAGATAGGCATCATGTCCGATTCCATCGAGGGCTATCTTACACCGGACACCTATCACTACAGCAAGGAGATAGAGGTTGAAGATTTTATAGAAAAGATTGTTCAGAGAACCTTTAAATTTTTCGCAAAAGAGGATATAAAAAAGAGGATGGAGGAACTCGGCTTTGACATACACAAGACGCTCACCCTTGCGTCCATGATCGAGAAAGAGGCAAAACTGAAGGCGGAGAAGCCCTTTATCTCCGCTGTTTTCCATAACAGGCTGAAGAAAGAGATGCCCCTCGACTGCGATCCGACGGTCATCTACGGGACAGGCGCCTTTGACAGCCCTATAACCCGCTCCAATCTCAACACATACACCCCTTACAATACCTATACATTCAAAGGATTGCCCAAGGGGCCTATCTGCGATCCCGACAGGAACTCCATCATGGCCGCCCTCTATCCCGCCCAGGTCGATTACCTTTACTTTGTTTCAAAAAATGACGGTACCCATGTCTTTTCCAGAGACATGAAAGAACATAACCGGTTCGTAGTAATGTATCAAAGAGGAAAAAACACAAAAAAATGAGTTAAGGAGGAGTGTATGGCAAAAGATGTAGCAGTAATCGGTGTGGGCCAGAGTTCGTTCGTAAGAGGCTATGAAGGCTCCATCAGAGAACTCGCCTTTGAAGCATTCAGGGAGGCCATGCAGGACGCAGGCATTACCCAGAAGGATGTCGGTGCTTCTGTATTCTGTTCTGCCCCTGAATATGACAAGCAGCGGTCACCTGCCGGTGTTCTTGCTGAGTATCTGGGACTGATCCCTCAGCCGACTTTCTATATTGAGACCGTCTGCTCATCGAGCAGTTCCGGTGTGAAGGTAGGCTACAGCATGATCAAGGCAGGTCTCCACGACATCGTCGTGGTGCTCGGATTCCAGAAGATGTCAGAGATCACCTCTGCCGAGTCCCAGGAGAGGATGGGGCGGGGCGCGGATATCCAGTGGGAGGCCCCCTTCGGCACAATGATGCCCGCCTACTATGCGCTGTACGCACAGGCCTACATGGCGAAGAACGGACTGACGCACGAGGACCTGATGAATGTAAGGATAAAGTCAGGCACCTACGGTCAGATCAACGAGAGGGCAGTCTACCGCAAGGGCGTGAAGGCCGCTGACTTCGACGCGAGCAATCCCGATGCGAGGATGGCCGGCGCTGTTGCGTGGCCGCTGCGGGTCGGCGATGCCTGCGCCAATGCAGACGGCAGTTCCTGTGTCATCCTGGCCAATGCGGAAAAGGCAAAGGCATTCTCGAAAAAACCCGTATGGATCCTCGGCATAGGCGCTGCTTCAGAGGCCGTCAATATGGCGGCAAGGCCCGACTTTGCAAAGGGCTTGAGCGTCGGCTACGGGGCAGCGAATGAGGCCTACAAGATGGCCGGTATAACGTCAAAGGACGTGAAGGTGGCGGAAGTGCACGACTGCTTTACCATTGCCGAGATCATGGCATATGAAGGCCTCGGATTTGCACCGATGGGCGAAGGCAAGCAGCTGATCCGTGAGAAGGCAACTTACAAGGAAGGCAAGATCCCGGTCAACGTCGACGGCGGCCTTCTCTCCAAGGGACATCCGATCGGCGCAACCGGCGGCTCGCAGATCAGGACGATCGTTCTGCAGCTTCGCGGTGAGGCAGGGCCGATGCAGGTGCCCGGTGATCCGGACATCGGTCTCGTTCATAACGTCGGTGGCGTTGGCCTTTACGGCAACGTGACAATCTTTGGGAGGTGATATAATGGGATTCGAAAAATTTGGAAGAAAAAGCTTTACCGGCATAACAAAAACAGCAAAGTTCGTTGATCTGCTTACGGAAGGAAAGATCGAAGGGACAGTATGCAAGCAGTGCGGCGCCAAGTTCTTCCCGCCGAGGGCGGATTGTGCGAGCTGCTTCTCGAAGGATATGGACTGGTTCGAGGTGCCGAAAAAGGGCAAGCTCGAGACCTTTACGATTGCCTATTATGCACCCTTCGGCTTTGAGAAGGATTGTCCCTATACGATGGGCGTCGTCGATTTCAGCGGTCTCAAGCTCTTCGCGAGGCTTGCGAAAGACCTCAAACCTGAGGACGTGAAGGTCGGCATGGACGTCACCGTCAATCCCCTTCAGTACGAAGACGGCCAGATGTCGTTCGAGATCGCAAAGGCGTGATAAGTACCGTTAGGCGTAAATCGTAAGGCGTTAGGCGATAAAAAGGCTGCCTTGATGGGCAGCCTTTTTATTTCGTTTTAATAACGGTCTTTACGGTATATACTTAGCATAGCAATGGTCACAAAAGAGTTCATACTCGGGATATTCCATGCCGCAGGGATGAGGCGGTGGAACGACAAGATCAGGCCCGTAGAGCTTATGGAGCTCGACAAGCAGGCCCATAAGATGACTATTGCATATTTTCTCGGGAAATTCGAGGAAGACAGGAAAGACTTAAACTGGCAGGAGATCATCGAAGGCGCCCTGTTCGAATTTCTCGAACGGCTTGTCATCACCGACCTGAAACCACAGATATTCAACAGGATCAAAGAAGACCCCGGACAATACAAGCGGTTGAACGAATGGGTCTTCAAAAAACTGGAACCGACCATTGCACCGCTGGGCGATGCATTCGTGAGACGGTTCAAAGGATACTTTGCCGACACGGACGATACTATCAACAAAAGGATCCTGAGCGCCGCCCACTTCTACGCAACGCGCTGGGAATTTGACATCATCGAACGCGCCAACCCCCACGGCTACGAGATACCGGAGATCAAGGCCTTTCTCCAGGAGAAACAGGAAAGGTACTACGACCTGAAAGGCATCCAGCAGCTCGCGCTCTATGCAAAGTACAGGAATTTTCTCGATCTCTGCGGGCAGCTCCGGTTCCAGCTCCGGTGGAGCCACATCAACATGGTCCCCAGGACATCGGTCCTGGGACACATGCTCGTTGTCGCCATCCTGTCCTATCTCATCTCCCTCGAGATGAACGGGTGTGCAAAACGGTGCCTTAACAATTACTTTACCGGCCTTTTTCACGACCTGCCGGAGGTGCTTACCCGCGACATCATCTCCCCGGTCAAAAGATCGATCGCGGGGCTCGACATGCTTATAAAAAGCTACGAGAAGGAGCAGATGGAAAAAGAGGTCTTCAGCCTCATACCCAGAGAGTGGGAGCCTGAGGTAAGGATGTTCACGGAAGACGAGTTCAGCAGTGTCGTCACCAAGGACGGAAAAACAATAAAGGCAACCCCTGAAGAGATCTCAATGTCCTTCAACCGGGATGAATACAATCCCCGGGACGGTGAAATGATCAAGGTCGTGGATGACCTTGCTGCCTATGTCGAAGCATACTGCGCCCTGGAAAACGGCGTCAAATCGGTCGACCTCGATGACGCCCGGAAATCGATAGGCGAAAAATACAGCGGGAAAGTGATCGATACCATCCGTTTCGGAGAGATCTTTAAAGAATTTTCACGATAACCAATAAAAGACCGTATATCGTAGTTCGTATATCGTATATAGTGAACTCAAAAGAAGCAAATACCCGACACTGGTCGCTCGATACTGGCGAAAACCCGTTCCTCGATACTCGTTACTTATTCCTCGTATCTCGCTTCTTGCAATGTATCAGACCAGCATCCAGTAACGAGTATCGAGCGACTGGCGACGAGTATCTTACGTGTCGCATTCGCCGCCGGATTCGCAGATGACCCCGTCGGCCAGTTCATTGATGTCCCCCGGCGTCACCGGATAGTGCTTTGCAAGCGCTTCGCCTGCCTCTTTGATAGCCTCGCAGAGGGCATCGCAGGCACGTCCTTCACGGATACCCCTTGAGACCACATCGGCAAACCTGTTCAGCGTCTGCTGCTTGATCTTTTCATGGATGCCTTTATCGGCAAGTACCCACACCTTTCTTTCAAGCAGGGAGATAAAGAAGAGGACGCCGGTATTTTGCTTAGTCCTGTAAAGACCGTTTTCATAGAATGCCTTGACCGCGCGCTCCCTGACGGCAAGCTCCCTTCTTTTCTTCCCAATAAAGATCTCCTTTAGGTGAGGCACGCGCTGAAAGAGGAAACGGCCGGGAAAGAACAAAAGGAACGACAGCGGGATATAGAACCAGAGCGAGGAATGGAAAAAGACCACCGATACAATAAGGGAGATAAGGCTCCCTGAAAATATGCCGCCGAGCATTTCGGCTTCCCTGTAATGACTGCTCTGATCCACAACCACAACGGCTATCTCGCCGATGGTCTTCAATTCAACTTCTTTGGTGGTATTCCTTATCCTCTCCTTCTCGCTCTTCGTGAAAAACCGTTCTGCCTTTCTGTGGTGTCTCATTACCAGTCTCCCGAGGCGCCTCCGCCTCCGAAGTCTCCGCCGCCTCCGCCAAAATCACCGCCAAAACCGCTGCCTCCGCTGTCACTGCCGGAGCCCCATGAACCACCGGTGTAAAAGAAACCACTACTACCACCGCCGCCGCCGTGCCTGCCGGAAAAGAGGGTCGGCAGAAATATCCCCAGGAACAATCCAAGGACACCCAACAGGATGAGCGTTATCATCGAAGAACCCAGGGTCAGGTAGGCGATACCCGGCAACCCGACAGCGCCGGCGGCACCTCCCAGGACCCGTGAAATCCTGCCGAGGGTAAAGAGTACAATGGCACCGAATATCAGCATTGCCGGAATGGGAGACCCCTGTCTCTTCCTCGCCGACGCAGGCCTTGCTTCGGCCTTGAATTCGCCCCTTGTAGCATCCACCAAGGCATGGACCCCGGCAATAAAGCCGCCGTCGTAATCGCCGCGCTTAAACCTCGGTTTGATGACAAGATCGATGATCCTCCCGGCAACGAGGTCCGTAAGTCTTCCCTCCAATCCCCGTCCCACCTCGATACGGATCTTTCTTTCCTGGTTTGCGACAAGAAGGATGATCCCGTTACCTTTCCCTTTCTGTCCTATCTTCCAGGTCTCCGCCACTTTAATGGAAAAGTCTTCAAGCGCTTCATCCTGAAGAGAGGGGATGGTAAGGACCACGAGTTGTGTTGAATCGGACTGCTCAAAGGCCTTTAACTCCTTTGTAATCTTCGCCCTCGTCTGATCTGACATCATATTCGCATAATCATTGACATAGCCGCGGAGCGGAGGGACATCGAGGGCGTAAGCCTCGGAGACAAGGCATAGTGACGAGTTCGGAGTTCGGAGTTCGGAGACAAAAGGGAGGAAGGTGAGAAGGTGAGAAGGTGAGAAGGTGAGAAGAATAAAAAAAAGATTTATAGAGAGGAAAAGCCGGGCATAATACCATTTTCCCGCGCTACTCAACCTTCCGGCTTCTCTTTTCATTTCAAGATGACCTAAGCTCTTCACTCTTCACTC
>MVRS01000255.1 GCA_002067975.1 Syntrophorhabdus sp. PtaU1.Bin058
GGAGTCGCTCGACTATTACAAACTCCTCGATGTCGCCGAGGTTGAAGGCGATCTCATGAAGGCGATCTCTGCCGGAAACACGTGGAAGATAAGGAAGTATTTCAAGAGGCTCGCTGAAGCCAAGATCGCCCTTGCAAAGGTGCAGGCTGCACAGGTTAAATAATCCGGTACCGGAACCCGGGCCTCATGATAAAAAGAGCAGAACCTGTTGAGATCCCTATAGACGGCGTGCTTGACCTCCATACCTTTCAACCGCGGGAGGTGAGGGAGCTCGTCACAGACTATCTCGCCCTGTGCCGGGAAAAAGGTATTTTCGAGGTGAGGATCATCCATGGGAAAGGGACAGGGCAGTTGCGCCGCACGGTTCACTCAATCCTGAGCAAAAACCCGACGGTGCAGTCTTTCGGATCGGCAGGGGACTGGGGCGCCACAACAGTGCAACTAAAAAGATAAGGAGGATACTATGCCGTTCGTGAATATCAAGATCACAAAAGACGGGGTCTCACCTGAAAAGAAGGCCGAGGTGATCAAGGGTGTAACGCAGCTTCTCGTCGATGTGCTCGGTAAGAACCCGCAGAACGTAATGGTTCTTATTGAAGAGGTGGAGACGGACAACTGGGGCGTTGGCGGCGAGTCAGTGACGGTGCGGAGAAAGAAGGCGCAATAACGGTACAGCAAAAAGCAACAGACAGTAAAGTAAAGGGCAGCAAACTATAAAAAGCGGCAGGCAGTAAAGGGCGGAGAGGGTATGGATGAAAGTCAAGCTTGAACCGAGCCTTTCGCATTGTATTGAGACTGTTGCAAAGCAGGAATATGAGAGGGTGCTGAGCATACTGCTGAAAGGGGATCGGGAGGACAGGCAGCTGGAGGAAGAGTTGGAACTGCTGAGGCTGTTCCTGGAATCCGCTGACTTCGGCAGGCTGCGGGGCCTTTCAGAAGACCTCCTGCTCGACGGCAGGCATGTCGAATTCATATTGACATCAACGGACAGCCCGCCGGGGTATGAGGTCGAGATCGGTCAGTCATAGAATGGGTATCGAAAGGCCATTTGAATGAGGCAATCCCAAGACATGAAGAGAAGCGTTATGTTGACTGATCCGCCTGTTGTTGCGCCGACCAGGAAATCGAAAGGAGAGAGAAGATAATGGCCGGATATTTACCGTTAAGGAAGATCATTCTGCTCATTGTCATTATTGTTATTGTCATCGGGTTATCGATACTGTCAGGCCGGATCTGGGGAGGGAAATCCGAACAGTCACAAAGGCCCGGGGAATTGATAATAGAGAAGGGAATGACGGTCGGCAGGTTCGGTCAGGCCAATGCCTTATCGAACAAGGTCCTGAAGGAGATATTTGACCTTAAGACAAAGGCAGACCTGGAAAAGCCGCTGAGTGAATACGGCACCGTTGATCAGGTTACATCCATGGTAAAAAAGAGACTGGCATTGGCCGCAGAACACGAAAGCAAGAACTGGATCAAGATCCCGGCAAAGTTTTTGCTCTGGTTTGTCTTTTTGTCCATGGTCTTTATCCTCGCTAAAAAAAGGAGGGTGACATCCGGCGCCAGGAAGGGACTCCTTTTTGCCGCCGTCCTGATCTTCGGCGTCATTATGGGATCAGACCCCAGCCCCATGGGTACGGTAAAGGACGCCATCCACCTTTATGGCACGGCGCATGCGGTCTTCCCGCCGCGAATGATCGCCCTGACGGTCTTTCTGGCTATCGTGTTTTTTGCCAACAAATATATCTGCGCCTGGGGTTGTCAGGCCGGGACCCTGCAGGACCTGATCTTCCGGATCAATCAGACCGACGGGCAGAAGGCCGTTATGGGCAGGCAGATCAAAATACCCTTTGTCGTGACGAATTCCATACGGTTCATATTTTTTTGTGTCTTCACATTCGTTGCCTTTTCCCTTGGTACCGACATCGTCGAACCCGTCGACCCCTTCAAGATCTATAACCCGGCGCACCTTGGGCTTACAGGAGGGATCTTCATCGGCGCGCTTCTTTTGGCCTCCCTGTTTACCTATCGACCCTGGTGCCATCTTTTCTGTCCCTTCGGATTGGTTGGGTGGCTCGTGGAAAAGATAAGCCTTGTAAAGATAAGCGTGAACTACGAAACCTGTATTGCCTGCCAGAGATGCGCTGCAGCGTGCCCTTCGACGGTAATGGGCGCTATTTTAAAACGTCACAAAAAGACCATACCGGACTGCTTCGCGTGTTATACATGCAGGGAGGTATGCCCTACAGGTTCGATACAATTTTCCACACGCAAGAGGACATTGCCGCCTCCAGGCCATTTTGATAAAAAGAAGAAGGATGGAGGACAGCCCTGAAAGATTGCTGCGGATCAGAGCGCGGCGTGAATTGCCTGAAAGAGGGGGCATGAAAGGACTTAGTGATAATGAGATTTGAGGGAGTAATCTTTGATCTTGACGGCACCCTTGCCGATACGCTTGAAGACCTGGCGGATTCGATGAACAGGGTACTGGCCCTGCAGGGATTTCCCGTGCACAGCTATGATGCATACAGGTATTTTATCGGGAAAGGGATAAAGAACCTGGTTGCAGAGACTCTCCCCCCGGATAAACGATCAAAAGAATATGTTGCCCGTAGTTATGAGCTGATAATTGCGGATTACTGTAAGAACTATCTGGTCAAGACGCGATTGTACGACGGCATCGCTGACCTTGTAAACAGATTGAGAGGCCACGGTGTAAAGCTGGCCGTTTTTTCGAACAAGCCTGATGACCTGACGAAGAGGATCGTCGAAGCCCTGATGGGAACTGAAAGTTTTGAGATGGTCCTCGGGGCGCAGGCCGGTATGCCTGTAAAACCCGACCCGGTAGGCGCCCTGCTTATCAGCACGCATCTTGGCATCGCACCCGGCAACATCCTGTATCTCGGTGACACGGATATTGACATGATGACTGCGAACAACGCGGGTATGTTTGCCGTAGGGGCCTTGTGGGGGTTCAGGACAAAAGATGAATTGCTCGCGAACGGTGCCCGCGCCGTGATCGGCCACCCGCTGGAGATGCTGCAGATAATGGGTATCTGATTACTCTATTCGTATTCCTTCGGTACGGCACAGATAATGACGAGCGGCCGGTCGGGCAACGTATTTTTGTATTGGTGTTTTTCGTTTGGGAGGACGAGGACGAAGTTGCCCTTCTGAACGGGTTTTTCTTCTCCTGTCTCAGTCACCAGGGCGCCCTGACCGTCTATCACGTAGTTGATGTGCTCGAAGGGGTGCGTATGGTACGGCGTGTGGCCGCCGGGCTCAATGGTGAAGACCCGTACAGAGAATGAAGGTGTCCCGTCCGCCTTTGCAATGGGGATCTGCTTGTAGGCGTCCTTCGCGCCCTCCATATCCATCTTCGTCTTTTCGACCTTGTCGAGGCTTGTTATCTTCATGCGGTCACCTCCGTTATGGAATGATGTATATGTTACCAGAGTATATCACCGAAAGACTATATAATTTTTTATGGGCGAAGGGTTGCAGCAAAAGATGCCGATACGCTAAAGACTTATTATAAAACACTTCAGATACGATCCTTCGGTGAAGGGTACGAGTTGGGGATGGTCGATGCCGTGGGTGTAAGTCTCGAGGATGCGGAGAGACCGCCCTGTCTTGCCTCCGGCCTCGGAGAGGAGATAGCGGAAATCTTCAAGGGTCAGATGTGCAGAGCATGAGCAGGTGACAAGGATGCCGTTTCCCGATAATGCCTTTATGGCCATCTCATTGATGCCCCTGTAACCGACGACCCCTTCCTTCTTCTTCCTGCGGTCCTTTATGAATGCAGGGGGATCGAGGATAATGACATCGGATTGTTCCTTGATGTTCCGCAGGTAGTGCTTCACGTCATCGCACAGGAAATCGCAGCATGCGGGGTCAAGGCCGTTGAGCGTGATATTCTCTTTTGCCAGCTCAAGGGCGCTTTCAGAGGTGTCCACGCTCGTCACGTGGCGCGCGCCTCCTGCAAGGGCGTAGACGGTGAATCCCCCGGTGTAGGAAAAACAGTTGAGGACATTTTTCCCATTTGAGTACCTCATGCACGCGCGGCGCTTATCGCGCTGATCGAGAAAGAAACCTGTCTTCTGGCCGTGCTTCACATCGACGAGAAACTGAAAGCCGTTTTCAAGAATGGTAATACGGTCAGGCACGGAACCCGAGAGGACGCCCTGGATGCTGTCGAGGCTTTCCTGCTTTCTCACCGGCATATCGGACCGCTCGTATATCCCCTTTGGTCTTAGTATTGTTTCAAGGGCGTTGACGATCCCGGTTTTCCATAACTCTATTCCACGGGTATGAAACTGAACCACTAAATAGTCGGCATACCGGTCAACAATGAGTCCGGGCAGAAGATCGTTTTCACCATTGATCAGGCGGTAGGCATTCGTTGAAGGGCCTTCGACATACTCCTTTCTTATCCGGTAGGCGCGCTCTATCCTCCTTGTGAAGAACGATGCGTCCACTGTCTCGTCCTTTTCGTAACCCCAGACACGGACCGCTATCTGCGAATAGGAGTTGAAGTAACCCGACGCGAGGAATTCCCCGGTCTCGCCGACAAGCCTCACCGGCTCACCAGGGGGCAGGCCGTCAGGGATCTTTGTCAGGGCCTGTGAAAAGACCCAGGGGTGTCTGCCCAGCACGGGACCAATGCGGTTCTTCTTTATGGTCAATGTGATCATGACGCAAGGTCAGTATATATAAATTATTCCCTGTCGTCAAAAAGCCGGTATATGTATTTGTCTTAACGGGATTGCGCATAAGGTCGTAACCTGTTATAGTTGAGACAGGATGTTGGGGAAAGGAGGCAACGATGGGCAGGCTCAGGGATTTAAAGACCCCGGTCTTCTGGGTTGAAGGGCATCCGGGCAAGCTGGACAGGGAGGCATGGCAGATCGAGGTCTCCGGTCTCTGTGAAAGGCCGAAACAGTTCACCTGGCAGGAGATTGCCTCAATGCCGAAGACGATTGCCGATGCACGGCTTACAAGCGTCACACGATTTTCTGTCAGGGGGCAATGGGGAGGCGTGCAGGTTGCCCATATCCTTAACATGGTGGGGGCGTTGACGTCAATACGATATGTGAGGTTCTGGTCTTACAGGAAGATCTACGATACGTCGATCCCCGTTGACGTGGCCCTCAGGGAAAGGACGCTGCTCGCATATGAGTTTGACGGTGACCTGCTGGAGGAGGATTACGGCGGTCCCGTCCGGGTATTCTGTCCTTACCTGTGGGGATACAAGTCGGCAAAAAGCGTTGTCAGGGTCGAGCTGATGGATCATTATATCTCAGGATTCTGGGAACAGCGCGGTTATACCGACGAGGCGGAGATTGAGGCAGGGGTGGTGCGCGATATGAATGAGGGCGGCCGGGTCAGGCCTATCCCCGACGGCGAGGTTATCAGGTTCCTCGATGAATGACCTTGAATTGACAAAACTCTCATCAGGACTTATTAATAATCCATATATGCAGTAAGGAGGTTTGTCATGCCTATCTATGAATACAGATGCAAGCGATGCGGCAATGAATTTGAGGTTATACAAAAGGCAGACGATAAGGAACCTCTCTGTCCGAAGTGTGCAGGCAAGGATGTCGAAAAGAACCTGTCCATAACCCACACACGACAGGGTTCCTGCGGGGCGCCAAGGAAATCGCCCATTTCCTGAAAGTAGTATATTGGGAACAGCGGAGCTGTTCTGCAAGAATAAAAAAGAGCTGTCAACGTCAAATGTCTGCTGATGGCCGATAGCCCAATGCAAGGAGGATAATATGAGCAAGGCAACACCTGTTACGGATAATGCGTTTCAAAAAGAGGTACTGGAGTCGGATATCCCGGTGCTTGTCGATTTCTGGGCAACCTGGTGCGGACCATGCCAGATCATGGGGCCGGTGCTTGATATCATTGCCGATGAGTACGCCGGGAAGGTCAAGATCCTGAAACTGAACGTTGATGAAAACCAGGCAACCCCGCCGAAGTATGGGATACGGGGAATACCAACGCTGATCCTTTTTAATAAAGGCCAGATCGTTGATACGATCATAGGCGCCCAACCCAAAGGCAATGTTGACAACCTCCTGAAAAAGGTCATTGCCTGAAAAAGAGAAAACTTAATAGTATATCGTATTCAGCTTTTAGCTATCAGCGATCAGCTTTCAGCATAAAACCTTTTTTGTTTCAGCTGATGGCTGATCGCTGACTGCTATCTACTATTCACTGTCTTTATGCTCGATGCTCGTCGCTCGATACTCGATGCTGGTTTGATACATTGCAAGAAGCGAGAGAAGAGGAACAAGGTTTTAGTCCTGTCATCGCGAGGAGCGAAGCGACGTGGCGATCCTGTCAGTGAGATTGCCGCGCCCTGCGGGCTCGCAATGACAAGATGTTTTTCCCTTGTCAGTCTTTTTCCCCTCACGACTAACGCCTTACGATTTACGGGTTTGTTGCTGATGGCTGTATGCTGACTGCTGATGGCTATCTACTATTCACTGTCTTTATACTATTCACTATCTACTATCGACTGTTCTTATGATATTATCGTGGCTGGACGGTAATGCGGGCCTTCTTGCCCTTTTCACCTTCTACGACGACCCTGTCTTCGTTGACATAGTATGTAACGAGCTCGCCGGTCAGCCTGTCCTGACCTGAAATAACGACCACGTTCTTTTTCAGTGTTATCTCCCTCTTGTTGTTGTCGAAGATCGCCTCTTCGCTTGTTGCAGTGCGGTCCTGCTTGACGATCTTGACGTTGCCCTTTGCATACGCCTTCTCTATCTCGTTGGTATCCTCACTCATGTATGCCTCTATGACGTCGGCAAATATGAAGAGGTCTTCCTGCTTTGCAATGACGCTGCCCTTGAAGATAACGTATTTTTCTTTGTCGAAGCCCTCCATTGAATCGGAGACGATGTCGATAGGTTTTTTCTCGTCAAAGAAGGACAGACCCTTGTCTTTTTCCTCTTTCGGAGGTTCTGCCTTTGCGACCTGCTGCGGCGTCAGTTCGATGTTCCTCTTTTTTCTCTCCTCGAAGGAAACAACGGGGGCCTCCGCCTTCACGAGCTTCAACTGCTTTCTTTGCCGGGTAACGGCCCTGGCATAGATGCTCTTCGGGTAGTCGTTCTTTAAACGTTCTAAGTAATAGTCGCTTTTGTCCTGATATCCAAGCTCCCTGTTGTCCTGGCTCAGGTAGTAGAGCGCCTTGTCAATGCCCGCCGCATTTGGATATTTTTTCAACATGTATTCGAGCCGCATGATGGATGCATTATACTGGTCTGTCCTGTAATAGAATTCCCCGACATACAGCTCACGGTCGGCAAGTTTCTGCAGCATCCTTGCGAGCCTCGGTTCGCTCTCCTTTGTGTGTATGCTTGCAGGATAACGGTTTTTGAGATACGTGAGCCTTTCTATGGACTTCAGTATATAGGATTGATCCCTGTCTATCGAGAGGGCCGTCTTATCGTAACATTCTCCCAGGCGGGCGAGGACGTATGGAATGTTTTCATCTTCAGGGTGAGATTTGAAAAAGTCTTCATAGACGCCGATGGCCAGGATGTATTCCTTCTGTGCAAAATAGACGTCGCCCAGTTTTACCGTAGCGATAAGGGCCATGGGGTCAAAGGGATAGTTTTCACGGATGGCTGAAAATTTCTTGATCGCATCGTCGTACTTCTTGTTTTTCAGGAGATTGACGCCTTCCACGTAGAGGTCGCCCGGGTTGCCGACCTGTTTCGGTGCTTTGGTGGCGCAGGAACAGAGAAGCAGAAGGGCACAAAGAACAACTATCAGTCTTTTCGGCATCATCTTAGTATAACAGAAGGAAAAAAATTATGCTATTCTTTCTGTTGTGAAATTGAGGCAACTGGTAGACGACGGTTTAAGATACTTTCAGGTTCAATATGGTGAACAGGTTGTTGCCGATATCGTCTATTACGCAGAAGAGCTTGAGAAATGGAACAGGCATGTCAACCTGGCAGGGCTGAAAAGCGCTGAAGCAATAGTAAGGGTACTGTTGTATGACGCGTTCTTTGCGGACCGGTTCATAAAGGGAGACCATACCGTGCTTGACCTTGGTTCCGGCGCAGGGATCCTCGCGATCCCATTAAAGATCCTGAACAGAGACACGCAAGTTATCTCAGTGGATAAAAACATGAAAAAGATCCAATTCCAGAGGCATATCGCAAGGGGGCTTCACCTGAAAGACTTCAGCGCGCTCCACGGGAAGATAGAAGAACTGGACGCCATGGAGGTGGACACGCTTCTTGTCAAGGCCTTTGGAAGCAT
>MVRS01000256.1 GCA_002067975.1 Syntrophorhabdus sp. PtaU1.Bin058
CCCGAGGAAGGCCCTGATGCGTTCTTTCATCTCCTGCGCTGCACGGTTCGTGAAGGTCACGGCGAGGATGTGTTCCGGTCTTATCCCCCGTTGGATGCAATAGGCGATCCTCCTCACGATGGTGAGGGTCTTCCCGGTGCCGGGACCGGCGACAACGATAACGGGGCCGTCAATGGCCGTTGCCGCCTCCCACTGCGATTCGTTCAAGCCATCCAGTATAGATTGTTCACGGTCCATGTGTACCGATAATTTCAGAAGAGAGTTGCCTGGCCCTTGACCTGTCTTCTCTCCGCGTTTTCGAATATCCTGACCTTGCCGTATTCGCCGTCAAAGCCCGGTATGATGTTGACCTTTCCTGCGCGCATCCGCGAGATCGCCTCACGGATGAGCGGCGACCCCGCCCTTTCGATGTCGGGGAGGGGCGTGTCCATCAGTATCCGGAATTCGTTGCCGAGGAGGTGGAGAAGCCGCCGGTATTCCCTGTCGACCCCTTTGCTGCCGGCGCCAGTTCCCATGGTTTCGGCAAGGACCTCGGGCAGCGGGATCAGGGAGTGGAAGGGTTTTGCATTGTCAGGTCTGAAGCCGTCAGGCCTGTCGGCGAGCTTGTTGACCCTGTGCAATACCCCGACGGTCACCTTTTTCCCGCAGACGGGGCAGAGGTAGTTGTACCGGGCCGTCTCCTCGGGGGACAGGTTCACGTTGCATGCCCGGTGCCCGTCGTAATGATACTTGCCCTCTTCAGGGAAGAACTCTATGGTCCCGAGAAAATCATTGCCCGATGCAATGGCCTTTGTGATCGCCTCGTAAGAGATGGCCGTATCGAAGATATTTGCCTCCCTCCCCATCTTGGCCGGAGAATGGGCATCCGAGTTGGAGATCAGCGTCATCCTGTCCAGGGCCGAGAGCCGCCAGTTCATCGTCGGGTCGGAAGACAGCCCTGTCTCGATGGCATTGATGTGAGGGGTGAGGTCTTCGAAGCACTCCTCAAGGGAGTCAAAGCCCGATACAGCGCCGAATACAGAGAAATGCGGCGTCCACGCATGGGCAGGGACAAAGAGCGCCCCGGGACACGTATCGAGGACGATCCTCAGGAGTTCTTTTACATCGAGTCCCAGTATAGGTCTCCCGTCGGCGTTCAGGTTCCCTATCTTTGACAGCGCGAGATTGATCCTGAGCGCGCCGGAAAGATCAGGCACGAAGATGACGGAATGGACCTTCCTGGTCCTCCCGTTCTTTTTGTATATGGTGCTGATCTCCGAAGAGAACATGAAGAAGACATCGGCCCTGCACGAGGCCGGTATGTCATCGGTCTCATATTCCTTTTTGAGTCTCAACAGGCCGTTGCCTGTTGGTTCGGTCTTTTCGCTCAGTTCCTTAAGCCATGCAGGATGGGTGAAGTCGCCGGTGCCGACAACGGTAATGCCCTTTATCTGCGCCCACCTCCACAGTGCCTCAGGCACCATGTCCCTGCTCGTTGCCCGCGAATAACTGGAATGGATATGGAGGTCCCCGATAAAACGCATGGACAATTTGTATAGCATAGGCGACGACAAGTCAAGGGGCAAATGAACCGGATGCCGGCGATAAGAACAGAAGATGAGAGGATGGGAAGATGCGAGGATGCGGTGCTGGTCGCTCGATGCTGGTCAGGCACATTACAAGAAACAAGTAACGAGGAATGAGGAACAAGTATTGTCATCGCGAGGAGCGTAAGCGACGTGGCGATCTCATAGGGTATAAACTATTAATGAAATTGCCGCGCCCTGCGGGCTCGCAATGACACTGCGCCGCGCTCCGCTCAAAATGATACATTCCCCACACATCTGGCGTCTTTGATCTATTATGTTTTAACATCGAACGTTGAACATAGAACATTGAACAGATTTTCATTCACGCCTGACGCCTTACGACTTACGGGCGCTTCCGTATGCGCCTCTCTGGATTACCTTCTGCCGATGTGGTATAGTGGAGACTCGTTGTATACAGATCACGGACAATAAGGAGACGGTTGCTGTATGAGTAGTCTGATAGCTTGCTTCATCGGTCTTTCAGGCGGATTTTTCGGTGCCCTCATCGGTCTTGGAGGCGGTGTCATCATGATCCCGCTCATGACCTTGCTCCTCAAGCTCACCCAGCACAAGGCCCACGGAACAAGCCTGGTGGCCATTGTCTTCACTGCCATCGCAGGGGCTGCAACGTATTACCTCCACGGGACAACGGATTGGAAAGGCGCCCTATTGCTTGCAGCAACCGCCATAATCACTGCAAGGTTCGGTGCATTGTACGCCCATTCTCTACCCGAAAAGAAGCTTAAGAAGGCCTTTGGTATCATGGTTGTCTGTGTATCACTCTTCCTGCTCGTAAAGGGATTTTTGCCGAAATCAGGTTCCCAGCCGGGGTTGGCGGGGAGTATTGTTATCTTCCTTGCAACAGGTGTCGTCGCCGGTTTTGTCTCCGGGATGATGGGCGTCGGAGGCGGCGTCATCATGATCCCGCCCATGGTGCTCCTGCTCGGCATGCATCAGCAGCTTGCACAGGGGACGTCGCTTCTTGCCATGGTCCCTATCAGTATGACCGGTGCCTTTACCCATCACAGGCTTGGTAATGTGCGGCTCAATATAGCGGCAGGGATCTCCGTCGGGGCGCTTGCGGGAGGTTACCTCGGAGGGACCGTTGCCAATATCCTCCCCGAACTGTATCTGAAGGTAATCTTCAGCGTCGTCCTC
The DNA here is from genome assembly GCA_002067975.1 of Syntrophorhabdus sp. PtaU1.Bin058. Classification (GTDB taxonomy): domain Bacteria; phylum Desulfobacterota; class Syntrophorhabdia; order Syntrophorhabdales; family Syntrophorhabdaceae; genus UBA5609. The sequence goes on from MVRS01000256.1 coordinate 2,727, forward strand.
GTGTGGATGGGGCAGCGGTATGTCAGGACCAAATGATATAACCCGTAAGTCGTGAATCGTAAGTCGTAAGGGGACAAAAAATCTGTTCAACGTTCTACGTTCAACGTTCAAGGTTAAGACGAATAAGACTAAATGAACCAGACAGACCTTATTTATTGCTGACAGCTGATCGCTGAAAGCTTACTGCAGCTTCATAATCAGGGTATGGAATGTCCCTGTATCCTTTTCCTTCAGCTTAAGCCGGAGTTCCATAGGCTT
>MVRS01000257.1 GCA_002067975.1 Syntrophorhabdus sp. PtaU1.Bin058
GGGAAGATTTATTCCGTTAAAGGTGGTGTTTTTCACGATGCTGTAAAGCGCCATGTCGGTAAAGACCAGCCTGTCCCCTCTTTTCAGCGGCTCATCGAAGGAATAGTCGCCTATCACGTCGCCGGCAAGGCAGCTCGGTCCGGCAAGCCTGTAGGTGTATCTCTTCTCATCCGGCTTCGCCGATCTCATTACCTTCGGCCTGTAAGGCATAAGCAGCACGTCCGGCATATGTGCCTCCGCCGACGCATCCATGACCGCGATCTCTCTCTCATTCCACACAATATCAAGGACAGAGGAGATCAAGACCCCTGCATCCAGGACACTCGCCTCACCCGGTTCGAGATACACCTGCACCCCGTATCTTTTTCTGAAGGTATTGATGAGCCTGACAAGACGCTCTATATCGTAATCGTCGCGCGTTATGTGGTGGCCGCCGCCGAAATTCACCCATCTCAATTCCCGGACGTATCGTCCGTAGAGCCTTTCAAATGATCGGAGGACCCTTTCAAGGACGTCCGCGTTCTGCTCGCACATGGCATGAAAATGGAGTCCGTCGACCATCCCCCTGTACTCCGGGAATCCCTCTTGAAATGCACTGCAGACCACTCCCAGCCTCGAACCAGGCGCACACGGGTCATACATCCTTACAGGGACCTCGGAATGGCCCGGATTGACCCTTAAACCGATCTCCAGACCTCTCTTCCTTGCCGTCGGTCCGTATCTCTGAAGCTGATAAAAGGAGTTGAATATGACAACGTCGGAATACTTCAGTATCTGTCCGATCTCTTCATCCCTGTATGCCGCGGAGAAGGTGTGCACCTCTTTCCCGAACTCTTCGCGTCCGAGCCTTGCCTCGTTGAGACCGCTCGCGCAGGTCCCGTCAAGGTATCTGCCCATTACCGGAAAGGTGGCAAACGATGCATACGCCTTGAGTGCGTGGAGTATCCTGCAGCCCGTGCGGTCTTTTACATACTGCATGATCTGCATGTTCTCCCCGATAAGGGTCTCGTCGATGAGGTACACGGGGGTTGCCATATCGCCTTTTGCAATGGCAAGGAATCGTCTATCCGCCGCCTTGAAGCCTTTCTTCTTCGCCTCTTTTATCAACCGTGTAAGCGACCTGAGCCCCTTTCCGTCCAGCGCCCCCAGCACCCTCCTTCTCGCCCTTCCGGATAATGCGTGATATGCCCCCGCAGCGTCCATATCCCTTGCCCCGATCGCCCGGATTATTTCTTCGATCTTTTTCTCAATACTCATCGGTTTCCAACCTGGCAAATCATTACCGTAACATTCTGCACCCGAAAATCTTTCCAGGCCAGGATCACTCACACCTCAACGTCAAATAACCAATCTCCTTCGATATACGATATACGAATTACGATATACGGTTTTTATGAGCCATTGGCACGTTCATCTCACACTTTATCCGGCAGCGGTGCATGTTCGACCACCTTCCACGGCAGCCCGTATCTATTCAACGCCTCCATGAACCTGTCCGGATCCAACTGTTCCATGTTGTAGACCCCTTCCCCCTGCCAGACGCCGGAGAGCACCATCATCGCACCGATCATGGCAGGTACGCCCGTTGTATATGCGATCGCCTGTGTCCCGGTCTCTTTGAATGCCTCTTCATGGTCGCAGACATTGTAGATATATCGCGTTATCGTCTTCCCGTCCTTTTTACCGGTCATGATGTTGCCGATAACCGTCTTCCCCTTGTATCTTGTTCCCAGGGATGCTGGCTCGGGAAGGAGCGCCTTGAGGAATTTTACCGGAACGACCTTGTGTCCCTCATAGTCAACCTCGTCTATCCGCGTCATGCCGACGTTCCTGAGCACTCTCAGGTGGTTGAGGTAATTGTCGGAGAAGGTCATCCAGAACCGCGCCCTCTTCAGTCCCTTTATGTTCAGGACCAGCGATTCCAGTTCCTCGTGATAGAGGAGGTAGCTTGCCTTTATCCCCGCAACCGGGTAATCGAAGCCGAAATGGATACTGCCGTCCTCGATGATCGCCGGCGTCTCGGTCCATTTACCTTTTTCCCAGTGTCTCACCACCTGGGTTACCTCCCGGATATTGATCTCGGGGTTGAAGTTCGTTGCGAAGGCGCGCCCGTGGTCTCCGGCATTGCAGTCCAGTATATCAAGGTAATTGATCTCATCGAAGAGATGTTTCTGCGCGTAGGCGGTAAAGACATTCGTTACGCCGGGATCAAATCCCGAACCGAGGACCGCCATGATCCCCTTTTCCTTAAACCTCTCCCGGTATGCCCACTGCCAGCTGTATTCGAAGTGTGCCTCATCGGGCGGTTCGTAATTGGCGGTGTCCACGTAATGGACCCCTGTCTCAAGGCATGCGTCCATAATATGCAGGTCCTGATAGGGGAGCGCGAGATTAAGCACAAGGTCAGGCCGGGACCTATGGATCAGGGCAATAAGCTCCGGGACATTATCGGCATCCACCTGCGCCGTCTCTATGTCCCTCCCGTATCTCTGTCTGATATCCCTCCCTATCGCCTCGCACTTCGAGAGCGTCCTGCTCGCAACCAGGATCTCCCTGAATATCTCAGGGACCTGTGCGCATTTATGCGCGGCGACGGCGGCGACACCCCCTGCCCCGATTATCATTATCTTTCCGCGGTTCCCTGTATCGCTCATGTAAAATGTCTCCTGGTTATTAATTTTTATTTTGCCCTTCTGTTCTTCCGGGTCGTATATGCGTCGATATAGCTTAAGAGCGTGTAGATCAATTTCGCAGCAAGAAAATCAGGGGCCCGGGAACGTGACGGGCAAAGCTCGACCACGTCGAACCCGACGATCCGTTTCGCCCTCGCAACGGCAGAGAGGAGTTTCATGACCTGGTACCAGCTTAAGCCCCCCGGTTCCGGGGTCCCCGTTGACGGCATGATACCGGGATCAAAGACATCGAGATCGATAGTTATGTAAACGCTGCCGGTGAGCAAGCGGACTATGTTGTCTATCCATGTGTCGGAATTGTATATCCTGTGCGCAAAGAACATCCGTTTCCTGTCGATGCCGGGGAGCTCGGAGACATCCATGCTGCGTATCCCCACGGAGACGATGTTCCTGACAGATTCCCTTGCACGGGCGATGACGCAGGCATGGTTATAAGGGCTCCCCTCGTAGGATTCGCGGGAATCGGCATGGGCGTCGAGGTGCAATATGCTGAGGTCCTTATAGTGCCTCGCATAACTCTTTATGACGCCGATGGAAACGGAGTGCTCACCCCCCAGGGTCACGACGAGCTTATTGTCCTTCAGGTATTTCGAGACCGCCGAATCGGTCTTCCGTATCAAATCGGGGGACGAGGCAGCACGGATGGGCCGCGCAGTAAAGATCCCCCTTTGCAGGACCTCACTGCCGGTCTCTATGTCGTAGAACTCGAGATACGGGGACGCCTCAATGATCGCTGCAGGGCCTTTATCGGCACCCTTCAGCCACGTGCTCGTCTTATCGAAAGGGATCGGCAGTATAACTGCAAAGGCATGTGCGTAATCATTGTCTTTATCAGGTAACCCACAGAAGATCGAGGGAGGCCTTGGCATCTCAATCCATGATAAAAACGGCTGAGGCCAATACCGTGGTCCAGAGACCGTCCTTGTTTCCCTCGGCAGACTGGCAGATATGCTTTGTCTTGAATATATGACCGCTCGCCCTGTAGAATTGCTTGCGCTCATCCCATGCCTGGTTTGGATCGAAGGGGATGTCCAGTGTCGTTGCAAGCATTGTGGCCGCGAGGTCTTCTGCATATTCACCGGAAACAACGGCCTTTTCCCCGAAGGCGTGGTGTTCGGATAGATAACCGTACTGCGAGTAGTCCTTCGGCCAGGCAAAACCAACCGCCGCAGAAACGAGGCGGTTCGGCTCGTTGGTCGCATTACGGGCCATCACGCAATAGGTAATCTCGCCGGGTTCGAGAAGCTTCAGGCCGGCGGTCTTTGAAATGATCTTGCACTTCGGCGGGAATATACTTGACACGTAGACGAGATTGCACTTCTGGATGCCCGCATTACGTAACGCAACCTCAAAGGACGACAGTTTGTCTTTGTGGACGCCCACCCCTTTTGTAAAAAATATCTTTTTAGGTGTCATCTTTATATTCTCCAATCTAATCTAATCCTGTAGCGCCATGTCGATAAACACGGCGCCGATCCCGGCATCTTCTCCATAACGGCTTTTCATCTGCCGGTGCCTGATACTCTGCTGCGAAAAGTCTCCCAATAAACCGCTAACCAGAGTAAATCTTACAGGCGTCCCAATTATCACTTTCGGCGCCCCCTGAATCCTTAGTGCCCGGAAGGTTTGTTGGTGATCTCCCCGTCCGGCATATCCAGTTGACCTCTCTTCATTTCCATTGTGGAGACCTGTCCGGCGCCGAGCTTGTCCTTAAGATACGCATAGACCCGCCACGGGTCAACGCCTTCTCCGCCGGTAAAAAGGTCTATAGCCGCATAGCCGTAGGCAGGCCACGTGTGTATGGCAAGATGGGATTCGGCTATCACAACGACGCCGCTTACCCCGTGAGGCCGGGATGTGTGAAACACGCTCTGGATGATAGTGGCCCCGCCTGCCCGCGCTGCCTGTTCCATATATTCCTGTATCTGGTGCACGCTGTCCAAAACCGTATTATTGCAATCGTAAAACTCCGTCAATACGTGTCTTCCCAATACCTTCAATCCATGGTCCTCCCTGCCGTCATCCTCTCAACGCACTAAAAATAAGGAGGCGAAGATACCCATAACACAACAGACTTTTGCTTTCGCCTGTTTGCAATATAATGTCTCTTTGTCGCCTTAAAATAAAAACATTCACCACGTTTCACCCTGTAGGGTTTTCCTCCCAGTACTATCTCTACGCCCCCGGAGACCACAAAACCAAATTCTTCTCCTTCATGGGGTTCTTCCTCCGGCGTCCGCTCTCCTGCATCTAAGTCGAGCAGCGCCGGGTCCATCAGTCTGTTCTGCGCGGCAGGGACCAGTATCTGGAACCTCTTGACGTCCTCCATCTCCAGATCAACCCTGTCTTTGAATTTAAAGACAATCTTTTCATCGAAGGCCCCGTTAAAAAAATTCGACGGTTTTTCATCGAGGGCGTCCAGTATCCCTATGAGGCTTTCTACCGACAGCGAGGTAAGGTTCCTCTCGACCTGCGAGATAAACCCTTTTGTCAGGCCCGCCCTGGTGGCCAGCTCTTCCTGCGTGAGGGACTTGGCCTGCCTCAGCATCTTTATCCGTTCACCTATGCTTGACTCGTCATCTCCCATAACTAACACTAAATACTTACAATAAGTTTATTTAATTAAACAAAATATATGTAAAATTTGTCAAGTAAAATTTTATTTAACTTTAAAGTTCAGTATGCTAAACTAACGGCGCTGGGTGATAAATGCTTGGTAAACAAGCAATTATAGAGTTTTTTAAAACAAATAACATCCGGAATATCTTCCATTTACCGGGTATTCATACACTTCCCTTTAATGAAGCCATTGAAAGTCAAAATAATATCAAAGCCTTCATCGGCAGGCATGAATCCGGCATCATATCCATGGCCGACGGATACGCCAGGGCCTCAGGGGGCATCGGTGTGGTCATGGTCACCCCGGGACCCGGCCTCGGGAATGTCGTTTCCGGCTGCATGGAGGCCTACGGCGACGATATCCCGCTTTTGATCATACACACGGACACGGAAAGAAAAAGAACGGGCAGGGGTATACTCCACGAGCTTAAGGAGCCTGAAAACATCTTCAGATATTTCGCAAAAAAGACCTTTTCGGTCCATGACGCCGGGCGTATAACATCAACCCTCACAGAGGCGTACCATACGGCCCTTTCGGGAAGGAAGGGCCCTGTTGTCGTATCGATACCTTACGTTCTGTTTGAAAAAGATGTGCCTGCCGCACGCCCCGTGTCTCAGACCTCCGTCACCCGGGAAGCGGGGACGACCGGGATGAGAAAGGACGCCGCGGGGATCTCCCGGATAATCGGCGAGCTCGAGAAGATCCTCCACAGAAAGAAACGGGTACTTTTGATCGGCGGGAAATCCCTGATGCTGAACGGCATACAACCGACTATCGAGCGCATCTGCCTCGACGCCTCCGTTCCCTTCCTCACCACCACCGGCGGAAAAGGCATCGTGCGGGAAGACGGCCCCTATTCCTTCGGCAACATTATGAAAAGGGGGGTTGTACGGGATATGGTCGCATCGGCTGATCTCGTGATCGCCGTCGGGACACGCCTGCGCGACGTGGATGTGAAAAGAAGAGGGGTAAAGATCCGGGAACTGGTCCATATCGACATCGATGACCGGTGGATAGGGAAAAACTATCCGGTACGGCTCGGCGTTACAGGAGACCTCAGGGAGATCCTCGGCGGGCTTTGCCGGGTTCTTGAAGGTAAAAGGTTCGAGTGGGACCTGTCTCGTCTTAAAGACATCATGTGCGACGAAGAGGCCTCTCTCCTTAAACGATCTTCCGCCTATGCCGTGACAAGGCTCCTGCGGGAGACTATCCCGGAGGACACGATAACGGTATGCGATCTCAATATCCCGTCATACTGGGCTGAATACTATCTTCCCGTTTATCATCAGAACACCTTCCTGATGCCCCGCGGGATATCACCGATATTCTATTCCCTGCCTGCAAGCATCGGCGCAAAGATAGGGAGGCCTGACAGGCCCTGCCTTGCGCTGTGCGGGGACGGGGGCATACTCCCGGCAATCGGGGAACTCGCAACACTGAAAAGGTACGGCATACCCGTTGTCGTCTTTGTTCATAATAATAACAGTTTCGGGATACTGGAAGACGCCATGATCGACCGTTATCATAGAACGGGATCTATGATACTCAAAAGTCCTGACTTTGTAAAACTAGCTCAGTCTTTCGGGATCAGGGCCAGGAGGACAGGGACCCTGAAAGGACTTCGCCATATCCTGCTCCGGGATGTCACATGGGACGAACC
>MVRS01000258.1 GCA_002067975.1 Syntrophorhabdus sp. PtaU1.Bin058
CTGGGCGTTATCCGCATTCTGCTTGATATTACTGACCATCTCCTCCATCGAGGACGAGACCTCCTCTGCAGAGGCCGCCTGTTCCGTTGCACCCTGGGACATCTGCTGGCTTGAGGCGCTCATCTGCTGGGAACCGGTAGCGACGTTGTCGGCGGCGGACTTGACACCGGCAACGATTACCTTTAGCTTCTCCACCATATGTTTCATGCCCGCAAGGAGCTGGCCTGCCTCATCGGTGCTGGTCGCCTCGATGCTTACCAGAAGATTGCCTCCGGCAAGCTCATTGGAAACATCGACTGCCTGATTTAACGCCCGGGTAATAACCCTTGCAATAAAAAAGGCAATAATGATAATCAGCACTGCCACGCCGATGGTGGCTATAAGGATCTGATAACGCATCTTTGAGATCTCGGCATTGACATCGTCGATATAGATACCGCTGCCGATAACCCATCCCCATTGAGGAAAAAGTTTTACATAGGAAAGCTTCGGCGACGGTTTGGTTTCGTTCGGTTTCGGCCAGTAGTAATCCACAAAGCCTTCGCCTCTGTCCCTTGCAACCCGCGCCATCTCTGAGAAGAACAACTTGCCGTGGGCGTCCTTGTCGCCTGCACAGTCTTTTCCGTCCATCTCCGGCTTGATCGGGTGCATCAGCATCTTTGCGTTCGTATCCTTGATCCAGAAATACTCGTTCCCGTGGTACCTCAGGTTCTTTACCCCCGCCATGGCCCTTTTCATGGCCTCGTCCTGCTTAAGTTCCCCGGTCTTAACCTTTGCCTCGTTCGAGGCAATGACCCCATAGGCGACATCGACGACGTTCTTCGTCATGCCTTCCTTTTCTTCCATGAGCTTTTTTTCGACAAGCGGAAGGAAATAGAACATTATCCCCATTGTGATCAGTGCAATAGTGAAGACAGAAATGCTCATGATCTTCGTTGAAATCTTCCAGTTCTTAAATCCTTTCATGTAAAACCTCCTTTTTCATATACATCTGAGGTTTACGCCGTTCCAATGTCGTATTCATATGCTCCCTTCACTTCGGCTAACCTGAGACAGTTTAGACACGTCAAGTATCAGCGCCACTGTCCCGTCTCCCAGGATCGTTGCGCCTGATACGCTGTCTGCGTTTTTATAAACCCTGCTTAAGGTTTTAATGACCGTCTGGTGTTCACCTATTACCTGATCGACGGCGAACCCTATCTTGTTCCCACCAGAGTCCGTCACGACGATCTGCTCAACGTCCGGCACATCCCCTGCAATGTCGAATCGCTCCCTCAGACGGATATACGGAACAGGATGTCCCCTGAGGTTCACAAAACGGTGTTCCTCACGGCCTGTGTCCTTTGTGTGGTCAAGCTCGATACACTCTTCCACGGAAGAAAGGGGCAATACATAATAATCCTTATCGACCTCAACGAGAAGACCCTCTATGATAGCGAGGGTGAGAGGAAGTCTCAGGGTTATTGTAGTGCCGATACCCTTTTCACTCTCAATCCCGATTTGCCCGCGAAGGGCATCGATGGTGCGCCTTACCACGTCCATGCCCACACCCCTGCCTGAGATATTCGATACGGTCTTTGCCGTAGAAAAACCCGGGGCAAATATCAATGCAAAGAGTTCCCTGTTGGAGATCTCGATGTCGGGTGCGATAAGCCCTTTTTCAATCGCCTTTTCCCTGATCCGTGTCCCGTCAAGGCCGGCCCCGTCATCGGTTATCTCGATATGCACCTGGGCGCCGACATGCCTCGCTGAAAGCTGTATCAGCCCTTTTCTCGTCTTTCCGAGAGATTCCCTCTGGGCGGGCAGCTCAATGCCGTGATCGATGCTGTTCCTGATGAGGTGCACGAGAGGATCACTGAGCCGTTCAATGACCGTTTTGTCCAGTTCCGTCTCTGCACCTTCCGTGGTCATCACGATCTCCTTGCCCAGTTCCTTTGAAAGGTCGCGGACAAGACGGGTAAACCTTCCGAATGTTGAACCGATAGGGACCATGCGGATGCTCATCGTATTGTCTCTTAATTCCCCTGTTAGCCGCTCAACCTCCTCGGCAATAACGACAAGTTCAGGATCAATCTGGGAGTTTGCCTTCTGGGAAAGATGCGCCTGCACCGTTACCAGTTCCCCCACGAGGTCCACGAGCTTGTCGAGCTTCCCTGCGGCAACGCGGATGCTCAAGGCGGCCTCCTCCCTGGCCTTTTTCTCACGAACCTCCTTTATCTGTTCCTGCTCGGCAAGTGCCGATACTACCCTGTCCCTTGCAACCACCCCTTTATCAACCAGTATGTCGCCGATGTGCCTCTGCTCATCAAGGGCCTTTTTCAGATCCTCGCCTTTTATGTCGCCACGCTCAACGAGGATCTCTCCGACCTTTTTATACCCCTCTTCATCAACGGGATCACCAATCGTTTCGATACGGGTCTCTGCGCTGTCTTCAACAAAGATAAAGACGTCCCTGATCGCGTCTATGCCCTTATCCGTTGTGAGAATGAAATCCCACTCAACGTAGCATTGTTCAGGGTTGATCTCCTCCAGCGAGGGGATGGCATTCCGCTGGGCAATAATCCTGCATTCCCCCAGCGCATGAAGCTCCTCAAGAAGGAAAAGTGGATTCGTGCCTGTTAAAAAGATCCCGGCAGCAGGGGAAAACCTGATACGATATGTCAATAATCCGACAGGTGTATTAGATAACGAAGCCCCCTGTGTACTCAAAATAGTGGTGGAAGCATTTGAGGAAGGGTTTTGGGTCTTTGTTGCCTTGTGTTCAGAAACAAGCCTGTTAAAATAACCTATAAGTGTTTCTAACTCCTGTTCACAAGGGGCTTCGTCTGTGGTGGGCGCCTCAAGCAATAACTTTATGTAATCCTTTGCCTTCAGTGTATAATCAATGATCTCTTTTGAAACGTGTATCTCCCTGTTGCGGACACGGTCAAAAAACGTTTCAACCTCATGGGTAAAGGCAGCAATCCTGTCAAATCCGAACATTGAGCCTGAGCCCTTGATTGTATGTAATGCACGGAATATCTGGCCGATAAGTTCCGTATCGTCAGGAGAACCTTCGAGTTGCAAAAGGGAATCTTCAAGAACCACAAGGAGTTCCCTCGCCTCTTCTTTATAAATTTCACTCTGTGCATCGACTGTTTTATTCATCCCAGCACCTTCTTTACGACTCCAAGGAGTTGTTCCGGATTGAAGGGTTTTACGATCCAGCCCGTTGCACCGGCCTTCTTTCCTTCCTGTTTCTTTGTGTCCTGCGATTCCGTGGTCAGCATAACAATGGGAACGAATTTATAGGTCTCATTGGACCTGATCGCACGGATGAGACCTATGCCGTCAAGGTTGGGCATGTTAAGGTCGGTGATGACCATGTTGACATGAGACCCGTTCAGTTTGCCCAGGGCATCCCGGCCGTCACTGGCTTCCACCACGTCATACCCGGCGTTCTTCAGGGTGAAGCTCACCATCTGGCGGACGCTTACCGAGTCGTCAACGGTCATGATACACTTAGCCATCTGTCCTCCTCGTCATCGGGCATGCATTATTCCCGCTATGACCGCAGGTCTTTAAACAGTAAAAACCGGCCTGTTCAAGGACGCGGGTTACCGTCTCCGGCAATGCCGCATCGAGGATCAATTGCTTGTTCGTTGCGAATGCTGTCTTTTGTGCTGCACAAAAGATCTGGATACAGGGAAGATCGAGGATGTCTATATCTTCGAGGTGCACCTTGACGGTCCGGCGTCCATCAAGGGCGTTGCGGAGGATCTCCCGGATCTCACCGGCAGACCGGATAGTCAACTCGCCCCGGAATGTGACATCCGCTGTCTCTGTCCCTTCCTGCACTGAATAGTTCATCATGTTCATGTCTATACTCCATCATTCCCCTTTTATAGTTACGTGGACCTAAAACAACTCCACGTTATCACCATAGTCATAATCATTTGCAATATCCGTGCCCGGAGTTTTGCCAGCGGAACCCTTAACCCCTGCCTTCTGTGCCTTCACCTTTTTCAGATCAATGACCTTGGAACTTTCGTAGGTTTCATGGATATCGTACTCACTCTGCATGGTATAGTGCTGTTTGAGGTTGACGAGCACATCCTTCCTGTTATGCATATCATCGACCGGGACAAGCTGCCGTGATTCACCGATCATGTTATGGAGGATGGGCATAATCCCGGCGAGCGTCTCCTCAAACTGTCTGTGGATGGTAATCCCGGCCACACTATCCTGTATGTCGCGGGCGAGCGCCTGGCATGCCCGGTCAATCTTCCCGAGGAGATGGAGGATGTCGTCGTGAACATTGTGCAGGCTGACCAGCAGTCTTTTAAGGCCCTCTGCCGTGTCATCGACCTCGCGCGACCTTTCATTGGCATCGGCGCACATGTCTTCGTGTAACTTTCCGGTCTTTGACACGATCCCCCTCAGCATGTTCGATATTGCCGTTTTCTGGGCGCTTGCTTCGATCGACAGCTTTTGTGTCGCCTCGGCAATGACCCCCAGGGGCGCCCCCTCATCACCTGTATGGGCTGCCTTGATGCGGGCATTGACGGCGATCAACTCGATCTCCCCGCCGATCTCCTCGATATCGTCAACGAACTCGGACATCGCATTGACGGTGGCGAGAAGGCTGTCGATTGCGCCGCTAAGCTCCTGGCTTGCCCTTGCGTTATCCTGTAACGACGATATGACCCGTGATATACCGGACTCCACATTGGTAAAAAACGATGAGGCTGCAAGGTCGGCCGTCCCCGTCACTTCCTTTGCCTGCTCAGATATCCCTACAACGCCGGTTACTATGCCGCTTAAGCTGTCCTTGATATTCTCAACGGCGCTTACGAATTTATTCCGCGCGTCGTTCATCTGTACAGATTGCAATTCCGAAAGGTCCCCTGTTTCAATAACGATCTTTTTTATTGTTTCATCTGCCCGGGGCGATAGGTCCTCCTTGCCCTTGCATTCCGACTCAAGGTAACGGATAAGGCTCTCCAGTGCAGCAGCCACATGCTCAAGCTGCTGGCGCGTAATATCATGAAACTGCATACTCATGACGACCTTCCCGATATTATCGGAGATAACCGTAAGCCTCTCCGATATCTCTCCGGCTGCCCTCGAGGAGCGCTCATGTTTGGCGGCCAGCGTCGAAAGACCAGACTGTATACCACTGAAGATATCGCCTACCTGGGAATGTTGTCTCTCCTTCATAAAATACATACGTGACAAGGTCTGTTCTATGATATTGCACAGGGCCCCGGCATTGTCGGAAATGTTCTTACATTTTTCGTGAATGAGTATTGAGAGCTTTTCAACATCATCGGCAAGGGTTGAAAAACCGTTATTATTGTTTAGCTGGGCGCTCTCTATCTTCGTCGAGATGCTCAGTATCTTCAGTTTCATTATTATCTTTTTAAAACTCTCCAACGGTGCCCTGGAGGCATGGACCATCCCCTGAACATCATCCAGCGTTCGAAGGCTCCCCTTGAATGCCGCATCCGTCTGTTCAAGGTACGCGTTCATTCGGTTCAGTATATTTTCCAGGTCGCCCGTGGTACCGGTCATTCCCTCCCCGAGCATAGCGTCCAACAGCGAGGACGCCAATCCGGAGATGTCCCCTGACCGGTTGTAGAAATCATTGAGACGCGAGCCTATGGACAGGAACTGGTCTTCGGTCTGTTTTGTGAGAAAGTTCAGGGCAGAGATGACCTCCTCCAGATTACCGTGCCATTGTGCGTAAGGGATAGTCTCCATACGTTATTTATCGTTTGGGTCAGGAAAAACTTAACGTTAAATTATTAAACGCTTAACGTAACATAACAAAAGAATTGGGGGATGGTTCATCCTGAAATATACCGACAGGGCCGGGTATACCCGAATTCATGAAAAATACCGTCATCTTGATCTAAAACAGTGGCTCAGTATTGAAATCCCGTATTATTCAAAGGAAAAATCAAGGAACATGATCTCGTTATCGCCGTTATTCACGGAGAAATTAAACGGCAGCGAAACGATCGGTATCCTGGTAATGAAATTCATCTCCACGTTCTTGCCGACAACGACCATCGGTATTGCCGCCTTGAGGTTTATACCGGCCTTCTCGAACTCACTCCTTGCCGCACCGGATATGATGTTCGTCAATTCCCCAACGGAATCTACCACATCAGGCGTAATGGAGCTGCATTCGTCTCCTATCAGGGTCTTAAAGACAAAGAGCGCGCCCTTATCTCTGAAACTGATGCAGAGCGTCCCTTTCTTGTCGCCGACAAGCCCCATTATACCTGTGACGTCCCCGGAGGTTGTCCTCACGTCTTTCAGGTCCGGCTTGCCCATCATCAGTTCTATGCCGAGCATGGTTTTAAAAACATTCTTTGCAGCCAAAATAAAAGGGTTTATATACTTGACATCCATTGTCATCATGTCCTCCATTGGTCATTATTGTGCCGCGCGGGCCTTCGCTTTATCGATAGCGTCTCTCAGTTTTTCAGGGGTAAAGGGTTTAACGATATAATTATCAACCCCTGATTTAATTGCCTCCATGATATTGTCTTTCTGTGCCTCTGCAGTTACCATAATGAAAGGGATCTTCTTTATCGCATCATCCTGTTTGCAGGCCTTCAGGAATTCGATTCCGGTCATTTCGGGCATGATCCAATCGCTGATAATAAGATCGACGGTATCGCCCTTGAGAACCGTAAGGGCATGTTTTCCGTTTTCCGCCTCCAGGACACTCTCAACGTTGATCTGCTTCAATACGTTCTTGATGATCTTTCTCATCGTCGCAAAGTCATCAACCACAAGGACTTTCATATAAAACCTCCGTATCTATATAATGGCTGTCCGATATGTACACAAAACTATTATCGAGCATGTCCGAAGAAACTTAATAAATTTCCGTAAAATTCTGTTAAAATCCGTTCAATGTTCAATGTTTGAAAAAAACCGATACTTGATGCTGGATGAGATACGCGAGCTGCGAGGAAAGAAAAAGCAGACTCCTCTGCGGGCTCGAGTCACGCTTTAGGCATGACGGGCGTGAGACAAAATTTTCTGCTTTTGTATTTGTCTTAACGTTGAACGTAGAACATTGAACGTTGAACAGGTTTTGTCCCTCGCCTCACGCCGAACGCGTTACGCCGAACGTTTTTCATGGAATATCGATCTACGATATACGAAATACTATATACGGTTTCTGCGGCTTACCGGTTTGCCAGTTCCTCGTTGAGGATGTCGGTGATGAACATGTGCCCGGGGGCGTGGGTAATACAGATATCCGGTTTTGCATTCATCACCGCGACCTGGGGCGTCACCCCGCAGGCCCAGAAGAGCGGGACTTCATCTTTCTTTATGGTCACTGCTTCTCCGAAATCCGGTCGCTTGATGTCCCGGATCCCGATTGCTGCCGGGTCCCCGATATGGACCGGGCTGCCGTGGACCGCTGCGTATCGCGAGGTGATCCGTACGGCAGGTACGATCCTGTCTGCAGGGACCGGCCTCATGGATACAACGAGCGTCCCCCTGAAGATACCGGCAGTGTTGCAGGGGATATTCGTGCTGTACATGGGGACATTCCTCTCTTCCTCGATGTGACGGACAGGGACCCTTTCCCTGATAAGGGCCTCTTCGAAGGAAAAACTGCAGCCGATGAGGAACGTGACGAAATCCTCCTGCCAGAGCCCCTTTATCCCGGGGACGGTCTCCTCCAGTTTCCCCTTTCTGTAAATATTATACAGGGGAAGATCGGTCCGGATATCGGCCTCTGATGACAAAAAGACGGTTGTAAACCGACCCGGTTCCAGCACCTCAAGGAGCGGACACGGCCCTGGATTCCTCTGGCAGAACAGGAGGAAATCAAAGGCATACCTCTGCGGCAGCACGACAAGATTGGCCTGCGCATAGCCGGGGGCAAGCCCGGCAGTCGGTTTTCTCCACCGACCCTTCCGGATCATAGCCCTGACCTTTTTCGGATCATCGTACTTCATCGTCGTTCTTCTCATACCTTCACCTTTTTAAGGCAGCAGAGAGCTAAGAGCGGAGAGCAGAGAGTGAATGCTCGTCGCTGGATATGTAATCAGCATGGCACATAGCGTGACAACCGTAAGTCATCGTGAGAAACTTCATTCTTTATCGTCATCGCGAGTAGTGTAAGCGATGTGGCGATCCCAGGGTATAATCTGTTGAATTCGATATACGATATACGAACTACGATATACGATCTTCATGAGCTGCTTCTCATCATAATCCCAGGAACGCCTTTCTGATCGATTCGGTATTGAGAAGCTCGGCACCCGTTCCTTCCAGTATTGTGCGGCCTGTCTGCAGCACGTATCCGCGGTCCGCCAGTTCAAGTGATTCCCTGACGTTCTGTTCCACGAGGAGTATCGTCTTGCCTACGCTCCTTAGTTCGGCCACAGCACCGAGCATCTCATCAACGAGCTTAGGCATGAGACCGAGCGAAGGTTCATCGAGCATGAGGAGCTTCGGATTGGACATGAGCCCCCTCCCGATGGCAAGCATCTGCTGTTCGCCGCCGGACAGCGTCCCGCCCGGCTGTTTCTTCCTGTCTGCAAGGCGCGGAAAGAGGTGGTAGACAAAATCGAGGTTGTCCCTCTTCTGCGCCGCATCATCTACAATATACGCGCCTATCTCGAGATTCTCCTCAACGGTCAGGGGACCGAATATGAGACGTGCTTCGGGGACGTATGTAATGCCCTTTTTCACGATCTCAGGCGTAGACAGCCTCTGTATCTCCTCGTTTTCGAAAGAGATCGTGCCTTTTGACGTGTGGAGGGCGCCTGCGATGGTCTTGAGCAGCGTGGATTTACCGGCACCGTTCGATCCCACGACGGTAACGAGTTCCCCATCGTTCACCACAAGCGACACGTTGTGGATGACCGGTATCCCGCTGTACCTGACCTCGATCTCAGAGACCTTGAGCATATTTCTCCCCCAGGTATGCCTTAATCACGTTCTCGTTCCTTACGATATCGGCCGGCAGGCCTTCGGCGATCTTCTCACCGTAATCGAGGACGATCACCCGCTGGGACACCTTCATCACCATCTCCATGATATGTTCTATAAGGAAGAGGGTGATCTTTTTCGTGTTGTTCAACCTTCTTAAGAGCTCCACGACATCCTCTATCTCCTTCGGGTTAAGCCCGGAGGCAACCTCGTCGAGCATGAGCAGCACGGGCTTAGTAGCGAGCGTCCTGGCGAGACCCACCTTCCTCTGGATAGCGATAGGCAGCTCATTGATGTAGTAATCCTTCACCCCATCGAGGGCAAGATCGTTGAGGACCTCCAGCGCCTTGCCCCGTGCCGTATTCCTGTCGTTTGTCCTGCAGAAGGCACCTACCATAACGTTTTCAAGGACCGTCATTCCCGTTGTCACCTTCATGATCTGGAACGTCCTGCCGATCCCTTCCCTGTTGGTCGCAAAAGGCTTCATGCCGGTTATGTCCTTCCCCCTGAAGGTGACCTTCCCCGAATCCGGCCTGTGATACCCCACAATACAGTTGAAGAGGGTCGTCTTGCCGGCACCGTTAGGGCCGATAAGACCGATTATCTCTCCTTCTTCAATGGTAAAGGAGACGTTGTTGTTCGCAACGAGCCCGCCGAAATCCTTCACGATATTTTCAACTGTCAGAAACGACACTGCTAACGCCCCCTTTTTCTGAACTGCTCGATAATCCCCCATATACCGCGGGGCTGATATGCCGAGACTATCATGATCAGGGCTGCATAGATCATAAAATCGATGCCGGTGAGCCCTTTCTGTCCTCCGAGCCAGCTCCCGAGGAAACGGTCAAGGGGGACAAGGAACGCGGCGCCTATAATCGGCCCCCAGAGCGACGCGGCCCCGCCCAGCATGGCCATGAGCGCTATCTTGATCGAAAGGGACAGTTCCATCGTGGAGGCAGGGTCTATGTAGAGGTTGTACACGGCCATAAAACCGCCACCCACAGCGACAAAGGCAGATGCAATGGAATAGGCCTTGATCTTGCACCAGCGTATATCGATCCCGAGGCTTTCTGCGGCGTCTTCATCGTCCTTGATCATGCGCAACTGGTATCCGAGCTTTGATTTCCTGAACCAGTTCATGTAGAAGAGACCGATATAGAAGAGCGCCATGATAAAAAAGTAGTAGTAGGTGTCCGATTTAAACTGCATATATACGAAATCGGGGTGCTCATGGATGGGCAGTTCCACACCCTTCGCAGCCCCCACAAGGCTCCAGTTATCGAAGATATCCTTGAGCACGAGGGAGGTGCAGATGGTCGCAATGGCAAAGTAGTGGCCCTTGAGCCGGAACAGGGGATATCCGATGGCAAAGGAATAACCGATGGCAATGAGAATACCCGCCGGCATGGAGATCCAGAAGGGTATCTTCCACCAGACCATCATGAGGGCTACGGTATAGGCGCCGATCCCTACGTATTGCGCCTTGCCGAGCTCAACCTGTCCGCCGTATCCGCCTATGGTGTTCCACCCCATACCGAAGAGGGAGAAGAGGAGGAACTGGATCATAACAGTCTTTGCAAAAGATCCCGTGCCGAGCCACGGGAATACGAGGAGAAAGACGGAAAAGATGATAAGGCCGATCCTCTCTGCCTTTGAAAAATCGCTGAAATCGAGGGCGTCTTTTAGTTTTTCCATCCGAACAATCCCTGGGGCCTGACGACCACGATAATGAAATAGGCAAGGTAAACAACAGTGAACTTAAAATGAGGCCCGAGGAAGTCGGAACCGATAAGCTGTCCGAAGACAGGGAAGATCATCTCCAGGACACCGACGAGCAACCCCGCAAAAAAGACCCCCTTGATGCTCCCGAAGCCGCCGAGGGCCACACAGGCGAAGGCGATCATGACGAAGAGGATCCCCACCATCGGATAGGCATAGTAGAAGTTCACCAGGAGCCCGCCTGCAACCCCCACGGTGCCCCCTCCGATCGCCCACGCGATGGCGTTCATCCGGTCCGTCCTGATGCCCATGTACGAGGCTGCCTCCTTGTTCAGCGCCGTTGCCCTGAGCGCCTTCCCTGTCTTTGTCCTGTGAAGGAGATAGTAGACGATCGCAAAGGCCATGAGGCTCAGGATACCGGCGGCAAGTTTTGTCCAGTCAAAGATAAAGGGTCCCACGGAAAGGCTCTTCCCCACAAGGATCCCTTTATTGATCATCCGGTAGTCGGCGCTGAAGAGGAACATGGCAAAGTACTGGAGGAACAGCATAAGCCCGAAGGTGCCGAAAAGCTGGGCAATGGCAGGTCCCCTGAGGAGGTACTTGATAAACCAGTAATATGACGCGAGTCCCAGGAGCACACCGACAACCGCAGATACCGGAAGCGCAATAAGTGGATCGACATGAAAAAAGAAGTTTGTCCAGTAGACAGAGTACATCCCGATCATCAGAAATTCCCCGTGGGCAAAGTTCACGATGTCCATCACCCCGAAGATCACCGTAAGACCAAGGGAAACAAGGGCAAAAAGGAGCCCCATCAGTATCCCCTGCAGGAGTGCGTCGGTAATAAGCATGTGCGGTCTTCCTTATAAAATCAGCGATCAGCTCTCAGCGATCAGCTCTCAGCAAATTATCTATGCTGGAGGCTGACCGCTGAATGCTGAATGCCGGATGTTTTAAACTATTTCCATCCCGGGAAAGGATAGATGAAGTTCGCTGTCGCAAGGTCAAAGGGATAGACGATCTCGAGACTGATCTTGCCGTCGGCCGTCTTCTGATACTGGCCGATGAGGCCTCTGCCGAGGATGTTCTGGCCTTTTGCATCAAACTGCACGCCCGCCCACGGCATGACAAGATCGCCGGCCGGGATGTTTATCTCATTGCAGGCCTTCTGGATCGCCTTCGGGTCGGTGCTGCCTGCCTTGTTCAGGACATATGCCCAGGTCTGAACACCGACGACCGATCGCGCCGTGGCGCCTGTCAGGTCGTCACCATATTTCTTTTTGTAGAGCGCATTGACCTGGCCGGCGACCTTTTTCACCTTTGTGATCTTATCGATGAAGACCGTCCTCGTCAGGACGCCGTTGATATCCGTACCAAGGGTCTTCGCAAAATCCGCCATCTCAAAACCGGCATCCTGGCCCCAGAAAAACTTCGTCTGTGCCTTCATGCCCTTCAGTGTTCTTATCATAAGGAGCGAATCGGAGAGGTACGATGCAAAAAGCATTGCGTCCGGTTTCGCAGCGACAAGGGCCTTTGCCTCTGATGTCAGGTCGGGTGCGTTCGCGTTATAAAGCAACCCCTTGGTGATCGTGAAACCGTATTCTTTTGCATAGCCCTCGATCGACTTGGCGACGCCGGAACCCCATTCGGTATTCTCGCAGGCATAGGCAAGATTCTGGAGATTTTTCTTCGGGATGGCCTTAACGCCCTTGACCTTTCCTTCCGTCAGACCCTTCAGGAGTTCGAAGAGGTCCCTGTTGAAATAATTATCATGGGGCGTTGTCCTCCAGAACCATTTAAATCCTCTCTCCGTCAGGTCAGGAGAGGTGGAGGAGTCATTGATCATGGGGATCCCGTATCTCTCGGCGACAGCGCTTACGGTCTTCGTAACCGCACTGTTGTATGCACCCATAAGTCCCACAACCTTATCGTCGAGTATAAGACTCTTTGCGAGGTCTGCGCCGCGGTCCGGTTCTCCCCTGTGGTCTTTAAATATCAGCACGATCTTCGCGCCGCCCAGGTTCGGTATCCCTCCCCAATGCGCCATGGGGATATCAACACCCGCTGCCTTGTTGTTGATGATGTCGGCAGTCAGTTCAGCGGCCCTCTGAAGATCCCTTCCGATCGTTGCAAGGGCGCCGGAGAGCGGATAGAGCACGCCTATCTTTATCTCCTTCTCTGCAGAAAAAACTGTCGGTGAAGCGACAAGCAGTGAAAGGAACAATACCAATGAAAAGACTATCACATTCCTGATCTTCATCGCTAACCCTCCTGATTTATTTTCTTGCAAGGCATAACAATACAAACATAATCTCTGTTATTTTGGTAACATATCATAATACCGCGCCATCTTCTCGTCCCACAGTCTTTCCGCCTCCTCCGGCCCGATCCTTTGAAACCTTACCCCGTCCAGAGGTCTCAGGTGGGCGAGCAGGTCGCGGTCGGCCTTTATCACATGACCGATCCTCGCGTATCCGCCTATTGTTCTCTCGTAAAGCACAATGATTGGCTGTCCGTCGCCGGGAATCTGAACAACACCCGGCAGGATCCCTTCGGAGATAATGCTTTGTTCCACCCCCTTTCTGAATTCGAGAGGCCTGCCTTCCAGGCGGATCCCTGTTCTGTTGGCTTTTGTGGAAACTTTATACCACGGGTCTCCGTCATTTTCAAACAAAGTCTTTAACGTTTCAGGGGAAAAACGGTCCCCCTCCTCGCCGTCAATTACCCTCAGCGTATGGGGCGCCTTCATCGATGGTATGAGCGATCCGTCAACAGTCCTTTTGTCGGGAACGCGGACATCCTTCAGCGTGATCCTGTCGCCCTTCAGGAAGGGTCTTCCGAAGTAACCGCCGAAACGGCACTCGAGGTTCGTCGTATAACTCCCTGCCACTTTTGCCGCGTCTATTATACCGGAAAAACCGAGATAATAGCGGAGACCCTCGGTGACCTCTTTCACCCTGATGGTGCTGCCGGCCTTTATCCTGAACACCGACCACGGGATCACGGGCATATTATCAACGAATGCCGTGACCTGTGCCCCGGTAATCGCACAGGATAGATCCGTGCTGACCCTGAACGAAAAATCGTGGCCCATGATCTCGAGGACAGGTATGTCGGCAGCGTATCCCAGGAGACTGCACAGTGCCGTATAGGAATACCTGTCGAGGACCGACGACGACGGCACACCGATATCCGCGTGTCCGAATCTTCCGCCGTCAACCACCATCGAAAGCCATGCCGGATTAATGACCTCTATCATGCCGGGACAAACCTCACATGGTCGCCGATCTTCAGGAGACTGTAGGGCGGCGCCGTATGGTCAAAAAGCTTTACGTCCGTCTTACCGATTATCCGCCATCCTCCCGGGGATTCAAAGGAGTATATGCCTGTCTGGAACTGCGCAACGCCTACGGATCCTTCATTGACCTTCAACCGGGGGGTCTCAAGCCGCGGCACGAAGAGCCGCTTATCCAGCGTTCCCATGTAAGGGAAACCGGGCATAAAACCGACTGCAAACACCGTGTAGACAATACCTGAATGGATCTCGACAACCTCATCCGCCGAGAGACCTGCATAGGAGCAGACGAACTCCATATCCGGTCCATACTGGCCGCCGTACATCACTGGGATCGTATGGGTTGCCGGGGCAGGGATCTCCATCTGCGAAAGGTCTCTTTCCTTCTCCTTCAAAAGCGAGACAAGGGCGCTGAAACTCGTTAACCTGCTGTCGAAGCAGATGATACAGGTTGTAAAGGATGGGATGATGTCGATGATCTCCTTCAGGTGAAGAGACCTGAGAAAGAAGTAGTATTGCCTTACCTTTTCATGAACGTCGGTGTTGATCGTGCTGCCGAAAACAATCCGGATACCCTCCTCGCCATACCTCGTCCAGTCCATTATCTACACAAACTCGCACAGTGGTTTGATCGTTACGTCTTCGTTGCGCGAATACTCCCTGATCTTCCGTGCCGCTTCAATGCTCTCCATGTTGTCCCCATGGATACACATAGTATCGAGACCCATCGTGATCCAGCGGCCGTTGATGCTTTCAATCCCCTTTTCCTTCACCATCCGGATTGCCCGCTTAGCAATTGTTTCAGGGTCTTTCAGGACAGCCTCTTTGTATCTCCTGGAGAGAAGCTCACCTTCGTCGGTATACATCCTGTCGGGAAATCCCTCGAGGGCGACCCTTATCCCTTTCTCCCTGCATGCCTCTTTAAGCTCCGCCGTCTTTCTCGTCCCGAGGGTCAAAAATACAACATCACCAAAGGCCTTTACCGCCGATTCAACGATCCTGAGATACGTCTTCTCATCATTGACAAGATTATTGTAGAGCGCTCCGTGCATCTTTATGTGCTGGAGGGACATGCCGTGGAGATCGAGAAGACCCTTGAGCGCCCCGACCTGGTATATGACGTAATTCACGAGATCTCCTTCGCTCACATCCATGGTCCTCCTTCCAAAGCCCATCAGGTCGGGATAACCCGGGTGGGCACCGGCCATCACGTGATGTTCCCGGCACAACCTGACCGTTCTCTCCATCACGTTCGGGTCCGATGCGTGGAAACCGCAGGCGATATTCGACGACGTTATGTACCGTATAACCTCATTGTCCCTGCCGAGCGTGTAATCCCCGAAGGACTCGCCCATATCGCAATTCAGATCAACAATGTATCCCATCTCTTCATATTAGCAAAAATGCAGCCTGTTGTGAACAGATTTATTATTAGGTAGAATCGCCGTATATCGTATTCAGCTTTTAGCTATCAGCGATCAGCTATCAGCTATCAGCCATTAGCTTAAGGCATTCTCGTTACCCGATTCTGGATACGGGATCAGCATAGCGCAAAGCGCATGGCGCATAGCGTGACAACCGAGAGACGAGGGACGATTAAAATCAGAAAAGCAGGAAGTAGAACATCCGTAATTCGTAAAGTGGGAAAGACTGTACGATACAGGAAGAGCGGGTTGTCATTGCGAACGGAGCGTGGTAATCTCATTTTTTAAGATCGTCCTTTTCTGTTCACGACTCACGAATTACGAATTACGGGTTTCTAGCTATTCACTATTCACTATCGACTATTCACCGCCTTTATACTATCGACTATCGACTGCCTTTATGCTATAGACTATTCACTGTCTCTTATGAATCTGCTCAGTCTCTTTTCCATAGGGTTCGTGCTCGGTCTCACCGGGGCGATGGCGCCCGGACCGCTGCTCACCGTAACGATCAGTGAATCCGCGCGTAAGGGCGGCATCGTCGGTCCCCTCATAGTGCTTGGCCACGGGATCCTCGAATTCGTTCTCCTCTGCATCATCGTCTTCGGTCTCGGCAACCTGCTGGACAACAGGACCGTTTTCTCCGTCATTGCCTTCTTCGGCGGGATCGTTCTTATCTTCATGGGCTCGATGACGATCAAAGACCTTAAACGCTACAGCCTCGACGGCGCGGCAAAATCCGAAGGCCGCGGCATGCACCCTGTTACAGCGGGTATCCTCATCAGCCTTTCAAACCCCTACTGGTTCATCTGGTGGATAACGATCGGCATGGGTTATGTAATGTTCGCAAGGGGACTGGGATTCCACGGCGTTATCGCCTTTTTCACGGGTCATATACTGTCCGATCTCGTCTGGTACAGCTTCGTCTCTTACGGGATACAGTTCGGCGGCAAATACCTGAGCATAAGAGTCCTCAAAACCATCCTCCTTGTCTGTAGTATATTCCTGATACTTTTTGGGATCTTCTTCATTGTCAAGGGATATAGCTTTATTCGATAAATTACGATTGATTCATATAAATTATCTATTTGACAAATAATATTATTCAATTTATTTATTTAGATTCAATCAAATACCAATCCGGGAGGTCAGTGTATGAATCTTTTTCGGAAACACTGGAAGATCATTTCCTGCGGCGTCTTTATAGGCATCCTTGCAACCCTTTTCCAGAAATTCGGAAACCCAGCCAACATGGGGATCTGCGTGGCATGCTTTGAACGTGACATAGCCGGTGCACTGGGTTTTCACCGGATTCCCATCGTACAGTATTTGCGGCCGGAGATTCCGGCATTCGTCCTCGGCTCCTTTTTCGCGAGCCTTGTCTTCAAAGAATTCAAACCCAGGGGAGGTTCGCTTCCCCTTGTCCGTTTCTTTCTCGGCTTCTTTGCCATGCTCGGGGCGCTGGTGTTTCTCGGCTGTCCCTGGAGGGCCTTCTTAAGACTTGCAGGCGGAGATGGGAATGCTATCGCCGCGATCGTGGGACTCATCGTCGGCGTATACATAGGCGTAAAATTTCTCAAGAGCGGGTACACACTCGGAAGGAACTATTCTGCATATAAATTTACCGGGTTTCTGATGCCCCTTATGATGCTCGGCATCTTTCTGCTTCTCATCGTTAAACCGGCAATCCCCAACGGCGCGCCCTTTTTCAGCCTGAAGGGCCCCGGTTCGCAGCATGCCCCGATCATCCTTTCTTTTGTCGGCGCATTCATCATCGGCATCTTTGCCCAGAGAACGAGGTTCTGTACCATGGGGGCCATCCGCGATATCATCCTGTTAAAGGACTTCCACCTTGCATCGGGCGTTATCGGTCTCCTCATCTTTGCGTTCCTTTCAAACCTCCTCCTCGGCCAGTTCAACCCCGGCTTTGCAGGACAACCGGTGGCCCATACGAATCAGCTCTGGAACTTTCTCGGCATGGTACTTTCCGGCCTTGCCTATGCGCTTGCGGGCGGCTGCCCGGGGAGACAACTCTTTCTTTCCGGTGAAGGCGATATCGACGCAGGGGTATTTGTCATCGGCATGATCACCGGTGCGGGGTTTGCCCATAACTTTGCGATAGCCGCTTCCCCGGCAGGGATAGCGCGGTTCAGCGCCCTCGCCGTCATCATCGGCCTGCTCTTCTGCATCGCGACAGGGTTTTCCATGAGAAAAAGATTGGCATAAGGAGGAACACTATGGAAAAAAAATATCTCGACCTTAGAGGATTATCGTGCCCGCAGCCGGTTCTGGAGACGAAGAATGCCATCGACGACAGGTCTTTTGATTCCTTTGAGATCCTTATCGATACCAGGACCTCCCTCGAGAACATACAGAGGCTTCTCAGCACGAGGGGAGACCTGAAATATACCGTTGACGAAGGGGAAGACTTCAAGGTTAACATCTCCCGGATATAGGTTGACTTCCGGGACGATATAGTGTTATATACATAGGTAATGCCGTTCAGACAAAGGATAACGCTCCTCTTTATCTCTATCATGGTGATCCTCTGTTTCGCCTCTGCC
This sequence comes from Syntrophorhabdus sp. PtaU1.Bin058, assembly GCA_002067975.1. Taxonomy (GTDB): domain Bacteria; phylum Desulfobacterota; class Syntrophorhabdia; order Syntrophorhabdales; family Syntrophorhabdaceae; genus UBA5609. Next base: position 17,952 of record MVRS01000258.1, read on the forward strand.
TATTCTCTCATCAGCAGCACGGGCACGCTCAGGAAAGAGATCTTCATCCGCCAGATAACCGAGTATTTAAAGACCGAAAACATAAAATTAGACAGGGAACAGTTAAGGACGATTGCATCGATCGTCTACGAAGAGTCTATCCAGTATGATGTCGATTACCGGCTTATCCTTGCCATGATGAAAGTAGAGAGCAATTTCAGACACGACGCCGTTTCCTCCCGCGGGGCAAGGGGATTGCTCCAGATCAAGCCTTCACTGGCAAAGCATATCGCCCGCTACGCAGGGATAGAGTGGTCGGGGAACAAGACCCTTGATGAGCCCGACAATAACATCAAGATAGGCGTCTACTTTTTTGCCAAACTTGTGGACGACTTCGAGAACATCAACACGGCGCTTCATGCGTACAATGTGGGGCCTACAAAGGCACGACTGAACGGGGCCGGAAAAAACAAGCCCCCGAAGACATACAGGGGCTTCCCAAGGATAGTCATGGCAGAATACAAAAAAAATATTGCCATACTCCCCGATCCCTGAGACCGCTTATCGGCCCCCATGCCCATCCCCATAGCGCATCCCAGCTTCTAAGACAACGATGTTTAACCCCGGTAAGAACGGTTTTATCTACATCACGGGCAAGATAGGGTCCTACCTCTCTTTTCTCCTTTCCACCATTGACAGAAAGACCATTATCTTCTATGAGACCGAAGATGAGGCACTCCTTCTCCGGGAAGAGATAGAATTTTTTTCAAAAAAAGAGGTCCATCTCTTCCCCGCTTATTCCGACAGGGTCTTCGAAAGGGAGGATGAGATAAAGAGAACGGGTTTCCTCTATAACCTGTTCTCGGACGACAGGTTTATCGGGCTATTCCCGTACAGCGCGCTCCGGCATCCGCTTCCTGCCCACCAGACAGTCTCCGGGAACATTAAAAAGATCAGGTTCGGAGATACGGTCTTCCGGGAAGACCTCATAGACTACCTCGAGGATGCCGGTTACGAACTCGCCACGCTTGTCAGGGAGAGCGGGGAATACGCGAAGAGGGGGAGTATTATCGACATATATCCTCTTTCGTCACAGAAGCCCCTGCGAATCGAATTCCTCGGCGACCAGGTATATTCCATCCGTTTCTTTGACCCCGGAACACAGAGGTCCCTCGCGGAGGTAGAAGAGTGTACGTTGACGCCTGCACAACACAGGGATGACGTGAGCGTCATGCTCTATGACTATTTTGGAGACAGCATGGTACTCGTCCACAGGGGGCTCCATATGGTGTTGCAGGAGCTTGACGACGGCAGCAACCCCGGCTTTGCCGAGGAACTCGGGAAGCGGTGCAGCTCCATGCTGAATATCGACATCTCCGGGGTTGAAGGGGAAGAGAAAGGCATCACCATAAAGGCTGTCTCCAACGAAGACCTGAAGATCATCTTTGAAACCAGGAAGACGGAGATATTCAAGACACTCACGGAACGGTTCAGAAATGAGTGGAGCAACTTCAGGTATATCTATCTCTTTGTTAATACGCGGCACCAGGCAGAGAGGCTCCGGGAGATCTTCAAGAACTATGATGTATCGCTGCCGGTCCTCACCGATATGTCCCTTTCCAAAAAGGAGAGGGAATGGGGCATTGTCATTGGCCCGTTGAGGAGAGGGTTCAGGACGGAGAATATCATCGCCCTTACCGAAGAAGATATCGTGGGCCCGAAAAAGAGGGTCGTCAAAAAACAATGGGACGGCATCGATGAATTTCTCAATTCCTTCAAGGACCTGAAGATCGGTGAATGGGTCGTCCATATAGAGCACGGGATAGGGGTATATAAAGGCATCACGGCGTTAAAGGTGGACGGCCATACCAAGGATTTCCTCCTTGTGGAATATCAGGAAGGGGACAAACTCTACGTACCGGTAAGCGACCTCCACCTTGTCCAGAAATTCATAGGCAGCGAAAAACATAAACCGAAGATCGACAGGCTCGGCTCCAATCTCTGGAAAAATACAAAAAGACGGGTAAGAAAACAGGTTGAAGACATCGCAGGGGAACTCATCACAATATATGCAGAGAGAGAACTCGCTGAGGGCCATCGTTATCCGCCGGAGGATGAGCTCTTCAGGGAGATGGAGTCCCGGTTCGAATACGAGGAGACCGAAGGCCAGATGCAGGCCATAGAGGACGTAATGAAAGACCTGCAAAACACAAAACCCATGGACAGGCTCGTATGCGGAGATGTCGGCTTCGGAAAGACCGAGGTCGCCCTCAGGGCCTCTTTCAAGGCGGCACTGGACAATAAACAGGTGGCCGTCCTCGTTCCCACAACCATCCTCGCACAGCAGCACTTCAAGACCTTCACCGAACGTCTCGCCGACTACCCGGTCAACATAGAGATGTTGAGCAGGTTCAGGTCAAAGGAGGAACAGAAAGAGGTCGCGGAAAGGATAAAGCGGGGTACTGCCGACGTCGTCATCGGCACCCACAGGCTGCTCCAGAAGGATGTCCAGTTCAGAGACCTGGGGCTCCTCATCATCGACGAGGAACAGCGCTTCGGCGTCAAGCATAAAGAGAAGCTGAAGGCCATGCGGAAAAATATAGACGTCCTCACGCTCAGCGCAACGCCGATACCGAGGACCTTATACATGGCCTCAACGGGCATCAAGGACCTGAGCATCATCAATACCCCTCCCCTTGACAGGCTTGCCGTGAAAACCTTCGTCATCAAGTTCAACGACGGACTGATAAAAAAGGGGATATTAGAGGAGTTGCAAAGAGGCGGCCAGGTCTTTTTCGTCCACAACTATATCCATAACATCGGCGTGGTATACGAACACCTGAAGAGGCTTCTGCCGGATGTGAGGATAGCCGTCGCACACGGTAAAACGGATGAGAAAAGACTGGAAAAGATTATGGTTGACTTCATAGGAGGGGCATACGATATCCTGCTATCCACGAACATCATCGAATCGGGCCTTGACATCTCGAACGTGAATACCATATTCATCAATAACGCCCACAGGATGGGCCTCGCCGACCTCTATCAGTTGAGGGGACGCGTGGGCAGGAGCACGAAACAGGCCTTCGCATATCTCCTTGTGCCCAAGGACGAGGTCCTTACAAAGGATGCCGCGCTCCGCTTGAAGATCATAGAAGAGATGACCGATCTCGGGTCCGGGTTCCACATTGCCAACTATGACCTGGAGATAAGGGGTGCGGGCAACCTCCTCGGCAAGGAACAATCGGGTAACATCAACCTTATAGGGTTCGAATTGTATTGCGATATGCTTGCCGAGGCAGTAAAAGGGCTCAGAGAGAAACCGGAAGAAAAAGAGGAAGAGGTCATCGCGGAGGTAAACATCCCTGTGGACGCCTATATACCAGATGCCTATATTGAGGATTCCGCGCAAAAACTCCTTATGTATAAACGACTTTCAAAGATCAGGGACGACGGGGAACTTACCGATATCAAAGAAGAACTTACGGACCGTTACGGCGCAATCCCCCGGCCGCTCCTGCACCTCCTTGATATCATCTCGTTAAAATGTTTCCTCACAAAGGCAAAGATAAGGAAGATCGAACATTCTCCGAAACGGCTCGTTATCCACGTAACAAACCACACGCCTGTGGATATGAAAAGACTGCTCAACCTCGTCTCGCTGGGCAACGACAGGATAAAGCTCCTGCCCGACGGGAAGATCATCCTGCAAAGCGATAAAATTGCGGAAGAACTCGTAAAATACACGAGAAATGTATTGATGGAGATCATTTCCATATGATATAAGAACAACAGGCGTTGGCAATGAACTTTCAGTATTCAGGGGTATTTGGCGTAACCGATAGGGACCAAATATAAATCACCCGCACCCGGTCTACTGAAAGACCAAATAATGAGGTGAATACATGAAAAAGATCTTAATTTCTTTGATTGCCTTTTTGTTTCTCTTCTCATGTGCAAAAAAAGATAATGGCAAGGTCCTGGTCAGCATAGACAACGACACAATCACGCTCGAAGAATTTAACAAAGAACTCGACAAGATACCGATGAACATGAAGATGCTTGTTGCAACACAGAGCGGCAAAAAAACATACCTCGACAGGCTTATAATGAAGAAACTGCTTCTCAGGGAGGCCGCCAAAAACAATGTCGAGAATGAAAAGGACTTTCAGAACCGTCTTGCAGATATCAAGGACCAGCTTCTCATAGAATCCCTTCTGAAGAAAAAGATCGCTGCCGACGCGCAGCTTACAGACGATGATTTGAAGAAGTATTACGATGCGAATAAGGAAAAATTCAAAAAAGAAAAAGAGATCAACACACGCCATATCCTTCTGAAGACCGACGAGGAAGCAAAGCAGGTCATGGAAAGGCTGCAGAAAGGCGAGGATTTCGTGGAGCTTGCTAAAAAATATTCCATTGATCCCAATGCCAAGGCAAGCGGCGGGGAGATCGGTTTCCATCCCAAAGGGACGCTACTGCCTGAATACGAAGCGGCAGCCTTCAAACTGACAAAGGTGGGTCAGATAGCCGGGCCGGTCAAGAGCCAGTTCGGATACCACATCATCAGGCTGGAAGGCGCCAAACCTCCTGCGTACGTACCCTTCAACGAGGTAAAGGATTTTATCAGACAGCAGTTGATCCAGGAGAAACAAAAGGAGTTGCTCGAGAAATACATAGACGACCTGAAGAAGGCAGCCAAGATTACCATTAACGAAGAGCTCCTGAAAGAGGAGAAACCTGCAGAGCCTGAAAAGCAGGAAAAGGCGGAAAAACAGGAAGCACCGGAAAAGACTGAAAAGCCAAAGGCGCCGGAAAAGCAAGAAGCACCTCCTGCTAAAAAATGAACAAGCTGCATGGAATACTCCTGATTATCCTGTCGCTTCTGCTGCCGGCGGCAGGCCTCCACTGCGAAGTGGTGGACAGGATAATCGCCATTGTCAACGATGACATCATCACGTTAAAGGATGTTGAACGCTACGTCCACGTAGAAAAACAGGGCAAATATACATCGGTCAATGAATATCTAAGGAACCTGGAGTTCAAGGAGAAGATCGACATCTTCATCAGCGACCTGTTGATAAAGCAGCAGGCCAGAAAACTGAAGATCGACGTCTCCGACAGAGAGATTGAAGGCATCATCGAGAATATCAAGAAGCAGAATCTCATTACCGAAACAGAACTGAGAGAACAACTGAAAAAGGAAAATATTACCTACAAAGGCTTCCAGGAAGGGATCAGGATGAACGTCCTCCGTAGCAGGGTGCTTGCGCGCGTGATCTCGTCGGAGGTCAATATCACGGAAAACGATCTGAAAGAATATTACAACAAGCACATCGGGGAATACAAAGAAGAGGAATACAGGCTGAAGCAGATATTCGTATCAGGACAGAGACAGGATGGCGCCCAGAGGGTGATGGCAGCATATAAGCTCCTGAACGAGGGCAAGTCATTTGAAGAGGTTGCAAAAGAATTTTCCGATGACCCATCGGCCAAAACAGATGCGGATATCGGATTTGTAAAGAGGGAAGACCTGATGCCCCAGTTGAAAGATCCGCTCGTGCTGCTCACACCGGGGTCGTATACCCAACCGATACAAACACCCTACGGCTTCCATATCCTCAAACTGATGGAGGTAAAAAAGTCGGACACGCTGCCATTCGAGGCCGTAAAAGATGCAATCCAGGGGAAGATCGTCTTCAATGAATCGGAAAAGAGATATAAAGAATACATCGACAAACTGAGAAAGTCATCGTACATCGAGGTCAAGATCTGAAATAGCTCATGGCAGAATATCCGTAAGTCGTGAGGCGTAAGTCGTAAGGGGTTTAATCGCCTGACGCCTGACGATTCACGGCTTCCGCGCTGACAGCTGAGGGCGGAATATAAGTCTTATATGACCTATTGGACCTATAGTATTTTGTAGCGAGTTCACGAGCGAGAAGGGGAGGCTCCGGCAGCTTTGCTGCTGGAGGGGGCGACGCAAGCCCCGGTAAGTGCTATGAAACGAATAGTCGTAACCATGGGCGACCCCGCCGGCATAGGCGGGGAGATCATCCTTAAGGCGTTATCCCACATATGCAAACAAAGCATACCTGTCGTCGTCGGCGATCTTCAGACAATATATCAGGCGCAGAAGGCCCTCTTTCACAAAGATGCGCCCGGCTTTAAACGATTCGGGGACGGTTCGCCGGGGGACGCAGAGTTCATTGACCTCGGGATCATCGATACGGTCAATCCCGGCGTAACAGGCCCGGAATGCGGTGAGGCCTCTTTCAGGTACATCATCGAAGGACTGAAGCTGCTCTTTACAGGAGAGGCCTCGGCGATCGTAACCTGTCCTATCAACAAAAAATCGATACACTCGGCCGGGATAGAGTTTACAGGACACACGGAACTCCTGGCCCATTACGGAGGGGTTACGGAGTATGTGATGATGATGGCAAACAGGGCAATGAGGGTATCCCTCGTAACCATTCACATCCCCCTGAAAGACGTTGCCGGCTCAATCACTACGGATAAGGTCTTAAAAACAATAACGATCACATACCGTTCCCTGCAAAGGTATTTCCAGGTTGAAAAACCATACATCAAGGTCTGCGGACTGAATCCCCATGCCGGAGAACAAGGCATCATAGGGAATGAAGAAGACGCAATCGATGAGGCAATCCGCGTTGCAAGGGCGGCAGGTATTCATGCAGACGGCCCCTTCCCCGCCGATACCCTCTTCCACAGGAGAGACTGCGACGCATACATCGCCATGTATCACGACCAGGGCTTGATCCCCGTTAAGACGCTCGACTTTTCGAGGACCGTCAATATTACCCTCGGGCTTCCGTTTATACGGACCTCTCCGGGTCACGGCACAGGACTTGATATTGCCGGCAAGGGCATCGCCGACCCAACCGGCCTGATAGAGGCCTACAGGGTTGCAGAACACATGTCTTCAAAAATTTCTTGACAAAAGCATGTCCATACAGTAAAAACTGTAACAGGATCAAATTGTATACAATTTATATTATGCAACCGTTCCCATGAGTATCTTTTCAAAAAAGGTATCGCCCGTTAGGAACGAAGTAACAAAAATTTATCAGGGGGTGTACTATGAGTAAAAAGATCGCAACACTACTAATTTTTGCGGCATTCCTGTTGACGCTGTCCATCATCACACCGCAGAACGCAGGAGCACAGGCAACGATCGTGTTGAAGTATGCGAACTTCCCGCCTGCCCCTACCTTTCCGTGTGTTCAGATGGAGAGATGGGCCAAAGAGGTTGAGAAAAGAACAAACGGTAAGGTCAAGGTCCAGACGTTCCCCGGCGGTACACTTCTTCCGGCGAAATCAATATTTGACGGTGTTATTGCGGGGACAGCCGATATCGGAAATTTCGCCATGAGTTACCAGCCTGGCCGTTTTCCCCTTTCAGAGGCAGTTGACCTGCCTATAGGCTTCACCAACGCAAAGGTCGCCAGTCTCGTCCTCTATGATCTCATTGAAAAATATCAACCGAAAGAATTCGAGAAGGTGAAGACATTGACCTTCTTCACCTGTCCCCCGGCAGACCTCATGACAAAGACACCTGTTAAATCCCTCAAGGATCTGAAAGGGATGGAGTTAAGGGCATCAGGGACCGGCGCAACAGTCCTGAAACGACTCGGTGCAACCCCTGTCGGCATGCCGCAATCCGAAGCACCTGAAGCCATCCAGAAAGGTGTTGTAAAAGGTAATGTCTCATCAATGGAGATACTGAAAGACTTCAACTTTGCCTCATACCTTCCTTATGCAACAGAGGCCAACCTGTTTGTCGTTTCCTTTGCGGTTGTAATGAATAAAGATAAGTGGAACTCATTGCCCGCCGACGTCAAGAAGGTCTTCGACGACCTTGGACGGGAACAGGCCCTCTGGACCGGAACATACGTTGATGATCACGTAAAGGAATCCCTTGCGTGGTCAAAGCAGAAGTACAATCATCAGCTTTTTAAGCTGCCCGACAGTGAAACGGCTGAGATGAGAAAACTTCTGAAACCCATGATAGACGAGTATGTGCAAAAGGTAACTGCCCAGGGGTTGCCCGGTCAGCAGATCGTCAAAGACGTTTACCAGTTAAAAGACAAATACGAAAAACAATATAAATAATAATCTGTGGTTTACAAAGGTGCCCCGGGGCACCTTTGTAAACCAAAAACACCAGCACATTAAGAAGGGGTATTCGACTGCGGAGGTTGTTGATGGGATATCTTATAAAATTTAATCTCTATCTCAACAGGTTCCTTGCCTTCTGGAGCGGTGTCGCCATCCTCGCGCTTACTGCCATTGCAGCAGGGAATATGCTTTTCAGGGTAGTATATGTCCCTATTAACGGGTCTTATGAACTGATCGGGTTCTTTGGGGCGGTAGCGACCGGTCTGGCCCTTGGCTTCGCGCAGATCAGGAAAGACCATATAATCGTAACGATCTTTACGGACAGATTCTCAAAAAGAACCAACAAGATCCTCGACGGTTTCAACTACTTTATCAACATGATATTCTTTGCTCTTGTATCGTGGGAGACATTAAAGTGGGGCATGAAGATAGCAAGGATCGGTGAGTTGTCCGAGACGTTGAAGATCGTATACCATCCCTTTGTCTATTGTTTGGCACTTGGGTTTGCCGCACTTTCCCTGACGCTTCTGATCGACCTTCTGACTATATTTTATAAGGGGGCGGCCGAATGATTACACCTCTGACAGGACTATACGGCACCCTGTTGATGCTGGCGGTCATGCTGCTCCTCAAGATGCCCGTCGGTTTCGTCATGGCCCTGATCGGCTTTCTGGGCATAATATATTCGATCTCCTGGGACGCAGCACTCGGCATGATCGGGACAGATCTGTGGCAGACCTTTTCGTCTTATGGGTTGACCGTTATCCCCATGTTCATATTCATGGGACAGATCTGTTTCTATTCGGAAGTGAATAACCGGTTGTATAATGCTGCCTATAAATGGTTCGGCAGGATCAAGGGCGGCCTGTCCATCACAACGATTATGGCATGTGCAGGGTTCGCAGCGATCTGCGGCTCCAATACGGCAACCGCTGCGACAATGACAGCCGTTGCATTGCCGGAGATGAAAAAATATAAATATGATCCCATATTGTCTTCGGGATCCATTGCCGCCGGCTCCACCCTCGGCGTTGTGATACCGCCAAGTGTTGTGCTTGTGATCTATGGGCTCTGTACCGGTGAATCCATCGGAAAGCTTTTCTTCGGAAGCTTTGTACCGGGCTTGGTGCTTGCCGGCCTGATGGCAATAACTGCATACACGATGTGTACCCTTCATCCTTCGTGGGGACCCAAGGGTCCTAAATTCAGTCTTATTGAAAAGATCAAGGCCCTCCCTGATTCGATTGACATGCTCCTGATGTTCGGTATCATTATGTACAGCCTCTATGCAGGGCTTTTTACGCCATCGGAGGCCGGGGCCGCAGGTTCTGTGGTGGCCATCATCATAAGCCTTGTAAGGAAAAAACTGACATGGAAGCGGTTTGTAGGTGCGGTCGTCGACACGCTCCGCATCTCCTGTATGATCTTTCTGCTGGTCGCAGGCGCCGTTATCTTCGGGCGTTTTCTGGCAATCACCAGACTCCCCTATGAAGCAGCCGAATGGGTTGCCAAGCTTCCCGTCCCGAACTGGATGATCCTGTGGTCAATGCTGGTAATCTACATTATAGGCGGATGTGTGATGGATGCCCTCGCATTTCTTCTCATCACAGTGCCGATCTTTTACCCTGTTGCACAACAGATGGGGTACGATCCGATCTGGTTCGGCGTCATCATCACCGTTGTCACCACTATGGGTGCGGTTACGCCGCCGGTAGGTATCAGCGCGTATATCGTTTCGGGTATGGCAAAAGATATCCAGTTATCGACGGTCTTCAGAGGTGTAGTCTGGTTCCTTCCTTCATACATCATCACCATGGTACTTATGGAGACCTTCCCCCAGCTCGTCACCTTTTTTGCAGCCCTGGTGAAATATTAGTTCGTATATAGTATATCGTGGACTACAAAAGAACCCTTTAAGGCCTTTTACGAAATACGATATACGAACTACGATAACTTATATTCTATCAGAATTTCTGCCCTGTAAGGATCTCGTATATCTCTATATAGCGCGACCTTGTCTTCCGGACAATCTCCGCGGGCAATTCAGGCCCGGGGTAGGTCTTCCCCCAGTCGAGGGTGTTCAGGTAATCCCTCACTATCTGCTTGTCATAGCTGTCCTGGGATTCTCCTGCCCTGTACAATTCCTTCGACCAGAACCGCGACGAGTCGGGCGTAAGCACCTCATCGACAATGATGATCTCGCCATCGACCAGTCCAAACTCAAACTTCGTATCGGCAATAATGATCCCCCGTTGCTCGGCAACGGCACAGGCCTTTTCATAGACGCTGATACTGAGGTTGACGAGTCTCTCTGCGAGCCTTTCCCCGATCATTGCAGACATCTGTTCGAAGGTCATGTTCATATCGTGGCCTTCGTCGGCCTTTGTCGTCGGCGTAAAGATCGGAGTCTCAAGCCTTGACGACTCCAGCAGGTCTTCGGGCAACCTGATGCCGCAGATCGTCCTGGACTTTTTATATTCCTTCCACCCGGAACCTGCAAGATAACCTCTCACGACACATTCGATGGGTATGACCTTTGCCTTCCTGACGACCATGCTCCTGCCCCTTAGCTGGTCCTTGTACATCTTCAGCGGCTCAGGATACCTCTCGACATCCGTTTCGATGATGTGGTTCTCGACGATATCCGCGATCTCCCTGAACCAGAATACGGAAAGCTGAGTCAGTACCTTGCCCTTATCAGGGATTCCCGTCGGCAAAACCACATCAAAGGCCGAAAGCCGGTCACTGGCCACGATCAGCAGGTTTTCGCCGAGGTCATAGACATCCCTTACCTTTCCCCGTCTGGGAGCGCCGATCTCCGTAAAATTTGTCTCTCTCAATGTCTCCATATTAACCTCTCATATAATGTACTGACAGCTGCCAGCACGAAAGGCGTGAATCGTAAGGCGTCAGGCGTGAGGCGATTAAACCCCTTACGACTTACGATTTACGCCTTACGGGTCTATTATTCTTTCTCAAACTCGCTCTTCGGTGCGCTGCAGATAGGGCAGACCCAGTTATCAGGCAATTCCTCAAAGGGCGTGCCTGGCTTTACCCCTGAATCCGGATCGCCTTTTTCAGGATCGTAGATATACCCGCATACCTTGCATCTGTATCTGTTCGATGCCGGGGTTGCAGTTTTCGGCTCTTCTTCTTTAACATACGTCGGCGCGGTCTTCGGAGATTTACCGCCTTTGACTTCATGATAATATGCATAGGTCATCGGTTCTGCGCTGCTCAAGAGATCACAGTCAACGATCTTGCCGATGAAGATCGTATGTGTCCCTACGTCGGTTTCACTCAGCACCTCGCATTCGAGATAACCGACGGTGCTGTCGAGGACGATAGGGGCCTTTGTAACGCCTGTCTTGAAATGGGTGCCGCTGAACTTGTCCACATCCCTCCCGGACTTGTAGCCGAACAGACCGATCAGGGTCATAGGGGTCTCCTTCGATAGTATGGAGACGGTAAAGACCCTGCTCTCCCTGATATATTCATGGGTCAGGTTCTGTTTATTGATGCTGACCGCCATGGTCGGAGGATCCGAAGTGATCTGGAAGACCGTGTTTGCAATCTGGCCGTTGATCTTTTCCCCTTTCCGGGAGCTGATTATATATACACCATAGCTAATCTTCTGAACAGTTTTGGTATTCATTCCCGTCCTCCTTATCAGGCTGGCTCAATAGTTCCCCTTCAGGGTCTCCTTCATCTTTTCCTTCAGATCTCCAAAGGGAACGATCTGCTTAACGAGAGGTTTCTCCTGAATGACAGGGATCCTTTCCTCAAAGGTGCGGCGGTTGTTCCGGTAAATGATCCCGATGGGTATCCTTTCGCCCCATTCAAGGGCCTTTGCAAAGGCGGCTGTCCTGTCTTCCGGATTATAGTCAGGACCCAGACGGTAAACGCGCTGCCTGTACCATTCGTAGGTATTGACTTTATTGAAAGATACGCAGGGCTGGAGGATATCGACAAGGGAGAACCCTTTATGGCTCATTGCGGACTTCATGAGTCCTTTCAGGTGTTCGGGGTCGCCGGAATATCCCCTCCCGACAAAACTGCAATCGAGGGCAACGGCAACCGCCATTGGATTGAACTGTTCTGAAAGTACACCGAAGGGCTGGTTTTTTGTGACCATCCCTTCCATGCTCGTCGGCGACGCCTGTCCTTTTGTGAGGCCGTATATCTGGTTATCGTGGACAAAGACCTTTACGCCGATGTTTCTCCTCATCGCATGGATAAGATGGTTTCCCCCCTCTCCATAACCGTCACCATCACCGCCTACTGCCACGACGAGCATCTCGTGGTTTGCGAGCTTGATGCCCGTTGCCACAGGGAGGCTCCTCCCGTGGAGTCCGTTAAAGGTGTTGCAGCGGATATAATGGGGAAATTTGCCCGCCTGTCCTATGCCGGAGACGATCGCAAGCTGATGAGGCTCAACGCCAAGCTCCACCAGGGCCTCTTTAAAGACCTTCAGGATGCTGAAATTGCCGCACCCCGGACACCAGGCAGGCGTCTGTCCTTTATAATCATCCAATGTGGGCATGCAACTCTCCGAGAAATTCTTCCAGCAGGTACGGCCTTCCGTCATATCTGCTCATCAGCACGCTGCATTCAAAACCCGTTTCTGTCTTTATAAGCCGCGCGAACTGGTTGGTAGCGTTCTGCTCAACGCAGATGGTCATTTTCGCACCTCTCAACATACCCAGATAGTCAAATTTATCCGTAGCAGGGAGGGGATAGACCTCGCTGAAATGAAGCATCCCGATGCTCCTTTGCTTTGACAGGATATCAACGGCTTCCTTCATTATTCCGTATGTTGATCCCCAGCCGATGATGATAATCTCCGGTTTGCCGTTTCCATAGAACAGGGGCGGCTCTATCTCCTGCCGGATGAGCGGAAGTTTTTTAAAGAGCCGCTTATCAACCATCTTTATCCGTGTCGCTGCGTCCTCGACGATGTGGCCTTCTTCATCATGCTCATCGCTGTCCGTCACGACAAGACCGGCTGTCAGCGCGGGGATGCAGAACGGCGAGACCCCATTGTCCGTTAAGGCATGGCGCATGTATCGGCCGCTGCATTCCGCCTCTCCCGACGTCCTGTATTCATTATGGAAAAGTCCATCGAGATCAAATTGTTCGACTGTCCACTGCGCGTCTGCAAGGTACTGATCCGTCAGTATAAATACGGGTATCTGATATTTCTGTGATATCTCGAAGGCCTTATTGGCAAGGAAGAACCCCTGCTCGGGCTTGCCCGGTGCAAAGATCACCCGCGGGAATTCACCGTGTCCCGCGTGGAGGGCAAAAAGCAGTTCACCCTGTTCTGTCCTTGTCGGCAGCCCCGTCGCAGGGCCCGGTCTCTGGGCAAGGGCGATAACGATCGGGGTCTCGGTCATGGCGGCAAGGGAAAGGCCCTCGACCATGAGGGCGAATCCCCCTCCGGAAGTCCCTGTCATGGCCCTGATCCCGGCAAAGGATGCTCCCAGCGCCATATTGATGGCCGCTATCTCGTCCTCTGCCTGCTCCACAATGATCCCGTACTCTTTTGCCTTTCCTGCTATGTAAAGCATGATGCCCGTTGAGGGCGTCATGGGGTATGCGGAATAGAATTTACAGCCTGATGCAATTGCCCCGGACGCTATGGCGTCATTCGTGCTCAGAAGCATCTTCTGGCCTGCAAGCTGCACGACGGAAAAGGCGCACTGGACGCAGTTATGCCCTGCGTAATTATATCCCGCAACGGCAGCCATCTTGTTCTTATTGACCGTATCTTCGTCCTTCTTCCTGAGGGTATTGAGCAGGACATCGAAGAGTAATTCGATACCCATGCCGAGCATGCCGAGTACGGCGCCGATGGCAACGATATTTGCCATGATCTTGTTGCCTCCGCCTTTCACGGCAAGGTCAACAAAGGGTATGCTGAAAAAATTGGGTCTTTCGAATGTCTCACCCAGCATTGCCGGGTCATATATGATGATCCCTATCTCGGATAATTCCTTTTCATGGAGGGTCACGCCCTCACGATCAAAGGCGACGACTATATCAACCACCGTCCTCGATGCGGTAACAGGTCTGTCGGAAAGACGGATCTGATAGGTATTGTGTCCGCCGCGTACCCTGGACTCATAATCCTGGCTGGTGAAAACATGATAACCGGATCTCGAGAATACCCTTGCCAGGGTATCACCCACCGTCTGTATCCCCTGCCCTGCTTCACCGCCGATCTTTATTGTATAATCCAGGCAACCTCCGATGCATCATTATAAAATGGTAAAAATAAAATAGCAATAACGTTGTCGCCGACGCACTGCGAGAGACCCGTGAGGCGTAAGTCGTAAGGGGTTTAATCGCCTAACGCCTAACGACTTACGGATTTATAGGGCTGTATGCTGTTTGCTGACGGCTGGAAGTTTGATGCCTTGCTTGTGAAAGTTGATCCGGTTTATAAAGGATTTTATTGATATCTACTGTGCAGTATGTTAAAAAAAGAACAAGCGAGGTGGGTAGAATGAGCAATTTCCTGGACAAATTGTCAGTAAGAAGAATGGTCAAGGAAGACCTTGACTACATCGTTGAGATCGATACGAAGGTACTCGGAGAATCAAGAAAGGATTATTGGGCTGCAAAGATCATAAAACAGGCTGAATCGAGACCGCCCGATGCATCGCTCGTTTCAGAGATAGACGGCAAGGTCGCAGGATTCATCCTCGGCGAAGTCAGTGGATGGGAATTCAAGGTCCCCAATAATATCGGCTGGATCGACACGATCGGCATAGACCCCGATTATCAGAACAGGGGCATCGCAAAGGTCCTTGCTACCACCCTCATCAACAACCTGAAAAAATATGGTGTCGATACAATCTACACCCTTGTAAACTGGAACGACTGGGATCTCCTGCAGTTCTTTCATGCCATGGGTTTCTCGCGGGGTGATATGATAAACCTCGTATTAAAGGTATAACAAGTCTTCTTCCCGTTCCGTAATCTATCTGGGTCTGGTCCGCAGTCATTGTCTTTTTGACAGGCAAGAACTATTCCTTTATACTGAACTGAGCAAGGGGGAAGGGGTATTTGAAAGAAATGAGGTCTTATCCGCAATCGGTTTTGCAGGCACTCCGGCAAAGCCTTTTTGAAAACATCTTTGATTCTAATATGTTTGCTGCTTATATCCCGAGAGAGCTTGACATCCCCCGGATCAAGGACCCCCGCAAAACCCATAAGGTCCAGGATGGGATCTTCCGCCACCCGGGTTATGTCGGTTCTCATTATATCAATCAGGTCTTTAATTATCTTGGATTCATCAAACGGACCCAGAACAGTTGGTACCAGCAATACCTCCCGGCGCTCTTTAATGAACTCAATCACTTTTCAATCGTCATGGAGGATGTCGTATACAACCTGAACATTACGATCCCCGTTGAGATATATGAAGAACAGAAAAAGGGGATGGAATGCTTCTTCGATGTGTACCGCACGCGTTCAGGCGGCAGCACAGAATGGATCAACAACATATGGAGACACCAGAAGCTCTTTCTGGACCGCATGGATATGCTCATTGAGACGCTCAGGGTAAAGGGGAAGATCTTTGATTTCAGTTCCGAAGGGCTGTACGAAAGGATACTCTCATTCTGTACCCAGGCAATAATGCGCAACAATTTGGACAGACCGGGTGAAAATGACCTTGGGTTCATCGCAAACAGCTGCACAAAATCAGCGCTGGAACAAAAACCCAAAATCCTCTGGTCCGGCGACAAGCATATGCTGGAAATGCTGAAATTGATCTACAACGATCCCGGCCTCCGCAGCCAGTTCCCCCAGGTGTATCTTTTTTCCGGTTACGAACCCCACGACTACGCGCAGTGGTTCCCGACATAACAGCCGCCTTCGGCGAACAGCCTCCAGCGGCAAGAATCCCTTTGACGCATCCGGGTTAATCAATTTCTTTCAGGACCATACCCTGTTTTTATCAAAAAGCCCTTGCCGTTTCTTTGCCGATAGGTGTAGTATGGGGGAGAAAAGACAAACCAATACAGCCCTGTAAAACAAAGGAGAAAATGGAAGATGCCGGTATGGTCGAATGTCGATGAGTATGAGAAGCTGTCAAAGGAGCAGTTGATCGATCTGGTAAAGATCTATGGACGGTTCGCCCTGACGCTGGACGGGCTCTGGTTTCTCGGTGTCGAGCACATGGAGGGGATCGACAAGGCGCTTGCAGTAGATGAAGGGGTGTGGGGAGAATTCGGGAAAGGCGAAGCGAAGATCCTCAAAAGATTCCTCTCCATCGACCGCGTGTCCACACCGGAGGGGATATGCAGCGCCTACCTGCTGACGTCGGTATTCAGCAACCTCGGGGGGCAGGCCGAGGTACGGGACGGGAGATGCTACCTGTCCGTTACCGACTGCCACCCGCAGAAGGCGCGGGTCAGAAAGGGCATGGGGGAGTTCCCCTGCAAGGCCGTCGGGATAGCGTACTTTGACGGATTCTTAAAAGAACTGAACCCCGATATACGATACAGGTGCATTCTATGCCCGCCCGACGAACACACAGAGACGCTGTGGTGCCAATGGGAGGCCTGGATAGACGAAGCCGTATAAATGATGAGCGGAGAGCTAAGAGCCGAGAGTAAAACTTCATAAAGGAATTGCTTCTTCGGTTTGTTACTATTCACTATTCACGATCGACTATTCACTGCCTTTATCGCGTGTTTGCGGGGACATCCCGACGCAAGCTGCACCTGATGAAAAATGCGGGTTAAAATCATACTCGCAGTTTTTTGCACAAGGTCTCAAAATCTTTGGCCTCTATATCAAAATTCGTTTTTCCTGGTCGCTCAAAGCCTTCAAAATCCTTATCTTCTTCCGGAACGTTCACAAGGGCCGTATGCATTCCGGCAGCCCGGGCTGCCGTGAGATCGCTTTCATGGGCGGCGACCATCATGGCTTCCGCCGGTTTCAGCCCCAGCAGGCCGGCCCCTTTTATATAAGCCTGCAAAGAAGGTTTGTAATAACCCAGGAACTCGCACGACAGGATGCCGTCCCATTGCACCCCGGCCGCCTTGGAACTGCTGACGATGCTTTCCCAATTCAGGATAGTGAGCACCACCACCGTATATCCGGTCCGTAAACGGTTGATCGCCTCAGGGGCCCCTTCAAAGGTCTTAAGGCGATGCCAGGTCGATTTTATGAAAGATACGTGGTCGATGGCGGTTAAGAACGAATAGGTCTTTGTTAAATTTTCCAATGCCCGCAGGAGCATGCCGTCAGAATTCATCCAGGGCAGGTCTCCTTGCCTCACCTGGGTATGTATCTTAAACATCTCTCCCCGCCAGTCATCGGCAAAGGCTCCACCGTCTATGGTCAGGCTCATCGTACCGGCCAATTCCTGTATCTTCTCCCGGACGGTATTTTTCCAATCAAATACGGTCCCGCCCACATCGAAAAACAACCCTTTCACGTTGTCCATATATCCCCCTGTATTTCCGAGTTATTCGTACCAGCCCGCATCGTTTATGGCCTTCCTCATGACATACACGTTATAGGGAGGACTGGCGGGAGGAAGCTCGCAACCGGAGCACATCATGTAGCCGCGCGGTGCATGTTTCAACTTCGCGATCGTCTCCGTGCAAAGCCGGTAAAGCGACTCGGGTGTCCCTTCCAGGATTACCTTCCCGTCTATATTGCCGATAATGACGCACGTGTCCCCGAAATACTTGATGGCCGTGTCGGCGTCAACCTCTTCACCAAGGCTTGCCAGTCCCGGATCCCCCATGGGGACCTGGGCCCAGTAAGGAAGGTTCGCGTTCTGTTCACCGCATATGTGGTACAGAATGTGTTTGACCCCCATCGCCAGTATCTTTTCGCTCGATTCCTGCAGGTAGGGCAGCACAAACCGCTCAAATTGCTTCGGGGATAATATATAATTCGCAGCCGACGGCTCCCACATCTGCGGGATGACCCGGTCGGCGCCGAAGGTCTCTACCCAGTAACGCACCAGATCCACAATGTGGTCCGTGGCCAGGCGGAGAAGCGCGTGAACAAGGTCGGGCTTTTTCAGCATCCACCGGCAGAGCGTCTCCACCGAGCAGATATTCCCTGCAATGGTAAAATTGCCTCCGCATATGACTGAGATCGGCGTGTCGGATTTCTCCTGCAGGTGAGAGAATGCCATGGCCGTAGGGAGACAACCGGCCTTCTTCACATCAGGCAGCTGAAGACCTGCCACGTCAGCCTCCGACTGTACCGGGAAGGTCACATGGGCCGGCGCCTGCTCGTAATCCCCTTCCGGCATCTTTATAGTGCCTCCAAACTCCCATGTCCCGTAAGAGGCATATCCGTAAAGAGGACCCCAGTCAAACCCGTACTGCTCCATGGTCTTCTGTTGCGCGTCAAAGCTTTTCCCGGCATCGGAATACATCACGGCTATAGGATAACCCACGTTCCTCGCACAGAAACCGGGGATAAAAGGGAAATGGGGGACCCGGTCAATCGGCCTGCCTTTCAAGAGTGCGTCGATGCGTTCCTTGTTGCTCATCATATCCGGTCTCATAGACATTATGCTTCCCTCCGTTTATTCTTTATCTAAATATCGGCATCAGCCCTTTACTGCACTCAGGACTACTCTGCGTACCATCCAAAATCATCGACTGCCTTGGTTATGGCAAAAACATTAGCCGCCGGAGACGCTACCGGCAGCTCGCAGCCTGCCGACAGGATGAATCCACCGGGGATGCCCTTCCCCTTTTCAAGGGTCGTTCTCGCGAGTTCATAAACCTGCTGCGGACTCCCTGTCTGGATAATCGCCGGCTCTATGTTGCCGCAGATGATGTCCTTTGGAAAACGTTGTGCGGCAGTCTCGAGATCCACCTCATGTCCGAAGCTGAGGATAGCGGGATGTTCCCAGGGCGGGGCATCCGCGAGTGAGGGCAGGTTTAAATTCTGCTCGCCGCATACATGGAAATAGAAACGCTTTATCCCCAGTGCCTTCAACCTTTCATGGTAAAGCAGGTGATAGGGCAGGGCAAACTTCTCGAACTGCTTCGGCGATATTACCTGGTTTGATTCGCTCGGCGAGCTCATGAACACAAAGATCTTCTCTGCGCCAAAGGTATCCGCCCAGTACCTGAGGACATTAAAGGTATGATCGAACGCCGCCTTCATGAGCCTTTCGCATAATTCGGGTTTCTTTATCAACCACTTGCAAAACTGCTGCAAGCCGCAGACGTTGGATGCGATCGTAAAGGGAGAGCGGGATACAAAGGTCACCGGCAAGCCGTGCGCCTCCTGGAGCCTTCCAAGCTCGGCCGCAATGCCTATCATCCCTGTCTTGTCCGGTTCAGGCATTTTCAGGCCCTCCACATCGCTTTCCGATTTCACGGGATAGGATTTGACCATCAATGCGCCTTCGTACTCACCCTCAGGCAACCGCACGTCTCCTCCGAAATCCATCGCCTCCACAACCGTGTGCCTCACTATCTGGGGGGCCTGATCCCAGGCGTATTGCTCTGCGGCCCATTGCATTGCGTAAAAATTAAGTTGGGGATCGCTATAGGCAACCCTGACAGGCAGCCCCGCATTCCTGCAGGAGAATGTAGGCGCGATCATGGTGATGGGGACATGGTCCGGCCTCCTGTAATTGAAAAGCGAATCGATCCGCTCCGCACTGCTCATCCGGTCTTGTTTTAGTTTCATGATTATGCACCACCTTGTGTGTCTGTCTGTGCCTTGCCGTTACCCGATGAGATCGGCTGCCCTCTTAACGGCAGCAACGGCATCAGGGGCGTATGCATCGGCGCCGTATCTCTGTGCGATCTCCTGCGATAAAGGAGCGCCTCCTACCAGGACTTTTACGCCGGGGTTCTGCGCCTTGAGCGCCCCGATGATCTTCGGCATGGCAAGCATGCTCGTCGTCATCAATGCCGACAGGGCCACAATGTCCGTATTGGCCTTCTTCTGTTCCTCTACAAACCTCTCGATCTTCACGTTATTGCCCAGGTCGTACACGTCCCATCCTGCAGCCTCAAACATGATCCTGACGAGATTCTTGCCTATGTCGTGGATATCGCCCTCCACAACGCCAATGAGGAGTTTACCCTTCCTGGCGGCATCCTCTATCTTCAGGTGCGGCTTGAGAACGTTCAGCCCGGCATTCAGCGCATCAGCGCATAAAAGCAATTCGGGGACAAAGTACTCCTGACTGTTGTAAAGCTCCCCTACCCTCTCCATTCCGCCTGTCAGACCCTCTACAACGGCACGGTGTGGGTCTATCCCTTCCTCTAATACCGAGCTGCACAGGCGCTCACAGGTCTCCTCGTCATAACCTACCACCGCATCCTGGATCGCCTTGAGTATCTCCCGTGTTTTCTCCTCTGAAGCCATTTTTTTCCTCCCTTTCGCAGGATATGCTATTCGTTTTCTTTACGATGATTCCTTATCCCTCAGTCTGCTGCCTTGTTTCTTAAGGTCGGAGCTAAACCGCCTCATACGCAATCTCGGCAATGTCTTTTACCGCGATTACGTTCTCCTTGTTCAAACTCTTGATTGCGTCTTCGAAATTGACGAGACAGAAGGGGCACGCGGTAGCCAATAATTCCGCCCCTGCGTCTATCGCTTCGAGTATCCTCACCTCGGCAAGGCGCGGCTCTTCAAGAAAATCCACCCACATCCTGCCGCCTCCGCCTCCGCAGCACAGGCTGTTGTCCCTGTTCCTCTGCATCTCAACCAGCTCTACCCCGGGGATGCTTTTTAATATCTTCCTCGGCTCTTCATAGATGCCGTTGTGCTTCCCCAGGTAACAGGGGTCGTGGTATGTCACCTTCTTGTTTATCCTGTGCGTGAACCGTATCTCCCCCTGTTCTATGAGACCGGCGAGGAACTGGGTGTAATGCCTGATCTCGATCTTCCTCATCTCCTCAGGGTATTCTTTCAGGTAGCAATTGAAATCATGGGGGGAGGTGGTGATAATGGTTTTGAACCCCGGTTTTTGAATTCTTCCGAGATTCTCCTCTGCCAGCAACTCGAATAACCCGTACTCCCCCATCGTCAACGCGAGGTCTCCGGAAGATTTTTCATCTTCCAGAATGGCAAAGTCCACATGAGCTTCCTTCAGGATCTTAACGATCGATCTGGCCACGGCCTTTACCCGGTCGTCATACGAGGGCGTGCATCCCACATAATAGAGGACATCGCTCCCCGGCGCCTCTCCCGCCCTTTTGACATCGAGGTCCGCGGCCCATGCCGTTCTCTTTGAAGGCTGCATACCGTACGGATTGCCGGCTATCTGCAGGTTCTCCAATGCCTTCTGCTGCTCGCGGATCGGCGGCACCTCCTCCTCAAGAAGCAGCCTCCTGCCCATCTTGATCGCATCTACCAGTTTTACCCCTGCCATCAGCCTGTCGCAGATAATCTCGCAGCTCCTGCAGGTGGTGCAGCGCATCAGGATATCTCTCAAATCTTTATCTATCCTGCCCAGCTTTATGCCGTAATAAAGGGATTGGGTTATCCCTGAGCCTCCCTGGGTCACCCAGCCGTCCGACACCTCGTAAACCGGGCACTGGGAAATGCAAAAA
This sequence comes from Syntrophorhabdus sp. PtaU1.Bin058, assembly GCA_002067975.1. Taxonomy (GTDB): domain Bacteria; phylum Desulfobacterota; class Syntrophorhabdia; order Syntrophorhabdales; family Syntrophorhabdaceae; genus UBA5609. The sequence continues at coordinate 39,638 of MVRS01000258.1, forward strand.
CGACACTTTACACATTTGGACACGATCTCAAGGATATCCCTTTTCAACTCATTGCCGCTTTCATTTTGATTTTCCATCGTAGCTCCCATAAAGTGTTTTTATACAATGCACGGGACCCTTAGAGGATCCTGATGCGTTATGGGCTTAATAACCCGCGATTGAGAATGTTATTCGGGTCAAAGACCCTTTTTACCTGTTTTACGAGGTCATAGGCCTTATCCCCGTATCTCTGTTTAAAAAAGGTATTCCGCTTTGCGAATTGGCCCCATTCGCCTCCGCACGTGCCGAATCTCAGGTTCATTTCAGATTCCACTTCCAACCCTGCCGTGATAATCTTTCTCTTTGTTTCATTATCCAGGTCCTTCGGGACGATAAGCGTCGGGTGGAACGTTAATGCGCCGATATGGCCGAGCAGATAGAACGGGATGCCCTTGAAGACCGGTTTTTTATCAACGTAATGTTCCAGCTCCTTTATGCATTCCACAAGACCTGGAAGATTGGAGACGATCTCCGGCCCTGTAAACTGACCATTATGTCTTTGCATCAGGGATGCGATGATTACCTCCCTTGCCGTCCATATCTTTGTCCACACGGCCAGGTCCCGGATCTCTTCCATGCTGATGGGATTCTCTTTCTTCATAACCTCCAACAGGCTCTGTACATTGCGCGACGCCTCATCTTTTGTGCCCCCCAGGGAGGCAAAGAATATGGCGCATCCCGGAGGGGCCGGGAGCCCCGCATGCTCGAATCCGATGGTTGCGGTTGCCTTGTCCATAAACTCCATAAAAAGCGGCGCAGGGGCCTTTTCCCGGTACATCCTTACAACGGCCCGCGCTATGGATTCCGCATTTTCGAAATAGGCAATTGCAAAGGCCTTTTCCTTTGCAGGGACGAGCCTCATCCTTATGCGCGTAACAATACCCATCAGGCCGTCGCCGCCTACAAAGAATTTTGTGAGGTCCGTGCCGGCGGGTTTTCTCAATGCCTTTGATCCTGTCTCGAGGACCTCTCCTGTGGGAAGGACAACCGTCAGGCCCAGCACGTAATCTGCCGGTTTTCCGATACACGCGTCGATGATATGGCCGCTGGTATTGTTTGACATCATCCCCCCCATCGTTGCAACCACCTTGCTCCCCGGGTAGACAGGCAGAAAAAAACCCTCTTTCGCCAGCAGCAGGTCAAGCGAATTGACCGTGATCCCGGGGCCACATTCAAAATACCCGTAATCCCTGTCGATATCGACAAACTTCATCCTGCTTGTACTCAGGATAATGCCCCTTTCAGGCGCCCTCGCCGATCCTGTAAGGCTGGTGCCCGATCCTCTCGGGTAAACAGGGATATCTTCGCTGTTTGCCACCTTGAATATCGCGCTCACCTCTTTTTCGTCTTTGGGCTTCACCACGAGATAGGGCAGCTTCTCGTGAGACTCAAGATCCAGCTCATACGGGTAGGCATCGAGCGTATTATTTATCAACTCGAAATAATTGTCCGATACGTTTCTCTCGCCGACTATATCCTTTATCTTTTCATAAACATTACTATGCATTGTACTGGCCCCTTGTTTTATGATTGTGTTGATTGCGCTCCTAATGCACCAGTTTAATGATCCCGGAAATATCCGGCAGGTTTTCCAGGTCTCCCACAAGCTCAACAAGTTTGTGGGCCTTATCCTTTGAAATAATGCCCTCTGTCTGTGAAAGGAGCTTGGCGACGATCTCTTCATGCGACATGGGCTTCTGCGGATCCCCTTTGCAATATAAGGTCCTTTTTGTGTGCATCTTCCCCCGGGTCGTTTTTACCTCGAGGAGCGTAATGGATTTCTCAGGCTCCTTGGCAAAGGCCTCAACTGCCTCGGGGAGGGTCTTGATCTTCACCTTCCGCATAAACTTCTGCATTCCCCCATCGCTGAACCGGTCGTCAATGTACCATGGCGGCCCGATCTTGTAACCCAGCGCCGCATTTGCAAAGGCCCACGGAACGCTCCAGTATGCGTCCTCCGGATTAGCGGGATTTATATTGTCATAGGGATAGTTCGTGATCTTGTCGTGGGCGTGGTAGGTGACCTCTTCGATATCCGACGGTTTCAGGCCTTCTGTTGCCATGATCTCCAGCAGCGATTCGATCCCGGGTTGTGCCCACCTGCACGTCGGCCAGGGCTTGAAAGACATCGCGGTGGTGATGAAAAATTCCTTTCCAAGACCCTTTGTATAGGTCTCCCAATTGTTCCTGTCCGAGATGGTTGTCCAGTATGGATAGGGGTCATCGAGGATCTCATAAAAACCTGTATATCCTGATTTGGCGAGAAGGGCTGCATTGATCGCAACGAAGTTGTGAAACTGGTTTCCACACTTTGACATCGAGGCGGGAACGTAGAGGATATTATGAACGTTCACGGTGGGGCCATTGCCCAGCCCCATGCCGAAGGCATTCATACTCTCCCCTGCGCTCAACCCCAGGAGTTTTACCGCCACAACCAGGGGACCGCATCCCTGCCAGTTCTGGTTCCATACCTTTCTTTTATGTTCAGGAGAGGGGAAGGTCGCATCGATGATCCTGCCTGTAACGTCATATGCCGTACATACCGCCGTCAGGATCTGCTTTCCGCTGAGGTTGTTCCTTTCACCAAAAGCCAGGGCCGTCATTACCATCCCTGATCCGGGGTGGCACATATTCTTATACGTTTCCATAAGCTCTAAATTCATACATAGCTGTGTATTGACCCCCGATGCCATCCCCACCGGGATCTTCGTGCCATCGGCAAATATCGTCGACTCGGGGGCACCGCCCATCTGCTTGCCCCACTCAATAATGATCTTCCCGGATCGCAGTATGGACCCTCCTATTGCATTGCCGATCTCATCGAGAATGAACTGCTTCAGCCTTGTAACCGCCTCTTGCGGAATATCTTCAAAGCGTGCTTCAGCGATGTAGTCAACAAGCTCTCTGGTAATACTCATCCTTTAACCTCCTCCATTGTTCTGTCTTTAAAGGCATATTTCATATCCCCATCATCCTCCCATGAGATTTGGCAGAAAGGTTGTGATTTGAGGGAAGATCGTGAGGAGAACGACGCACAGCATCATCATGATAAAAAACGGCATCGCGCCACGGAATATGGTGAACATGGGCACATCTTTTGCGATGCCGTGCACCACGTACACGTTCATGCCTACGGGAGGTGTTATAACTCCCATTTCCGTAACCAGCACCATGACCACCCCGAACCATATGGGATCAAAACCCATCTTGACGATCAGGGGATAAAAGATCGGCACCGTGAGTATGACCATGGCCAGGGTGTCCATCAGGCACCCGAGGATCATGTAAACTGCTATGATGCCCGCAAAGATTACGTAGCGCGACAAATTAAATCCGGCAATAAAGTTGGCCAGCTCTGTGGTAAACCTGCTTGCAGTCAGAAAATAGCCGAAGATCATGGCGCCGATAACAACGACAAAGATCATTGCAGTGGAACGCATAGTCTCTAAGAGGGCTGCAATGAGATTTTGCCTGGTAAACCTTTTCTTGATCAACCCGGCAAGAAGGGCGCCGAATGCGCCGACACCGGCTGCCTCGGTGGCTGTGAATACTCCCATATAGAGGCCGCTCATGATCACGAGAAATAAAGTCAATACCGGCCACATATATTTGATGGCTCTCAGCTTTTCGATAAATGGTATTCTCTCACTCGGCGGACCGAGTTTTGGGTTTATCTTTACCTGGACGCAGATGACAGTTATGAATAAGGAGGCAAGCAAAATACCGGGGAAGATCCCGGATATGAAAAGCCTGCTGATCGATTGCTCCGTAAGTATGCCGTAGATGATGAATATGGAGCTCGGCGGGATGAGGATCCCGAGGGACCCTCCGGAAGACACAGTACCTGTTGCCAGGGCGGGGTCATAATTGTACTTTTTCATCTCCGGCAGCGCTACCATGCCCATCGTAGCGGCTGTTGCCAGAGTGGAGCCGCATACAGCCGCAAATCCGCAACATCCAAGAATTGTAGCTATGGCCAATCCTCCCGGCAAGTCGCCGACGCACTTATAGGCGCCGCAATAGAGATCATGGCTTAAGCCGGAATGATAGGCTAACGATCCCATGAGCATAAAGAGCGGGATAACACAAAGGTCATAGTTCGCCGCAATACTCATCGGAACGATCCTCAACTGACCGTAGGCACCTCCCAAATTGGTTATAAAAGCAAAGCCGATAAACCCGATAAGTGCCATCGCAAGTCCGACAGGCATACGCAAAAACAACAGGATAAGGAGAATACCGATGAAGATCAATCCAATAACAAAGGGGTTCATTTCCTTAAAGCCCTCCCGAGATATTCGAAGAAATGTGCTACAAGCACCAGACTGAATGCAGCCCAGCCGAAGACCATCACGACCGCGAAGGGCCAGTGAGGGATATGCAATACGCCGGATACATGCCCCGACTCCCATAGAAGCTTCACCTGCACAGCGCTCTGCCAGGTGATAAGGGATACAATCCCAACACTGCAAAGACAGGTAAAGGCATCAATAACTGCCTGGACCCTCTTAGGTAACTGCTCGACAAACAGGTCGACAGAAACATTTCCCCTGTGAACGGCACACTCAGCCAGCCCCAGGAACACCACCAGGATCATTAAAAATTCTATGAGCTCAACTGATCCGGGTATCGGAAATGTTATAATATATCGCCCTATTACATGGGCCATCACCAAGAGCATTAATATGCATAAGAACCCAACACCGCCGAAATTAAAAAATCGACTTACGGGATGCGCTATCTTTTCTATCGATCCGACAAATCTTTCTAAGCTCACCTGTTCCTCCCATTTTCAGTGAGAATCTACTGGTTTTGCCTACGGGCGGGGAACCGTTTGGCCCATTAACTCGTTAGTTTTACTTGCCGGCCAGCTGCTTATTATATTTCTCTATAGCTTTTCTCATCGCATCCACAAATTTCTTTGCAGGGTAACCTTTGGCCTCCATGCTCTTTATCCATTCGTTCGCAAGCGGGGCAACCTGCTGCTCCCAGCGTTTCTGCTCCTCAGGGCTAAGGTATATAAACTCCATACCCTTCTGTTTGCCCAGTTCAAACCCTACCTTGTCGGCATCATTCCAAGCCTTTCCAACAATATCGGTGCCTACTGTGCCGCTGCATTCATCTATCACCTTCTGGAGGTCCTTGGGCAGACTGTTATATTTTTCTTTGTTCATGGCCACAAAGAACCACTGTACGTAAAGGTTTGACATTGTTACGTATTTTGTTGCCTCATAAAGCTTATACGTTGCAATTGCCTCACCGGGAAAGACCGTTGCGTCTATCGTGCCTTTCGACAGGGCGAGATAGGATTCTGAGGATGGCATTGAAACCGGGGATGCGCCTAAGGCCTTCATAATATCACCTATTCCGCCAGGGGCCCTCACTATCAAACCCTTAACCTCTTCCATTTTTTTAACGGGCTTTCGCGTAAAAAGCTGTCCTGGTCCTTGCGAGAACAACCAAAGAAGCTTTACGTCAGCATATTCTTTCCTGAGTTCCGGAAATTCATCGTATAGGTCCATCCAGGCTCGGCTTGCAACCCAGGAGGACTTAGCACCCAACAACGGAATTTGCGTACCCTCGCTCATCGGGAAACGACCTATATAGTATGGCCCCGCATCCAAGACAATGTCGGCAGCGCCTGCCTTGACGGCATCGTACATTGTGGTCGATTTTGCGAGGGCACCACTCGGGTAGATATTAACTTTAAGCCTGCCTTTGCTTTTTTGTTCAACCAAATTCTTCCACGGTAATACTGCATTTTTATGAAACCAGGAAACTTCCGGAAAAAGGTGGTTAAGACTCAATTCGATAGGCTTTTCAGCTGCAGAAACCGGCAAGACAATGACGAATGCTGCTACGATAAATGCCAGAATTACAATAATACCGCCAACCCCATAAAAAAAACTTCTTCTTCTCATAACAACCTCCTGAAAGTTATTCCGGTCTTTTACAACCGTTGCCTCATAAACCCCTTAGTTTGAGATCTGCCCCTTATGTGGTTCTTTTCAGAAAACAATCCGCTCCATTGAAGCGAGGTTCTCCCTTGCGTCCCGAATGTGCATTTCTGTCAGTGTCTTGATTTCTGCAATATCCTTCGCCTTATAGGCGGCAAGTATTTTCTTGTGTTCGTTTAATGACTGTTGAACCCCATCGGGCGCACTCAGAGCTATTGCCCTCAGCCATTGAAACTTATCTACAAGGCCTGAAATCACCTCTATAAACACCTTTGAATTCGTTGTACGGTACAGGATCTCATGAAATTCCGTTTCATAGCGAATGACGTTGTAAAAATCGTTCTTTTCTATATATCCCTCCACCTTTTCGATGTTCTGTTCCAACTCTGCGATAATATTATCAGTAAGCCCCTCTACGATAAGGGGGATGGCAAAATCCTCAATTACCTGACGAATGGCAAAATAGTCATAGGCCTCCTCTCGAGAGAGCTTACGTACTATGTAGCCCAGCTTATTTTTACATTCGACCAGCTTTTCATTTTCGAGCATCAATAAGGCTTCCCTGACCGGTGTCCTGCCGATACCGAGCTCTTTTGCAAGTTCAAAGTCAAATAGACTTTCCCCTGGTTTTACCTGTAAAAAGATTATCTTGTCTTTTATGGCCTTGTATGCTTGATGGCGTAGGGTCTTCATAATTTATATATTTTACAATATATTTGAAAATATATTTATACATATATATTAGCCATCACTTCCTGTCAAGCACTTTTTCTGCGACTTTCCGGAATTTTCGGCCGAGATGTTGCCTTTATCATGGATTCAGACGAGACAGGTTCCCGTAACTATTATATTTTTATTAAAAAGTTCTTTGCATTTTTTTTCAGCGGGTGTAGTATGGAATGATATAAAAATCATCACATCCGAACAAGGAGGTGGGGGATGATCCCTGAGCAGGAGCTTAATAAGGGGTTGCTGACCATGAAGATAATCTGGTTTGGGATGTTGATGTCGCTGGCCATATACCTGTTTATGGGACTCCAGCTCGCGACCGGCCTTAAATCTTCTATAGACAAAGACAACTTTGCCATACTCAGAATGGTTCTTTATGCTGTCGCATTCGTCACTTTGATTGCCACCAGGTATATCAGAAGGCTTGTCTTGTATGCAAAGGGCAAATACAGGCAATCGGCTCAGACGCCACAACACCCGGTGCTTCAAAGGTATGTAGGCGCCATGGTCGTATCGCTGGCCCTGTCGGAAAGCATCGGGATTTATGGCCTGGTGCTGTTCCTCCTTGGAAAAAATACCATTGACCTTTATCTGCCCATTCTGGTATCAGCCGCTGCCATGGTCATGTACCGGCCCAGGAAGGATGAACTGCTCAGCATGGCCCAGGATATGGAGGACTCAGCCACCGGCGGAACAATGCCATAATCCCAATATAATTTGCTCTTCACATGGGGAAGGATTGTAATTCCGTTATGGTTTACTGCGGGGTTTAACCTTCGTCCTGCGGGATCCTGAGTTTCATGTTGGCAGATATCCTGTTGCTTTTCAATCTGTTCAGTGATTTAAGGCTTGCCACGTCTGTACCGTATTTGCTGGAGATAGACCCGAGGGTCTCGCCCTTTTTGACTACGTGATACTTGACCTTCGGCGTCTGCTTTTTCTGCGAATAACCGGCAAGCTTCAGCTTCATATTAGGGTAGACCCTGTCATTCTTCAGGTTGTTCATCGACCTCAGGCTCGCAACGTCGATGCCGTATTTATCGGAGATAGACCCGAGGGTCTCGCCCTTTTTGACTACGTGATAGGTCTTTTGTTTTTCATGCCGTGACTGCGCGGTCTCTTTTGCAGCCCCGGATTTTGACGCAACCCGCGTTCTGGCAGTGCCCTTTGCAACCTCTGCCTTTACCCTTACCGGGCCCGTGTATCTCGGGATCTGTATTTTCATTCCCGGTTTTACTGTCATCTCATCGTCATAACTGTTAACCAAGCATATGTCCTCGCTCCTGACGCCGTATCTTTTGGCAATCTTTGCGATGGTATCCTTCCTCTTGACCCTGTATGTAATAAGACTCTTGATCTTCCTCTGACCTTCCATTGCCGTTTTAAGGTTTTCGGCAAACTCCTCTTCGTCAAGGGATGCAGGTAGTTTTATCGTATAGAGTTGAAGGTGCGGAGGCGTTATGCCCCGGACGATCTCAGGATTATATGATTTGACGCTGGCGACATCCAGCGATGCGGCCTTTGCAACGGCAGAAAGAGGCGTCCCGCCGGGCACCTTGATCTCTCCAAACTGTACCGGCTGGTCATAGGTTATGCTTTCGAAACCGAATTTTTCAGGGTCCTTTGCAATGATCGCCGCTGCTATCAGTCTCGGTATATATTCACGGGTCTCCCTCGGGAGGGTATTGTACTTCACGAGTTCCCAGAAGTCGTTCGTGTTATGCTTCTCTATCGCCTTCTCAATCCTTCTTTCACCGGCGTTATAACCTGCAGCGGCAAGATACCAGCAACCGAACTGATTAAAAAGGTCCCGCAGATATTTCGCAGCAGCGACGGTTGATTTTTCAGGGTCTCTCCTTTCGTCAATCCAGTAATTCACCTTCAGGCCGTACCGTTCGCCGGTTGCATAGATAAATTGCCACGGCCCCGATGCCTTTGCCGTCGAATATGCCTTTGGGTTGAAACCGCTCTCGATCATCGCAAGGTAGACAAGGTCTTCAGGCATCCCGTTCTTTCTCAGGATCTCCTTGATAACAGGGACATACTGTTTGGACCTCCTGAGCCAGTTACCGAAGACCTTTCTCTTGTCTTCGGTAAACCACCGTATGTTATATTTCACCGCGTCATTAAATACGATAGGGATGTCAAAATCACGAGCATAATCATATCCCAGGAGCACAGAGATATCATCGTCTTCGTTCGTCACCCCGGTATCTTTTCTGTAAAGATAATCCTCATTTTTTATAGACTCGGGATCCTTTTTTACAACGGGCATGGTCTTCTTAGGGGTACCCGTTTCCACGCGCCTGACCTGCTCCGGAGGATTTGTGCTGTAAGCGGCTATGCTGTCGCCGGTATATTGGCTGTTGCCCGTTGCCACGTGCGTATTCGACGCACAACCGGCAAGGACCAGCAGGGCAAGGACTATCGGGATATATTGTCTCATACGCCTCAACCTAATATCAATAGCAAGATTCATACCACTTGTTGCCTGTTACTCTCTTGATGATAAAAAATTATTCATCATTATGTCAACAAAAAAACTCTTTAAATTTATTTTGTCTATTTAGTCTGTCTAAAATCGCATATCGCATATCGTATGTCGTAGAAACCTCAGAAGGTTCTTTTGCAGTTCACTATATACGATATACTATATACGAAATACTATTTTAGTGTCTTCCCAACCAGTCCCCTGTACCCCTGAGCAAAGTCATAGGCCCTCATGCGCTTCTTGTTCTCGAGCTGTACCTCCCGGACATTCAGGAGCCCTTTCGCGGTTGCAACGAAAAAACCCTCTTTTGTTATTCCCGTGACAACTCCCTGCCCGGTCTCCCCCTGCATTATCCCTTCTTCAGCCTCTGCGTCAAAGATCTTCATCATCCTTCCGTCAAGGGACGTATACGCAGTGGGCCATAGAACAAAGGCCCTGACCTGCCGTTCGATCTCTATGGCGCCCTTTGACCAGTCGATCCTGCCCATCTCCTTGGTAATAATGGGCGTGTAGGTTGCGTCTTCGTGCCTCTGGTCGCTCCCCTCCGGCATCCCCTCCGTACCGATACGTCTTACGATCTCCGGGAGTATCTCAGCTACCCTCGCGGAAAGCCTGTCTGAGAGATCGATCATGTTCTCGCCTTTTTTTATTGACACACGTTCCTGGTATATGATCCTGCCTTCGTCCATCTTCTCGTTCATGATGATAAGCGTGATGCCGGTCTCCTCATCACCGTTCAGGATTGCCCACTGCATGGGAGAAGGCCCCCGGTATAACGGAAGGAGTGACGGATGGACGTTGACGGGTCCTATTGCCGGCAGATCGAGGACCCACCTTGGGACGATCAGCCCGAAGGACGCAACGACAAAGAGCTCCGGGTCGTATTCTTTGATCCTCTGTGCCTCTTCATCTTTAAAGGAGTTTATCTCTATGAGGGGCAAACCAAGCTCCAGGGCGGCCCTCTTCACCTCATTGTCGTCAAGGATATATCCCCTGCCCTTGGGCTTCGATCTCTTTGTGACAACGCAGGTTATGTGTTCACGGATTGACTTCAGGGGCGGTACCGAAAAGGCCGAGGACCCGAAAAAGATGATCTTCATTTTCCGCCTTTAAGGTACTTCTTCTTAAAGAGGTCCTTCTTGACGGGACTCAGATGGTCGATGAAGAGTATCCCGTTCAGGTGGTCGATCTCATGCTGGATCGCCCGCGCAAGCTGGCCCTCACATTCGATCTCTATCGTTTCACCTTCCAGGTTGACACCGCGCGCGAGTACCTTCTTTGCCCTTTTTATGTATTCATAAAATTTTGGCAGGCTCAGGCACCCTTCTTCGGCGGTCTCCTCGGAATCGGTCTCGACAATGACAGGGTTGATGAGGACAATATGCCTGTTCTCCTGTTTGTTGAGATGTTCTTCGATGGTGATCAGCCTGATCGGGACCCCGACCTGGTTTGCGGCAAGGCCTGCCCCATTCGAGAGCCTCATTGTCTCGATCATATCCCCGGAAAGCTTCAGGATCTCTTCGGTAACGTTTTTAACGGGCTCGGCGATCTTCCTGAGTACGGGGTCAGGGAATGTTCTTATCTCAATAAATGCCATCTATATTTTTAAAACATATTATTGCCCGTATAGTCAATAAAAGTGCTGAAGGCATGCAACGAGGAACAAGGGCAACAGTGTGCTTGCTGACTGCTGACGGCTATTCACTATTCACTGCCTCTGTCAGGAAGCTCTCCTGCTTAACGGGTTCGGCATCCTCTACGATAATGAAGTCTTCATCCCATGGGCCCCGGATCAATTCCCGGAAAAGCGTCGGGGAACCCTCCAGTTCCTCATAGGCGATGCCGAGGAATTCGGCGTTCCTGCGGGCCGTCTCTCCGTATTGCTCCAGGGATGGACCCCCGCCGGTATTGATGAACGCGATCCTTGTATAATTCTTCAGCTCTTCATGGATCAACCATTCCGCCTTTTTCCTGCCGTAGGAGCAGGTATAGGACTCGTACTTGGAGATCGGCGTCTCCCCTTTCTCGATCCACCCCGGTGCCAGATAGTACGTCCCCGGGCACCTCTGCGACTCCCTGCGATAGGCCTCTGCGGAGCCAAGGAACAGGGAGATGCAGTCATGGACCCTTGGTATGATCAGCGGGATCTTCCGTGGCGTGATACCCACGATCCCGTTTCCGCACAATCCGTATCCGAGTATGATGCCGTGATATCCGCCGGCATTGGAGACTGCGTCTACCTCTGACTGGAGGGCAATCCGCATGTTTTCGGGCGTCCGGTGCAGGCCGTAATCAAGGAATTTCATGTCAACGCGGTCATCCCCGAGATGCGCGATCTCTTTCTCGATAACGGCACAGGCGAGGAGTATATAGCGTCTATCTGCTGAAGGAGAGGCCATTGATGAACTCGCTGTTGAAGCGCTCATTTGTCGCCAGTTCTTTATGGCGCGTCGTTTTCGAAATAGTATAGGCCCTTATAAGTGCAGTCCGGAAAAGAAGCGTCATGAGCGCGCCGTACCCCGCGGCATTCCCCACACTGAAGACCCGGTCAGGATTGACGTTCGGGATCAGCCCGATCGCCGCCGCGCTGTCCCGGTTTACCGAATTGCCGAAGGCGCCCGCGAGATAGACACCGGCTATGTCATCATGGGTAATCCCGCGCTCTTCCATGAGGAGGCCGATACCCGTTGCAATCGCACTCTTCGCAAGCTGGACCTCCCTGATGTCACCCTGGCTGACGGTAATATCAGCCCCTGTCCCGCTCTCACGGGAACGGACAAGGACAAACTCCCTCCCTGTCTTGCCCTCCTTTATCCTGGCGGCTAACCCGCCGGAGACGGAAGAGAGTTTCTCCCGCGGCTGCAACCTGCCCGATCTGTCGATGATACCCTTGGAAAGAAGGAGAGCAACGGTATCGATGAGTCCCGATCCGCAGATGCCTTTCGGCATAGACCCGTCGATTGTATGTACAACGATTATATCCCCGCTAAGGGTCACGCGGTCTATCGCACCTTTGACAGCCCTCATGCCGTGTTTGATGTGAACGCCTTCAAATGCCGGTCCCGCTGCGGTAGATGCGGCAGCCAGGCCCTCCCTGTTCCCGAGCACTATCTCCCCGTTCGTACCGAGGTCGATAAACAGGGTCGTCTCTTCCATCAGGTCCTGTCCTGTGGCAAGGATGCCGGCAACGGTATCCGCCCCGACGAACCCTCCTATAACGGGCAGTATCTCCACGATGGCGGCTGGATGTATGTGAATGCCGAGTGCCTGTGCATCCATGAGAGGAAAATATTTTACAAGAGGCACATAAGGGACCGTTCCAAGCGTGGCAGGGTTTACACCGGCGAAGAGGTGGTTCATCGTGGTGTTCCCCGCTACGGTTACGGAATAGACCTTTTGAGAAGAGGTCTTCGCCTTTTTGCAAAGCCTTTTAACAAGCTCGTTCACCGTGTCTGTTGCAAGCGCATGGAGCCTTTTCAATCCGTCTCCCGTTGACGCTGCGATGATGCGGCTTATCACGTCGGCGCCGTAAGATGCCTGCAGGTTTGTCTCTGTCTCCACGGCGAGAAGACGGCCCGTATGAAGGTCTGCAAGCATGGCCGCCACCGTCGTCGTACCGATATCAATCGCAAGGCCGAGGCAGTCGCTTTCTCCGGAGCCGGGCCCGATATGGATAATCCTGTCGCGATAGGAGAATACTTCAACCATTCCCTGTCCCTCATCAACGATGCGGGGGAGTTCTTTCAGCGATGACGCGGTCCCGATTGCCAGCCCTGGTTCAAGGGCCTTCAGCAACAGTTCCTGGTAAGACTTCGGGTCTCCTAAGGTAGGTTTACCGATCTTTACCGTATGCCGCCTTAACATCGGCTCCGGCTCCTTGTAAAGCTCTACCCCTTTTTTCAGTATCTTGCCTGAGGCCGTCATCAGGTCCGGGACATGGACCTCAAGGTCTTTATCGCAATATACCTGGCACGCATGATAACGGCTGCCCTGGCCCTTTAGCGGGTGTATCCGCCTTCCGTCTTTTGCGTGGACCTCTCCGTTGATCAATTCAACGGTGCATTTACCACACCTGCCCCTGCCGCCGCAGCTCCCTTCGATCGGAATCCCTGACTGCACGATGGTTTCCAGGAGGCCGGCGCCTTTCTCAAATTGAACAACCGTTTTGATGTCGCGATAGTGTATTGTGAGTTCAGGCATATGAAATATCAACTAAGGTATATCGAACCTGGATATTTGTCAACCGCGATCGTACAAACCAAATATTTTATGATGTAAAAACGATGGAATCCATAAGTCCTTGTGCATAAGCAGATGCGCTCAATATACGATATACGAACTACGATATACGATTTGCTGTGAGTTATCAGCTATGAGCCATGAACCGCTTGCTACTCGGCGCTCCTGTACCAGGGAAAATGGGCAACCATCTTTTCTTCAATGTCCTCAATGATCAGCAGGGCCATTTCATACTGGTCTCGCGTCCTCTCCCATCCGTCGGGATCGTACTCTTCTCCTGCGGCGACCATGAAAAAATTCATGACCCTCGCAGGGCGCCACGTCATCATGGCCTTTATCGTCTCATCGACGTCATGTTCCACCATAACGTGCCCGTTATCGATTGCCCAGCGGGCAAGCTGAACACAATACAAAGAATCGTTACCGATTCCTCCGCCCGCCTTCTGGAGCATCCGTTTTGCCTTCTGGTTCACCGGCATCTTGTTTAAATTCTCCATGCCCTTTTTCATACCCGTACCCTTCATCACCGCTTATTTTTTACAACGCCTGAAAACTTCAATCAAGGATATTCTTCTTGCCGGGCGTTCAAAAACCATTGACTCGATAAACGGGGAAATGGTATCGTTAACTATGTTCGGTCTCGGATTTCCGGAACTTATTGTTATCCTTATCATTGTCATCATGATCTTCGGGGCGGGCAAGCTTCCTGAGATCGGAGGCGCAATCGGGAAAGGTATCAGAAGCTTCAAAAAGGCATCCCAGGAACCTGAAGAAAAAAAGAATCCCCCTCCCAAGGAAAATTCCGATAAAGAAAAACCTGCCTGACAGGACATTGTGAAAAACAGGGTCTTCATAGGCATCGGATCCAATGTCGGCGACAGGATCAAAAACTGCATCGACGGCATCAAGGCGATCGCACGCGACAGGAGGGCGTGCATACGGTCCGCTTCTTCGTTCTACCTCACCTCTCCTGTTTCAGAGATAACGCAGGAAGATTTTGTGAACTGCGCGATATCGATCGACTGGGACGACACTGCCTTCGAGCTGCTGCACCTCCTCAACGGCATAGAGGCCGGGATGGGGAGAATGCGCAGCATAAAGGATGGCCCCAGGATCATCGACCTCGATATCCTCCTTTTCGGCGACGCCGTTATCGACGAGGCGTCTCTCACCGTGCCGCATCCGGAACTGCACAGGAGAAAATTCGCCATTGTGCCCTGTATTGAGATAGAGGAGGGGATTGTCCATCCTTCGTACAACAAACCGCTGAAGGAATTCCTCCCGCACATCAATGACAGCCAGAAAATAGTATTGCTGAAAGACAGGAAAGAGGTTCCGGATTTCAATTGACAAAGAACGGGTGCAAGGCTAAATTTAATCATGATGCACGACTCATAGCGAACCGGACTCTGGATGCTCGATGCTGGACGAGGAGAGAAGCAATGTTTTTTTCACCTTTCACCTTTCACATTTCACATTTTTACGTTTCACATTTCATTTTTAAGGAGTAATGAACCATGCCTGAAGTCGACGAATCGGAAAAAGAAAAACAGTTTTACGTGGACATCCCTGCCAAGAGCAAGGCGTTCTTTCTCAAGGGCTGTAACTCTCTGGACTGGGGAATGAAGAACCGCCTGTCGAGGATATTCAATCCCAGATCAGGCAAGACGGTCATGCTGGCGATTGACCACGGATACTTCCAGGGCCCCACTACCGGGCTCGAGCGCGTGGACGTGACCATCCTGCCGCTTTTGCAATATGCGGACACGCTGATGCTTACCCGCGGCATCCTCCGGACGATCATCCCGCCCACCTATGACAAGGGCATTGTCCTCAGGGCAAGCGGGGGGCCGAGCATCCTCAACGAGCTTTCGAACGAACAGATCGCCGTGGACATAGACGATGCCATACGCCTCAACGTGTCGGCCATGGCCGTCCAGGTCTTCATCGGCGGTCAGTTCGAGACGCAATCGGTGCACAACATGACCCGCCTTGTCGATCTGGGCAACCGGTACGGCATTCCCGTTCTCGGCGTAACGGCGGTAGGCAAGGAGATGGCCAGGGACGCCAAATATATGAGGCTCGCCTCGCGGATCATCGCGGAACTCGGCGTCACCTACGTAAAGACCTATTACGTGCCGGAAGACTTTGACACGGTAGTCGCCTCCTGCCCCGTGCCGATCGTCATCGCAGGCGGGAAGAAGATGCCGGAACTCGACGCGCTCACCATGGCGTACCATGCCATCCAGGACGGCGCAGCTGGGGTCGATATGGGGCGCAATATCTTCCAGTCGGAGTCCCCTGTCGCCATGATCAAGGCGATACGGCGGGTCGTCCACGAAGGCGACAAACCGAAGGAGGCCTATGATTTCTTCCTGTCTGAAAAAAACAAGACGATGAAGGGATAACGAACCGTGCGCGTGGGGATGTACTACAGCAACAGCAAGGTTGAAGTGGAAGAGATGCCCGTCCCCACGGTCGGTTCTGGGGACATCCTCATAAAGGTGATTGCAAGCGGCATATGCGGCAGCGATGTCCTCGAATGGTATCGCATCAAAAAGGCGCCGCTTGTCCTCGGTCATGAGGTAAGCGGCGAGGTCGTCGAGGTCGGTGAAAAGGTAGCAAAATTCAAACGGGGCGACAGGGTCTTTACGACGCACCACGTCCCCTGCGATGAATGTCACTTCTGTCTTACCGGCCACCAGACGGCATGTCAGGTCTTCCAGACAAAGAACAATTTCAATCCCGGAGGGTTTTCGGAATACCTGAAGGTATCCGGGAAGAGCATCGATACGGGGACGTTCCTCCTCCCCGATGAAATGTCCTACGAAGAAGGGTCGTTTATAGAACCGCTGGGGACGGTGGTGAGGGGCCTGAGGGCCATCGACCTGAAACCCGGCAATACCGTCCTGGTCCTCGGCTGCGGGATAGCCGGCCTGCTCATGATAAAGCTGGCGCGGGCCCTCGGCGCAGGGAGGATCATCGCAACGGACATCGAAGACTACAGGCTGGAGGCGGCGCAGAGGTTCGGCGCGGAAAAGGCCGTCCATGCCGGCGGGAACATACCCGATACGATCAGGGAGATCAATAACGGCCGTCTTGCAGACAGGGTGATAGTATGCGCAGGGGCATTGTCTGCCGCGAAGCAGGCATTGGAATCGATCGAGCGCGGGGGGACTATTCTGTTCTTTGCAGTGCCGAACCCGGGAGAGACCCTCGATGTCGACCTGAACCCCTTCTGGAGGAACGACGTAAGCCTTAAAACCTGCTACGGGGCAGCCCCCATCGATAATATCCAGGCCATCGAGCTTATCAGGGCCGGGAATGTCAACGTCAGGGACATGATCACTCACAGGTTCGGCCTCCAGGAGATCGCAAAAGGATTTAAAACCGCCTCCGACGGCAAAGATTGCCTGAAGGTCATCATAAAGCCGCATGGGTGATGCCGTGAGGCGTAAAGCGTTAGGCGTTAGGCGATTTTAACCCCTTACGACTTACGATTCACGACTTACGGACATAGAAATTCGATCATGGAAAAGGTCTCTGAAAAAACCCTCTTCAAACAGTTCAGCGAATTCGGGAGGGACCTTTTTGTGCGTGGGCTGATCAGTTCCCACGCAGGGAACATAAGCGTCCGGACCGGCGACAGGATCTACATCACACGAAGGGGCGCCATGCTGGGCAGGCTGGGCACGGCAGACATCGTCCGGATTGACCTTGAAAAAGACGACCCGAGTAAACTCCTTGTGGCATCATCGGAGGTGCCTGTCCACAGGGCCATATACCGAAGTACCGATGCGTGCGCGGTCGTGCACGCCCATCCGCCTTATGCGACGCTCCTGTCGATGACAGAGCATGCCCTCATCCCCGTCGATTGGGAGGGATCCTATTTCTTCAGGAAGATACCGGTATTGACGCCAGGAAAGGCAGGCGGCAAAAAAGACGTCGCGGGATCAATCGGCAGGCGCATGAAGAATCATACGGCCATACTCGTGGAGGGGCACGGGAGTTTCACGCGCGGCAATACGCTTGAAGAGGCGTATATGCTGACGAGCAGCCTTGAGGCATCGGCGTTTTTCATCTACCGCCTGAAGAGATGACAAAGCAGTCAACGAAGTTGTATAACTCCGGGGTAATCGGGAATGGATAACTGGCTTTATGACGAGTTTAAGCATTGCGGCGTTGATTACTCAAATGCCGGAGAAGCAGAAAGGTACGACGATCAACATCGGAGATTCCGTGATTATGAAAAAGAGTTCAGAGAAATGATGGATTTTCTCGGGATCCGGGATACGAAGGACAAAACCGTTGTGGACCTTGGCTGCGGTACCGGCGCAACGTCGGTCTTTGCGGCGGACCTCTTCAAGACCGTTTACGCCGTCGACGTCTCTGCTGTAATGATTGAAAAGGCCAGGAAGAAGATCGACAGAGGCGTCCATAACATCAGGTTCGTGAACGCAGGCTTCCTGAGCTATGAACACGAGGGCGAGCCGGCGGACCTGGTCATTACGAAAGCCGCACTTCACCACCTGCCCGATTTCTGGAAACAGGTTGCGTTATTGCGGATCAACACAATGTTGAAGATGGGGGGCATGCTCTATATCCATGACGTCGTGTTTCATTTCGATCCTCACGAATATGACGGCAGGATCAACTCGTGGATCTCCGGTTTCGAAAAAACCGCAGGAAAAGAATTCAGGCTGGAGGTCGAAACACATATCAGGGATGAATACAGCACCTTTGACTGGATAATGAAGGGGATCGTAGAAAAGGCCGGATTTACCGTAGAAAAAAGCAGGTCGGACGACGGCTTCGTGACTGAATATGCCTGTCGTAAAGTCAGGGAACTCAACTGCCGCAACAGACAGGGTCAGGCGTAAAAAGATGCCGGATTGAACACGGGCATCTTGCAATAGTCTCACAAAATTTTATACAATGTGCCCCGCGCAATTCTGTTGACAAAAATAGCCGAAGGACATAGTCTATCGCCATCGAGGAACTACTTTGCCATGGATGAAAAAAGAATAATAGAAAATATAAAAAAAGTGCGACTGGATCACCGGATGTCGTTGGGACAGATGGCAAAGCAGAGCGGATTGACAAAAGGTTATCTGTCAAAAATAGAGAACTCGCGTAAGGCACCTCCTTTTTCTACCCTGGTAAAGATTGCCAAGGCCCTTGACGTTGATGTGACTTTTCTTATATCCGGGGACACGGAACCAAAGGCTCCCGGAAATATGAAAATGTGTATTGTTAGGGCGAAAGAAGGAAAGGGCATCAACCCGAAGATGAACGTACACGACTTTTATTATGAGTCGCTGGCCTATAAAAAGCAGGGCAAAAGCATGGAGCCGTTTATCGTCATGCCGTCATTCGACAAAAAGACACGCCGTTTTACCCACGATGGCGAAGAATTCATGCACGTCTTCGAGGGGCCTTTCGAGCTTCTGTACGGCGGTGAGACATATATACTCAAAAAGGGCGACAGTATTTACTTCGACTCCTCCGTCCCGCATTGCGGCAGGAGCATAGGTAAAAAGAGGGCAAAGGTTTTAGTGGTGTTATATTCGCCGAAGCGGTCATAGGCCGGTCTTCAATTCATTAACATTTAAGCCGATAAATTATCTTGACAATGGGTTTCCAAAAAGGATACTGTTTCCTAATAGGAAACGGCCATACAGATGGCGACAGGTATTGAAGAATAAGTAAAAGAAACCGGAAATGAAGGTAAACGGCAAGACAACAAAAAAAAGACTGGGAGGTTTACAATGAAACACCACAGGTCCATTTTTTTAAGGGGCATAACCACAGGTACCGTCTTAATATGCGCATTCCTTATATTCGGACTCACCCTGGCAGCCTCAAGCTCTTTCGCAGCCTCTGAAAAACCGATAGTGCTCAAGCTGTCCAGTTTTCTCCCGGAGGCAAGCACGGAAGGAATGCTGGGAAAATGGTGGGGCGCGGAGATTGAAAAACGCACCAACGGCAGGGTCAAGGTCCAGTATTTCTTTGCAGAGGCATTGGTAAAAACCATGGACAGTCTCCCCGCAGTCTCAAGCGGCATAGCGGATGTGCAGTTTTTTGCCCCGGGGTATTTCCCCACGCAGATGGCGCTGAGCGGCGTTTCGGACCTTCTTTTCCAGACACGGTCAAACTGGGTTTCTGCGAAGGCATACAATGAGATGGCCGAGACGTATCCACCCTTCCAAAAGATGATGAAGGACAATAATATCAAATTAATGAGCATATGGCCTGCCAGCGAGGTAGTAATGGTATCGGCAAAACCGATCAAGACGCTTGATGACCTTAAGGGAAAGAAGATCAGGGCCCTGGGTTTGATGAATAAGGCAATGAAGATGCTTGGGGCAACGCCTGTGGCGATGCCGTTGCCTGAGGTGTATGAGGCCCTCGAGCGCGGGACGATAGATGCGGTTACCGGTCTCCCCTATCACCTGGTGGCATCCTTTAAACTGCAGGAGGCGGCAAAAAATCTCATCAACCCCGGTTTAGGCTGTTATGCCTCCGGAGGTTATTTCATGAATTTGAATACGTGGAATAAGCTTCCTGACGATATTAAAAAGGTCGTTGCTCAATTGAACAATGAGTTCCCTGACGTAGCCATAAAGATGCAGGCTGAGCTGCATAAAAAAACAACCGAAGCCCTGCTGAAGGCAAAGTGCAGCATATACTCATTGCCGGCCGGCGAGGTTGCAAAATGGAAGGCCGTTCTTGTACCGGCGATCTACGACGATTGGATAAAAGATATGGCTTCAAAGGGCTTGCCCGGAAAGGAAACCCTTCAGAAGTACCAGGAGCTTGTTAAAAAGTATACGCCCAAGGACAAATACGTGAGTCCTTACGCTAAGTAAAGTTATCCATGTGAGGGGCCCGTGAGACGATTCATCTATTACCTGGGTATTTTCAGCGGGATAGTCCTGCTCGGGATACTGGCCCTTATGAGCGGAGAGGTGATCTTCCGTTATTTCTTCAACAAACCTATCCTCGGGACCGTGGAGATCAGTTCCTACCTGCTTGTCATCTTCTGCTTTACGGGTATTGCCTTTACGCAGTCCCAGCGAGGGCATATCAACATCGAACTGGTGACGCTAAGATTTCCGGAAGGTACCCAGCGGATGCTGCGGATCATTACCCTTATACTCTCACTAACGACCTTTATGATCATCACCTGGCAAATGGCCGCGGCCTTCTGGAAATCCTGGGAGATGCAGGAGGTACGATGGGGGGCTCTGCCTTTGCCCGTGTGGCCCGTCAAATTTATGATTGCCTTCGGCTCGTTATCCCTTTGTCTCCAGCTTCTCCTGGATATCGTTGATGAGATCAGAAATAAAATTACGCTGCCGGGAAGGAGTAACTGAATGGACCCTCTCTACGTCGCCGCCCTTGGAATGATTGCGCTTATTCTTGTGCTGGCAGCAGGGATCCCTATCGCTTTCGGCATGGCCCTGGTGGGCATAGTCGGCTTGCTGATAACCACGGGCCCCGATATAACGTGGGCATCGCTGCAACTCCTGCCGCTCAGTTCCGTTGCCTCTTACTCCCTTGTCCTCATCCCGCTTTTTGTGTTCATGGGCAGTCTTGCAGGGGTAGCAGGGATTACGAAAGACCTTTACGATACAGGGTATAAGTGGTTCGGCCGGCTGCCCGGCGGACTGGCCATTTCCACCGTATTTGCCTGTGCGGGCTTTGCAGCCTGTACGGGGTCAAGCGTGGGCATGGTGGCGGCCATGTCGAAAATCGCCCTCCCGGAGATGGACCGTTACGGGTACAGGAGAGATCTGAGCCTTGGATCGATCGCCGGCGCAGGTACTCTGGGCATACTCATACCGCCAAGCATCATCGCTGTCATCTATGCGATCATCACTGAAGTCTCGGTGGGAAAGATACTCGTTGCAGGTTTTATTCCGGGCATACTCAATGCCCTTGGATTTGTTGTCATGATATTATTGAGGACAACGATCAACCCGGGCCTTGGACCCAGGGCCCGTGGAATAACGTGGAAGGATTCCTTCCTCTCGCTAAAAGGGGTATGGGGGACGATCGTACTTTTCGGCACCTTTATGGGTGTAATCTATACCGGCATTACAACGCCTACTGAGGCGGGTGCGATAGGCTGTCTTTGCGCAATGCTCCTCGCCCTTGTGACGGGCAACCTGAATTGGCCCAATATCAAGGCTGCCCTCTTCGATACTATAAAGACCGGAACTATGATCTTGACTATCACTATCGGTGCGCAGATCTTTACCCTCTTTCTCACAAGGGCAGGGTTCGCTGACCGCTTTGTAGGTCTGGCGCTGAATCTGGATGTTTCACCTACGGTCATGGTGGTTCTGTTCCTGCTGATGTATATACCCCTGGGTATGTTCTTTGAGCCGATGAGCATGCTTCTCCTTACCCTGCCGATTACCTATCCGGTATTGCAGAAAATGGGTGTTGACGGTGTATGGTACGGCATACTCGTAATCATTATGGTCGAACTCAGCCTGCTTACACCACCCGTTGGATTGAATGTGTATGTATTGAAGGCAGCTGTTCCCGAAACCGACCTCATGGGCATTTTTCGAAGTATTTTCTGGTTCGGCGTTGTGGAATGCCTGCTCATTGCATTATTAATAGCATTCCCCGACCTCGTACTCTTCGTGCCAAGGATGATGGGAAAGGGAGGATAAAAATGTCCCGTGAAATACTTGTTAAAGCAAAAATACCGGGTGCAGAAACCGGTATCGAGGTAAAGAAAACGATCTGCCTCATCTGTGGCGCACAGTGCGGCATCGATGCCTATGTCAAAGACGGCAGTCTCGTTAAAGTGGAAGGAACTGCCGAAAACCCGGTCAGCAGGGGCACGCTGTGCTCCAAGGGGGCGTCAAGCAGGCAATGGATCAACAATCCCGAACGAGTCCATACCCCGCTTCTTCGCACGGGGCCGAGGGGCTCCGGCCGGTTCATGCCTATCTCCTGGGACGAGGCCTTTGAGAGGATCGCCTCCGGTTTAACGAAGATCAAGGAGGAGTCCGGGCCTGAATCGGTTGTCTTTTTTACGGGCTACCCCAAATGGTACCGGCCGTTTCTCAAGCGCCTGGCCCATTCCTTCGGCTCGCCGAATTATTTCACCGAATCAGGGACGTGCTTTCTTGCCACGGTCATGGCAAACCATTTAACTTACGGAACAACCCTCTGGCCCGACCTTAAGGAGACTAAATGTATCCTGAACTGGTGCAGAAATGCGCCTTACTCCCAGGCCCCCGGGTATGCCACATATCTCAACGCCGCGAGCCGGGGAGTAAAGCTCATCGACGTGGGGCCTCTATCCACAACCCTGAGCGCGCAGGCGGATATACACCTCCGTCTTCGTCCGGGCACATCTGGGGCATTGGCGCTGGGATTGGCACATGTGATTATCGAGGAAAACCTCTACGACCGGGAATTTGTGGAGAACTGGACCCTCGGATTTGAGGAGTACCGGTCTTATGTACAGGGGTTCCCTCCCAAAACCACTGAAGAGATCACCGGCGTACCGGCGGAGACGATCGTAAAGGCAGCCCGTCTCTATGCATCATCCGAAAGCGCCAGTATCGTCCAGAGCCCCAGCGTCACCGTCCACCATACCAACGGCATTCAAAACCACAGGGCCATCACCGCTCTTATCGGTTTGACGGGGAATTTTGACCGGAAAGGCGGGAACCGTGTGATCCCCGAATCCTACTACCACACCCCGACGGGCTTGAAAAGCCGTGAGGCTGAATTCGAACAATCCCGTCCGTGGGAAGAAATGGCGCCCCGGGTCGGGCAGGACCGCTACCCGTTATGGTGCAGCATGATGGATGAGGCGCAGGCTACCGCCCTCCCCTTTCAAATCCAGAGCGGTAAACCCTATCCTATCCGGGCCATGTTGGGGTTTGCCGTCAACTACCGCATGTGGCCGGGATCGGATTTCATGAAGGAGGGCTTAGAGAAACTCGATTTTTTTGTCGACACCGACCTCTTCATGACGGATACTGCAAAACTGGCGGATATCGTGCTTCCTTCCTGCAGTTCCTTTGAAAGGCGGCAGCTCACCATGTATTCCCCACGGTATGCCGTCTGGACCGAGCCGGTGATTCCGCCGGTTGGAGAATCCCGCTCAGACGTTGATATCATCCTCGACCTGGCCCGCAGGCTCATCCCCCATGACTCTCTGCTGCTCCAGGGACAGGAGGCCTGTCTCGACTGGATATTTGAACCCTCGGGGATCAAGATGGACGATATAAAAAAACACCCTGCAGGATGCTTCCTTGAGAATCTGCCGCCTATCCCTTATGAGAAATACAGGACATCGGGGTTCCCTACACCATCGGGAAAGATGGAATTCACCTCCCTTGTGTTGAAGAACGCAGGGATAGACCCGCTCCCCGTTTACAGAGAACCTGCGCAAAGCCCCCTGTCCACCCCTGACCTCGCAAAGGAATATCCGCTCATTCTCACGACCGGCGCCCGTCTCCCTATGTTCATGCATTCCAGGATGTACCGGGTCCCCTGGGCCAGAAACCTGAGGCGCGATCCGATGGTCGACATCAATCCCAGGGACGCACGCGCCCGCGGCATTCCCCCTGAAGGATGGGTAATGCTTGCCACGCCGAGAGAATCCATTCGCGTTAAGGCCAATATCACCGAGTTCGTGCCCCCGGGGGTTGTAAACATGTATCACGGCTTCCCCTCTGCCGACGCCAACACATTGATCGATCCCGACTACCGTGACCCTATCTCCGGATACCCGGGCTTTAAGTCGCTTCTCTGTCAGGTGATAAAAATCCAAGATAACGGAGGAAACAAGTGAGCCAGTACGCATTCTCTTTCGACGTTTCCCGCTGTTCCGGCTGCATGGCCTGCGTGGTGGCCTGTCAGGATCAAAACGACTTTGTGGCTGACGAGACGGTCGCATTCCGCCATGTGACCAAGTACGAGGAAGGGGAATGTCCCTCTGCCCGTATATCCTATTTCTCCCTTGCCTGCCAGCAGTGCGGGGATGCCCCCTGTATCATTGTCTGCCCTGCGGGGGCTATTTCCCGAAGACAGGAGGACGGGACCGTGCTCGTCGACCGCGACCTCTGCGTCGGGTGTCATAGCTGCGAACTGGCATGTCCCTTCGGGGCCCCCAAGTTCCCGGAGGACGGGAAGATGGCCAAATGCGATCTCTGTGTTACCCGAAGAGAGAATGGCATGAAGCCTGCGTGCGTGCGGGTCTGTCCCGCCCAGGCCCTCGATGTTGGTCCCATTGAAGAGTTGAGCAAAAAAAAGGCGGAGAAGGCGTCTATTGCGATCCTGAAGTCCCTCATCTTTGTCTCTCCAAAAGAACTATAAATCCATGAAGGGCGAGCGTCTGGTCATTCTGGGAAACGGTGGTGCCGCCATTGCTGCCGCCCGCGCCGCCCGGACCTCGGGACACAACGGAGAGATCCATATCGTATCCGACACAAACACGCCTGCCTTCAACCCTATGCTCTCACCCTATTACCTGAAGGGGATCATCCCCTGGGATAATTGTTTTCCTTTTGGGCAAGGATTTTACAACGACTATGCCGTCGAGCTTCACGGTGATTCACGCGTGGAATCTCTCGACACAGCTAAGCAACAGGTAACGCTGGCAGGAGGAGAGAAACTCTCATATGGCAAATGCCTCATCGCCACCGGCGCAAGCCCCTTTATTCCGCCGGTCCCCGGGCTAAGAAGTTCACCCCGTTCTCTGCCCTTAAGGACCGCATCCTCTGTGAGAAACCTGGAAAAGGCGATAGGCACCGCGCGGAGGGCGCTGGTCCTCGGCGCCTCCCTTGTGGGTCTTAAGGTTGCCGAGATACTGCGAAAAAGAGGGACAGACGTCATCCTGCTGGATGTGGTTGATCAGATCCTTCCACGCAATGCCCATCCTTCATCGGCCGCACTCCTCGCCGCACATTTCGAGGAGCACGGCGTTCGTATCCGTCTCGGCTGTGCCCTGGAAGGGATGGAAGGTGCAGCGGATGGGGTGACCTGCCGTTTCCCGGAGGGCATCCTCGAGGAGGTCGATTTTGTTTCCGTCTGTACCGGGGTCCGTCCCAACCTCGACTTCGTAAAAGACCAGGTGGAGATCAAGCAGGCCGTAGTGGCGGACGAGAGGATGCGCACAAGCGTACCGAACCTGTATGCCGCCGGGGATGTCTGCCAGGGGCTGAACCCCCTTTCAGGCGAACACGAGTGGCTCGGCACCTGGGGGAGCGCCTGCATCCAGGGCCGTATCGCCGGATACAATATGGCAGGGCTTGATATCGCCTGCCCCGGTTCCATACCGCAGAACATAAGTCCGCTCTTCGGATGGACCTATGCCCAGTTGGGGAATATACGTCCTCAAGGGGACGATGTACGCTCTATGATCTTCGGGGATCCCCGTCAGGGAGGTCATTTCGTACTTGTCTTCCAGCGGGACGTGCTGGTTGGCGCCAACCTCATCAACTGCACCCATCTTGCAGGGAAGCTGAGATGGGCCATCGTCCAAAAAACATGCTGGAAAGATCTTCCGGATCAGGGCGACGAAGGTTTCAATGCATACGCCGTCAAAAAAGTCATATACGATATAAACGAAATCGATTTGATCGGTTCGTCCCGTAAACTCAGGCGGTTCTTTTCCTGAGCCTAACGAGTCACTTTTTTACAATTGTCGTAAATCTCGCTGCACCCTGCGGTAACTTCCTCCACCCGCTTCGGGAGTTCCGACTCTATGGTAAAGCCCAAACCCAGGGTGGAGTGCGTATAGCCGATGCGTATGGGTTTCACCTTTTCAAAAAGGTCTTTCTCGACGAGAAACGTCACGCCCCTGTCGACGATGACCTCGTCATCCGATTTCTGCTCATCTATGGCCATCACGAGATATGGACCTCTCCACCCGCCTTCGGTTATCAGGATTCTGATAGACTTAGGCCCTTCGCGTCCTTCCAGGAACTGTCTGATCTTTCCCGAAGCCTCTTCGCTTACCTCAAACATGCACGACTCCTTTCAATGAATTTGCCATATTCTTCAGCCCGACAAGATTTTCCCGTCGCCATCTACTTTATTTTCACCTTATTCTATCTATTTTGCAAGGGCTTTCCTATTCCAAGCTCTTCCAAGTTTTTGATGATCGAAGACCGGAATGAATCGTGCGGCCAATAGTAAAAAACCTGTATACCCTCCTCTTCCAGAACAGGGCCAATCCACTCAAGCGGTTTGCCGGTTTCCTGATAGAGTTTGTCGCAAGGAATGCTCTTATCCCTATAACCTGTAATCTTTGCGAAGGTTTCATAGGACACACCGTATACCACTCTTTTAATGTCCCTGTACCATATCGACGCGCAACATAACATGCATGGCGCAGTGCTGGCGTACATGGTGCTCTCTCGCAACACTTCGGGAGGAATTTCACGTCTGGCCTTTGTCATGAGATTTATTTCCGCGTGGCTGTGAACATTTCTGTCAGTATAAACGGTGTTCTCAGAGGTCAGGATAACCTTGTTTTGATAGACCAGCAGCGCACCAAAGGGGTGATTGCCCTTCTTCCCCGAACTGATTGCCAGCTCAAAGGCTTGCCGGATGAAAGGCTCATGGCGCGTTGAGCTGGTCGCTTCTTCTCTGTATGGAAGTACATTATTTCCGGCGCAGGCAGGTAAGACGGTTAGAGACAGAACAAATGCCGATAAGACAATCAAGAGGACGTTCTTTGTCATGACGGATTCTCCTTTTCAGAAATCATTATTTTCAGTGAATCGCACTTCGTATTATCTGCCCAACGCCATGAAACTCATTGCTGTGCCGTTGAACCCTTCTTATCATCGTCGCTTTTGCCATTATACACCCCCTCCTGTCGTTAGTCGAGAGTTCCACTTTATTGGGGTGGGATATTGCCCCGAGTTAACGGAGGGAATCTCTTTGCGTCCTTTCCCAGTCATCTCTTATGAAACGAAGGATCTGTTTGGCCCGGTCAGTGTAGAGATTAATCCCCTCCCAGTTTGGTCGTCCTTTTATCTTCTCCATGAGCAGACCGTCCTCGCCGAACCACCTGGGGAAGGTCCCACAAAAGAAGTAGCCTCTTGAACGGAGAATGTCGACGCATATACCGACCCACGGCAGGGAAAGGTTAAGCCATACCTGTATTACGGTGACGTCCTTGCTTCGGGCTTCCTTTTCTTCCGGGTCCAGAATGGTCTCAAAATCGGACCCTGCCTCGTTGACTGAAATTCTCGCTACCTGTGCACCCTCGAAGGTCTGAACCGCCAGACCGGTGGACCGGCCAGAAGGCAACCTTTCATCTGACCGTTTAAGGGTACGACCGTCGTCAAAAGTACTGTAAATATATGCCAGGTACTCGTCGTATATTTCAGGAACATAAATTACGTGAGGCCGGGGAACCAGGGTTCTTGTGGAAACGACAGTCGATACCCGCCCTGCAGCGCTCTCTTCTTTTTCATAGGCTTCGGAAGGCATGAGGTCAACTTCGATGGCGGTCTCGACCGTCTTAAAAACAGCCGTGCCTTTTTGCATCAAAATATGATTGCATACCGCTTCTCCGAAGAAGGCATCGAACCCGGGCGATGTAAAAGCCGCCTTCACAAGACGGCGCATCAGAAGGCCGAGGATGGCCGTTCTCCGATACTCGGCTGAGACCATGCCGAGCCCCATCTCATAGAGGTTCTGGTTCGGTGCAGACCGATAAAAAGATGAGAAGCCGACAATGCCCCCTTCCGGCGTACGGGCAACCACAGAGATATAATCCTGTCTCGCAACTGCCTTTGCAAACTCCTCAGGATCGTAGACTATCTTAACGGGATAGTCATTTCCATACACTTCCCTGAACAGTTGGGCCACGCCTGCGGCATCACCCGGCCTGAATAGATCTATCTCATAACCGCGCTCAACCATTTCAATTCCCTCCAAATTTTATATGCATAACGTGGCAAGTCAGCCAGAGGCCATTTACGGCCGAGGTACAAGGTCGGCTGCATGTCATGGTCATGCATTTAAATATCTTCCCTTTCCTCATCCCCCCATTTGCTGCACTTTGGCATTTCTTGCAACGTCGTTTACTTCAGTGAGTATAACTTATTTGTTAGTAATCAAAAATATATAATCTTTCCGTAACATGTCAACATTTCAAGAGCGTCCCCTTATCCCTCTACGCTAATGTTAAAGCTGTGCGGCGCAAACAAAGCGCTGCGTGGTTTGCGTCCGAACAAGCGTCTGGTTGGGCCTGCACTATCTTTTAATAACTTCTTTCTTGAACAGATAGACCGCCCACCCTAACGTCTCTCGTCCCCACCTCAGGTAATTTTCCCTATCATCACGTACTCGTTTTAATACTTCTTCCGCATCAGGATCGTCCGGATTCTTACTCGCCCACTCATCCGCTGCATACCATTGCAACCCTTCATACCTATCCCAATCATCTTGATTACTAACCAAGGTGTAGACAAGCTTCAAATCGAACTCCTGTCCAACCTTCATGTTTTCGTAATGCGTGCCAAACGCGTCACGTTTTTGACCGAGAGCCTCTAAATACTCTGCCGTCGGCTCTCGCTGCCAATACGGCTCCCCAACGATCACCCAGCCTCCGGGGGCTGCCATCTCATTTAAAGCCTTCAACGTCCCTCTATGACCGCCATAGACCCAGCTCGCTCCGATACATGCCACCAAGTTGAAACTTTCCCGCACCTTCGGCTCATAATCCTTCCCGTCCATCTCTAAAAAACTCAACCGAGCATCTGGTATACGTTGCCGATGTTCTTTCTTGGCATCTGAAACAAAATACGGTGAGATATCGACTCCTATTCCTTCAATATCATATTGCTCAGCCAACCGGATGATAAATTCTCCTTTACCTGCGGCAATCTCAAGCACGCGATCTTCAGGCTCTAATCGCAGTAGTGCGATCAATTCCTCGAACTTTTCAACACTCATTGGGTTACAAAAGACGTGTTCACGGTGTGTAATACTAAAAAATTTCAATAGCTCCATTTTCAACCTCCTTTTCTATTGGCAGCCCAACACTTAATATACCAAATTGGTTTTTTCTTATATGATACCGGGCGATGTGGACGTACCGGGCCATGGGGACATCATATAGTCTCGGCATGCTTGGAAATAGCGGCTGCTATTTCCGCCCAAACCCCTTTTGGTATGTCATGCCCCATCCCATTAATGATCAATAAATTTGCTCCCGGTATCACTCGAGCCGTATCTTTTCCTCCTTCGACCGGGATCAGCGGATCATCAGCCCCATGGATTACAAGTGTTGGAGTTATAATCGACGAAAGGGACGATCTTCGATCACCACTGATAAGAATAGCTACGTTTTGACGTGCCATTCCCTGGGGGTAATATGAACGACTATAGCTCTCCTCTATGAACGTTCGAGCTCTCTTTTCCTCAAACGGAAATCCGGGACTCCAGATCCTCCGCCATAGATTCAGATTGTGTTCAATATATGCTTCTCGTTCCTCTGGGGCAGGTGCAAGAACGGCGGCGATGATCTCCGGTTTCCCCTGTGGAAGATCAGGATTGCCCGTGGTTGACATGATGGAAGTAAGACTCAGGACACGTTTTGGATGCCGATAGGAAACGACTTGAGCGATCATTCCGCCCATCGAAGCGCCGCAGATATGCGCCTTCTTAATGCCTAAAGCGTCCAGTAAACCAGCGGCATCGTCTGCCATATCATCAAGAGAATAGGCTGATTCCACAGGCCTGCCTTCCATGACAGCTTTGAATGTCGCCATGAGATCAGGTATTCCCGCTTCTTCGAATTTTGTCGAAAGACCGGCATCGCGGTTGTCAAAACGGATCACAAAAAAACCGGATTTTGCCAATAATTCGCAAAACTCAGCCTCCCAAAAGATCATCTGAGCACCGTTGCCGGCAATTAATAATAAGGCCGGGAAAGATCGATCACCAAAGGTATCGTACTCAATCTGAATTCCATTAGCCGTTACATTAGGCATTGCTCACTCCACTATATTTATTTTGATCCGCAACAACAAATTATCTCCTCCCGTCCAGGCAAAAGCATAAACCGGGTTTGGGCAATGGGTCAAATCTTTGCTTGAAGGCCCTTGGTTGTGTCCGTTAGTCAATCCCTTCTTTTTAGGTGCCGAAAGGAAGAGCCCGGCACCTAAAGTGTAGACAATGAATTCGAATAGCCTGTTCATCGTTCAGTTACCTTTACTTAAGCCGAACGAAAAATCACCCGGAGCGTAGCGATCGGGTGCATTGCCTTGTTGGCGCTTTTTATGATCGAATCTTCAAGAATTAATTGGCACAACCATACCAAAGCTCAGCAACTTTTTTTACAAAATTATGGTCTTCGGCTCTTGACGATAAAAACAAAGTTAAATACAAAGCTATACCTCCACCTTCTGCCATGTTATGACTGAAAAACAAAAGATCTACTTTTTTATCTTGATCAATATCGCCATACCAGGCTAGTAAAGGATTCCCATGCTGAGCATGTGCTAATACTTTATTGTAAATATCTTCATAGCTTGACGTCTTATATACTTCTGGAATATCGATAGATAAATTTTGTGATTCTACGGGGCCGAAAAAAGAAAATTCCTCTCTTGCAACCTCAATTTCGTATCTTTTTTTTATGTTTAATTTCTTTGGATCATCAATATAGGCCGCATCCTTCGCTTTGACGAAAAGCGGCAAACAATTTGCTACTTCTAAGAACTTAATTTGTTCCGGATATAAAAAATCGCTTTTTCCTTTCTTGCTAACGTAATACTCCTTAGAATATTCTCCACGCACAAATTTATGAAAACCATTTATAATGCCTTCTGATAATGGTTTGTTGATGCCCATTAGAAATAATGATTTTTTCTTTACATCCGTTTCGATGATAAAAAAATCGTTATCCCCTATGGCATTAACCTCATTTATTGTTTTTTTCTCTTTTATGAATGTATTGGGTGTTTTAATTGTAATATTTACTTTTCTTAGCTCTTGTTGGTTTTCTTTGTCTGTTGGATAAATACCATACCAATGTAATGCAGGTGAATAATTTACATCACCACATTGTTCACCTTCCAATAATATTCGTACATCATTATTATATTTACCCGCTTCCACAACATGAAAGTAGCGCCTATCTACTAAATACTTTCCTAACACATAGCCCTTACGTCCTTTGTGATTAATACTATACCACTTTTCAGCGTCGATTCTTTCATACTGATTTTCAACATCGTCAAGGTTAGGTGATACATTAATAATGCTGAAAAAAGGAATGCAACCAACAATTTTTGAGCTATTATCAGCTTTTTCTCTTATATTGAGGCATGGTTCTGCAAACACGACTACTTCTGAATCTGCAAATGATGGTGTAATGCTCAACGTTAGTAACGCTATCAAGATCATGGATTTCACTAATTTGTTATTCATAAATTACTCTATCACTTAAGTTTTCAATAATTCTATTGCGCCAACAATTAATATACCAACTTGGCTTTTCCTTACAGCCTTCAGGGACGTAGTTGACTAACGTGACTTATCCTCCCTCTTCTTCATAATTCGGGACACACCCGAAGTAATGATGCCGAGTTTACGTCTGATCTCAGCATACGGTATACCTAGTTTCACGAGATCGATAGCGATCTGTGCCCTGAGTCAAGAGACGGCACCAAGCCTGATTCCTCCTTTCAGCGCTTCCAAGGCATTATACTATTTCCTTCTTTCCACTATACCAGTGGGGGAGTACCCTGTCAAGTTAGTCAACTACGTCCCTGATTGTATTTTGGATCGAGCCATAGACTCTAGGCCGGTACAAACCTCCAGCACGATGACACGGCCAGAAGAACCAAAACGACCAATAAAGTCCGAGCTTTCTTATTCATCGTTTATCTTTTGATATAACGACAAAATCAGCGGCGGCTGAAAGACGTCCGCTGGATTGCCGGGTTAGGCGCCACGGCGAATATGATCGGCACAACACTACATACCCCCGTCGACGGTAAAGATCTCAGCTCTCGGGCATTGCAGGCCTTCGATCGGAAGCTTTACGATCCGCAAATGTACCTCGTCGATCCTCCAAGCGACGATCGCGGCGAGCGGCGTCGAGTCCTCAGGCGAGTAAGGTGGCTCAGTGGGATTGCTCGGCTCTGGATTGTCCAACACTGCAAGAACGGCGTCTGGCAGTCTCTTGCCGTTTAGGGTGCACGTCCCAAAGAAGGCAGGCTGCCGCCGCGAGTGCGACGGAAACTGAATCACGTCGTAGATTCGGCTGGCTTGCAGCAACTGGTACTCACCATCGCAAATCTTCCACCCGACAAGTGAGAGGCCGCTTTTCACCTCAGAGGCTCCTGTATGCTGAAGGCCAATATCCCGATGAGCGGCCTCGATTGCGACAACCCGCCCATTGCGTACCGGCTTGCCGACGAGGGCTTTGATGACGTCCTTCCCGCACCGCACATCGGAAAACTCGTCCGTCCTCTTAC
The DNA here is from genome assembly GCA_002067975.1 of Syntrophorhabdus sp. PtaU1.Bin058. GTDB lineage: Bacteria > Desulfobacterota > Syntrophorhabdia > Syntrophorhabdales > Syntrophorhabdaceae > UBA5609. The sequence continues at coordinate 72,580 of MVRS01000258.1, forward strand.
CGTCAGCACTCCAGCTTGGTTGTAAACATGCCGCCAATATCGAGACCACCAGACAGGCAACAACCGTTATTGCCAATCTCTTCATTTTGCTCTCCTCCAGTGCTAGGTACCGAAGGGGACGTTCAGTCGCTCCTTCCAGGGCTACGATCGGCTTCAGCGCCTTGTTCGCAGCCCCCTGCAGACACCGTTTTATGGTCGCTCTTCGTAATAGTCGGTGTACACGTAGCGCTCCCGTTTTTCCCTGAAATCATTGTAGTTCATAACGAAAACAGACAAGTAACTGTTGAAGTAATAGAGATTGTTCCACCGGAAGTCGTCATAAGGGTCTTCGTCATTGGGGGTAAATGGGTTCCTGAAATTCTCTTTTTCGAGCATTTCCGATTTTTTCTTTTCAAAACCAGCGACTATGGTATCCCATCTCTTCCTGTTCGCAACATATTCATCGGCAACGCTGCACACATAATTATAGTCCCTGACTTCTTTGTTTAGTTCTTTCCAGTCTGACGTAAAATCCTTCGCTTTTCTCTGATTGCCTGTGTGCATATTCTTCCACGACTCTGTGGCATAGGCTGACAGATTGAGGTATTTCTCCGGAATCTTGTGGAAATAAGAAAAGTAGATCAGCGGAAAGGAGGTAATGGTATCGTGGGTTTGGTATACCATGCCACTGAGAATATTAGACGAATACTCTTTGGAGAAATCCCCGATCTGAAGCTTTACAATCCCATTGACAACAAAGAGTCTGATTGTGATACCGATCTCAATGGTGGGAGTGAGAAGCGGTTTATTCTCTTCTTCCTTTCCATCTATGTATTCATAGGGAATGAATATTTCATGATAAACAGAGTCGTTAAAATCAATAGCGCCGTTCTTCCACACCAAGTTATTCTTGATGTTGAATTTTGTTTCCTCCACATTCTCACCACCATATTTCTTCTTGTAGCTATCGAGCACTGCCTTGATCCAATCTTCTTTATGCGCGGAGGCAGTAGGTATGCCTTTCTTGTGTAGGAGGTCGAATAGCCTGTCCACGGAAGGATGCTTCATGACTTCCTCAAGGACAATCTTGAATTCAAGTGCACAGTTGCATTTTGCTTCCAGGTTTGAATAGGTCGTTATTTGGCCGACACCTTTGGCGAGTCTCTTGAGACTATATCCGAATAATCTTGATGTGAACCAGACAAACAAGAGAATGCCCACAAGGAAGTTAAATTGGTAAAAAAAGAATACGCTGGCCGCTCCCAGCGCGAGCGTAAAAATTACTGATGCCACCGATCTAAGCATTGAAGCCCCTCATAGGTTTATTCTGTCTACTGCGAACACTTAATATACAAACTTGGTTTTTTCTTAGATGATATACCAGTCAAAAGAAAAAGCAACCAAAATATTCCTGATTTTCTTCACAATAAACCACGTAAGATGCTGTTAAATGGTTTTTGCTGATATCACTGGGTAAAAACCAATGCGCCTTTTTGTGGTCTTTTTTGCAAAGGAATCGCATACCTCATTAGAAACTTGTGTCAGGTTGTCCTGAGCAAACCGTCGTGAGGCGAGGGATAAGGACCGACGGACGAGGGACGTCCGCTGCGCTAGGACGAGGGACGATGAAAATCAGAAGAGCAGAAAGTAGAATACCCCGGTTAGTACTGCCTTTTGAATTTGGTTTCTGCTCCGAACTACGAACTCCGAACACTCAATCGCCCCACAGGGGCCTTGCCGAACGCGAGCGGCATGAACCAGCCCACAACGTGGGCGAGAGGGGGTGACTCCACGGACTTTGTTCGTGGAGGGGGCGACGTGAGCCCCAGTAACTGCAGCCGCTGGAGCGGAATGAGCATGTTTGCGAGGGATATCCCGACACAAGTTTTTCATACCCGTCAAGTGGAACTGATTTGTCTCATTCTGTGCTCGTAATATTTCTTATGAAACCTCTGAAGGCGTCTATTCCACGTTCCAGCTCGCTCACCGCCTTTGTCCCGACGATCGCACCATCCGCCACTTTATAGACCGATTCCACGTCCTTT
>MVRS01000259.1 GCA_002067975.1 Syntrophorhabdus sp. PtaU1.Bin058
GGAATCAGGGGCAACGGCAGCGCTGCCCATATGGATAGATTTCATGTCAAAGGCGCTCCCGCATTATCCTAACGAGGATTTTCATCAACCAACTCCGGAATACTAATAAAACAGTTAAAGGCAGTCGATCGTCGTTAGTCGATAGTGAATAGTCGAAAGGCAGTCGCTGTCAGCCATCAGCTATCAGCACACAGTTCTCAGCTGAAACAAAAATGGATGTGAAAAGTGTCATTGCGAGCCCGCAGGGCGTGGCAATCTCACCAATAGCTATACCTAATGAGATCGCCACGTCGCTTCGCTTCTCGCGATGACGATAAAGAATGAAGCTCCTCACGAGTGTTCCGCTATGCGCTATGCCGATTCCGTATCGCTATCCAGCACATAGCTCTCAGCTGAAACAAAAAAGCTTTAGGCTGATCGCTGAAAGCTGACTGCTGACAGCTAAAGAAGTTATCAGCGACGAGTATCCAGCATCGAGTATCCAGCATCGAGTAGCATGCTCGATAATAAAATTCGATTGCATATTTTATATCAACAGTTGTATATAGATGTCTTATATGGCAGCTTTATCACCGGCTGCCGTGAAGACCCGTGAAGCGGCGCCACGTAAGATATTTTTTTAGAGAGGATGTTCAATGCGCTCTACGGAACTGCGCGAGGAAGCAGTCAGACTGGTAATAGAGGACGGACTCAACATACGCGAAGCGGGACGCAGATTGTCAATCGCCCCGTCAACACTCCGTTACTGGGTCAAGGCGAGCAGAGAGGGCAGGAAGGTCGGCAAGCCCCGCGCCGAGATAGAGATGGAACTCGTCAGGGTAAAGCGTAAACTGGCCCATTCTCGCGTTGTGTCCAAGAAGGTCACCAGAAGAGAATCCATCATTGAGGCGGCCATTGAAGTCTTCGGCACGAAAGGCTTCCAGGCTGCAAATATATCCGAAATAGCTCAAAACGCGGGTATAGCCGATGGCACGATCTATAAATATTTCAAGAGTAAAGAGGATCTGTTCTTCTCCATCCCCATAGAGAAGACAAAGGAATTCAGCAGCCAGCTTGAATTACATCTGGAGGGCATATCCGGCGCCCTCAACAAGATCAAAAAATTCGTATGGTACTTTCTCTATTTTTTCAAAACGAACCCCGAGTACGGGCGGATACTGATGCTCGACATGCGGGTAAACAAGGGTTTTGTCAAGACGGAGACCTATGATTTCCTCAAACAATCGGTCAGCCAGGCAATGAGCATCATAACAGAGGGACAGAAAGAAGGCGCCATCCGGCAGGATATCGACATCTACATCCAGCGCCATTTAATCCTGGGCATTCTCGAACATATCGTGAGCCGCTGGCTGCTTAAGGGAGAGAAGTACGATCTTCTCGAACATCATCAAGAGGTAAGCCGGATACTGATCGACGGACTGAAGGCAGAACACCCGTAAATCGTAAAGGGAAAAAATCTGTTCAACGTTCAAGGTTCAACGTTCAAGGTTTAAAAAACAAACTGGATACTCAATACAGTCAGTTACATAACGAGAAACAAGTTGCGAGCGATAAGAAACAAGGATTGTCATCTTCCGCACACATCTGAGGTCTTTAATCTGTCATATTTTAACGTTGAACATTGAACATAGAACGTTGAACGGGTGTTATTTCTCCCACCGCCTTTCCACCATCTACTATTCACTATCGACTATCAACGGGTTTATTACTATCGACCGCTTTTACGCCATTCACCGGTTTCTTGAGAGGGACATTTGATACAAATGAAAATCTGTCAAATTAAAGGAAAAATTGTGGATGGGCAAAAAGTGAATACAATTCACTTTTAAAACAGAAATTGCTCAAAAAATATGTCTCAGCAAACTATGCGATACGATTAACCTTAATCACACCATCTGAAAAAAAATTAAAAAGAGAAACAAAAAAATGCTTGACAACACTTGTTCAATCTGCAACAATGCACTATGCTCAAGATCGAAAATACGATTAACCGGTCGTGGTGGAAGATGGAATTGACAGGGCGTGGAGAAACAGTGAATAATGTTCACCAAAAAGCATAAAATAGCGCAAAAACGTTCAATAAAAATAATCAAAACAATATTAATACCCTGTTATAGACTGGGTGAAATAGCTAAAAAAGTATTATTGCTCACTTCAACAATACCCGCAATAATGCTGCTAAGAAGAACTTTGCAGACAGTTCTAAACGTTATAGCAATAAGTCAAATTTACTATGGGAGGTTTAAATGGCACACAACATTACGGGAGGTTTAAATGGCGTATAACATAACAACATGGAAAGACATTAAAAATTACCAGACTGCCTGCTACAGGGGCTATCTCTTTGCTTCCGAGGGCCTGCGCTGTATGGGTTCCACATGGAGTCCGTTGGCTCCCCTTAAAGGACTGGGCGAGGATATACACCTGATAGGAGGCGAGCCTCACTCGGCGTCAGCGGCAGGGACATTCCCTGAGGAGACCAGGGAGAATATTATCGCCGCTGAAACCGCAGGTCTGGGTTTTCACTCGTGCAGTTACCTGAAGCTGTTCGTAGGTGAGGTGGTCCGCGATAAGATAGGCATTACGGACGGAACGATCAAGGAGGGATTTCCCAAGCCGGATGTGATCTGGACCACGCATCTATGCAGCCAGCATTCGAAATGGTACCAGGAGGTTTCAAGGCGTATGGGCGGAGTGCCCTTGTACGCAATAGATATGGTAGGCGGGGGGAATGCAGAGAAGGATCCGAAGATAGTCAATTACGTCTCCAACCAGATAGAGGCGGGAATAGACTGGCTCGAGAGGGTGACCGGCAGGGAGTTCAATGATGAGCTATTTGCCAAGGCGGTGAGAAACGAGATCAAGGTGCTGGTCCTCTGGGGCAACATATGTGCTTTGAACATGCATTCCCCTGCGCCCCTGGACGAAAGGCGGCTTATAGCCCTGTTCCCGCCGGCTGTTGTGGACAGGACGACCGATGAAAGTGTGCAGCTGTATGAGACATTATTTAAAGAAGTGAAGAAAATGGTTGAGACCGGGGAGAGCGTGGCCCCGGATCAACGCTTCAGGATAGTCTATTTCGGGATAGCGCATACGTACGGCCACCCGGAAATGGCGAGGATACTGAGGGACGTCGGCGCCGAGATCGTAGCTTCGGTCTATACGTTCGGCACGTGCGGCAACTTCAAGGGAATTGTCAACGGAGAGTGGACGTGGGAACCCATAGACCCTCAATGGGTAGACGAGCTCGATCTGTCTACCAGAAGAAAGGCCATAACGGAACTCGCCAAGATAGTTCTGGGTTGGCCCACCTGGCAAGGGGTAAGGTCCTACTGGGCGCTGGAATCAATGGCCAGGGCGATGGTAGCGGAATATAAGGCAGACGGGCTTTTGCTGGCTCCTTCCCGCAGCTGCGAAACCGACTTCAGGAACGGGTATATAGCGATGCAGCGCATTTTCAAGGACAAGATCCCGACGATAGAATACGATACCGACCAGGTGGATGTGCGGAAGATGGATCTGCCGGGTGCCCAGCGGAAAACGGAGCTGTTCGTACAACTCATGGAAGCGCATAAAAAAGGAGGTGGGGATAAATGACAGAGAAGGGCCCTAACACAATAATTGGACGTTTTCGATCGATAGCCGAGAATAGTCATGAGTACGCTAAATCTCTCAAAAAGAAAGGGCAGCTCCTGGCCGGATACATGTGCACCCATGTCCCCGAGGAGATTCTCTACGCAGCCGGGATCGTACCGGTGAGGATCCTCAGCTCCCATGAGTCACAGGCAATGACGAGGGGCTATATCCATGAGACGTATTGTTCTTTTTCGCACGATTGCGCATACCAGACACTGAAGGGCAACTTTGATTATCTGGACCTGATCGTGACGAGCAGCAGCTGCATACATATGGGCGAAGCGTTTAACACGTCTGTCAGGTTTGCAGGATTCCAGGAAAAGAGCTATCTCATACAGTACCCCCATATCATACACACGAAGCCTGCCGGCGAATTCATGACGGAGTCTTTCAGGCAGTTTAAAGAATTTATTGAGAAATTTATCGGGACACCCATAACAGATGAGAAGATCGAGAAGGCGATCAAGGTCTACAACACGAACAGAAGACTCCTTAAACGGCTCTGGGAGTTCCTGGGGAGCGATAAGCCGCCCGTGACGGGACCGGAAGTAGCCGCGGTGACCCTGGCTTCGCAGATGATGGACAAACAGGAATGCAATGAGATGCTGGAGCAGCTTATTAAAAAGCTGGAGGCCGAGCCGGGCAAAGCGCCGTCAGAGGTAAGGCTTATGGTAACGGGAGGCGCCTGTGACGACCTTGGGATTTTTGATCTCATCGAAAATCTGAGCTACAGCACAAGCCTGATATTTATTGATTCCTGTACGGCAGCCAGGTACTTCTGGTTTGAGATACCTGAGGACAAGCCCGATAAACTCAAGGCACTCGCCGAGGGATACATAAGTAAAATTCCCTGTCCTGCAAAAGACAACGTCCCCGGTACCGGAGAAAAAAAGAGGTTCAGGTTCATCCAGCAGTTCATCGAGGACTTCAAGCCCGATGGGACAATATTTCTCTATCAGAGATTTTGCAGCCCTCAACCGATGGACGTCGTGGCGCTGAAGCCCGTCTTCGATAAACTGGGGATACCGTCGATCGAACTTGAGCTTGATACAACCATACCGATAACTCAATTTCGGACACAACTGGATGCCTTCATAGAGATAATAAAGGGGGTGCACCTTGAGTAAGGAAAGAATTCTCGCCGGAATAGACGCAGGCCATGTGAATACCAAGGCCGTAATAACGAGAGGACGGGAGATCCTTGGGTTTTCCACGGCAGCCACAGGATTTGATGTAGTTGCTGCAGCCAGGACGGCAGTCGATAACGCAACGGATAATGCCGGAATCTTACACGGTCAGGTCGAGGGAATCGTTTCGACCGGGATCTTCAAGAATATTGTTAAAGCGCCGCCGCTGAACATAGCCGGGATCGTGCCTGAGTACGTCGCGGATGCAAAAGGGGCATTGTTCCTTGACAATAGCTCAAGAACAGTCATCGATATCGGCGGAAACGTACATAAAGCGATCAGCTATGACCAGAACGGGAATGTGCTGGATGTAATTCAGAATGACAAATGCGCAGACGGCCTTGGCATATTCTACACAAACATGGTGAGGGTCCTGGGACTGTTAAGCGAACAGGGGCTGTCCGAATTGGCGCTTAAATCGACAAAGAAGGTGTCTGTCGCCATTCAATGCGCCCTGTCCGCCGAGTCGGAGGCAGTTGATCTGATGTGCCAGGGCGCGGACGCTGCGGACATAGCAGACGCGATCACCAGATTCATAGCGGACCGTGTTGCCGCTATGTGCACCTACATGCCCCTTACGAAAGAGATTGTGGTAGCGGGAGGCCTGGCCAAATCTTCCGCACTTATCAAACACCTTTCACTTCTACTGGAAAAAGAGATAAGCGTATTGAACTACCCTGAATATGCAGGTGCAATAGGCGCGGTGATGAGTTACGGAGGTGGAAAATGAGTAAGCATGCTTCTGCGAATAAAGAACTGGACTGGAAAAAGGCCAAGGTGATAGCGGCCGGAGTCGATGTCGGGGCGGTGACGTCCAAGGCATTGATACTCCTTGACGGACAACCCTATGCATCTTCCCAGGTCGCGACCCGGATGCCGAAAGAATCGGCCTTCGATGCTATAAACGGGGCCCTGAGCAAAACAGGTTTAAAACTGGAAGACATCCATTACATAGTCGCTACCGGTTGCGGAAGGGCACAGGTTTTGTTTGCGCATAAGGCTATATCGGAGATTGTATGCGGCGCCGCAGGCGCGGTGCACATATGGGGCCCGTCGGTCCATACGGTGCTTGATGCCGGAGGAGAGAGCTGCAAGGTGATCCACTGCACCGGGAAGGGCAAGGCAACCTCTTTCCTCTGGAACGATAAATGTGCCGCCGGTATAGGAAGGTCGATGGAGGTATTTGCCGGTCTGGTCAAGAAAGATCTGACGGAAATCGGAAGTATCGCTCTTCAATGCGATCAGTTCCCGAAGCTCAGTGACTTCTGCGCGGTTTATGCTCAATCCGAGATTCTCGACCTGATTCGAACCAACGTCACTGAAGAACAGGCAATAGCTGCGTATCACCATGCGATGGCCAGGAGAATCGGTACGCTGGTAGCTCGATCAGGCATAAAAAAGGAGTTTGTAATCATCGGGGGACTGGCTAAGAATCCGGGAATAACAAACCAACTCGAAGGTATTCTCAGGGTGAGCAGGCTGGCCCCTAAGGCTGAATGGGACCCAGTGTTAACAACGGCCCTCGGTGCAGCCCTGTATGCAGATTCTTTCTACAGGCGGCAGCAGTCCGGTGCAACAGCCGCCGGCAGGAAATAAACAAGGAACCGCTGCCGGTTTGCAGGAAAAGGTGTATGGTGGGTGCCGGAAAGCATGTCCCGGCACCCGGCCTGCAGTAATTTCTGAGGCAGCGTTCGGAAAACCACGTTAACCAGGCGTAAAACACATAGAAAGTGGAGGGGGATAATGAAGCAACTTGGAGTAACCACGGTCTATAAAGACGTGGAAAATCTATCGGTCGGTCAGGTTCTGGAAAGAAGCGCTCAGATAGTTCCCGAAAAGACGTGTATATTTTTTAAAGGTCAGGGCATCACATACAAAGCGCTGGATGAACAATCGAATGCTATTGCGGCAAGCCTTCAGAGGATAGGGATCGGAAAGGGGGACAGGGTTGCGATCTACATGGCCAGTTGTCCCGAGCTATATATTGCCTTCTACGCCCTGCAGAAGATCGGGGCGATAATCGCCTGGATAAATGCAGCATACAGAACCCAGGAAGTGATGTTTATCCTCGGCAACTCTCAAGCGAAAGCGGTGTTTGTACAGAAGGACACAGATAATTTCGCCCTCGTCCAGGGCCTGCGAGGCGGACTTCCCGGCCTCTCTTATGTAATTGCCGTGGGAGGCGTATTCGCTCCCGGGGAAGGGCAGGGCGACGGACTGATCGCGTTTGAGGATGTTCTGTCCGGTGGAAGAAAAAAGGAGTATGCGAATCCCGGCATTGATATCTACCGCGATCTTTCGATGCTCATATACACATCGGGAACAACGGGTATCCCGAAAGGCTCGATGATCACACATTTTCAGGCTGTACGCGGAGGATATTCATATGTTGACGGGATCAGGGCAACGGCGGACGATATCTTTATGGGTGTCCTTCCCCTGACGCATTCTTACGGGTGCGGGTCTACGCTGATACAGCCCATCCTCATCCAGGCATCTGTTCAGCTGCTTGAAGCTTTCAATGTCGAAGCGGCCTTTAAGGTGATTGAGGCCGAAAAAGCGACTATCCAGCATGGATCGCCCACACACTACATCCTCGAGATGAATCATCCGAATGCCGATAGATATAACCTGTCGAGCCTGAGGGCCGGATATCTTGCCGGTCAGATTTGCCCTGAAGAGGTAATCCAGTGGGGGGAAGACAGGGGCATATATCTGATGTCGTTCTGGGGAAATTCAGAGATCGGACCCGGGGCAGGGACCATGTGTCCTTACGGATCGCCCGTGGAAGTGCGAAAAAAGACTGTAGGTAAATCGGTTCCCGGAACGGAGGCGAAGGCGGTGAACCCCGAGACAGGAGAGCAGGTTCCAGAGGGCGGGATTGGGGAACTGATGGTTAGAGGGCCGCACGTGCTGAAAGGCTATTGGCAGAACCAGGAGGAAACGGATAAGCAATTAGAGAAAGACGGTTGGCTGCATACCGGCGACCTCGTATCAATTGATCAGAAAGGTTTTATTGTCATATACGGGAGAAGCAAAGATTTGATCAACCGGGGCGGGCTGAAGATATATCCAACGGAGTTGGAATCCCTGATTTTGCAGCACCCCTCGATAGAACAGGTTTGTGTTGTAGGCACCCCGAATCCGGTGCTGGGAGAGAGCATCTGCGCCTGCGTGATTGCAAAGGGCGGGGGCAAGGTTACCTTAAAGGAACTTCGCGGGTTCCTGGAGGGCAAGGTGGCCAAGCACAAACTGCCGGATGAATTGCTCATGGTTTCAGAGTTTCCCAAGCTTGCGGGAGGGATGAAGATAAAAAAATACGGTGCAGGTGGGATCCAGGAACTGGCGACACAGGACAGCAGCCGGGAAAAGCTCAGGTGATTCCGCCCAAACAGGAGGGGAGTTATGGAGAAAGTGTTCAACCTTCTTCAAAAGGTAAGTACGGTTTTTACCGACATCGGAGGTGTAGCCCTCACGTTTATGATGTGTCTGACGGTCGCCGATGTCATCTTGCGGTGTTTTAATCATCCGATTTTAGGGGCTTATGAGATGGTGGCGTTGTCCCTTGCCATCGTTATCGGTTTCAGCGTCCCCAGGGTCTCAATCGATCGGGGCGAGGTGCAGATGGAGATCCTGCTGGAGAGACTTTCCCCTGGAAACCGTGCGATATTGAATACGTTTACGAGGATTCTCTGTATAGGTCTCTTCGTCGTCATAGGCTATAACCTTATTCTGGTGGGCAACGAGTTTCGTTCAAATGGCGAGACATCGGCCACACTCCAGATACCTTTCTTCCCCATTGCATATTGCATATCGGTGTGCTGCTTTCTCGAGTGCTTCGTTTTTGTTTTTGACATCGTAAAGATCTGGAGGGGCCAATATGAATGAGATTATAGCCGGCATTGTAAGTCTTTTTGTGATGTTGCTGCTTTTTACCACCGGCATCGAGCTGGGCTTCGGCATGGCCCTGGTCGGGTTCGTCGGCTTTATCTACCTTAACGGGGTGCATGCAGCCGTACAACTGGTTGCAAGGGACATGTATGAGGTCATCACCAATTACGGCTATACAGTCTTTCCGCTCTTCATCCTCATGGGCCAGATCGGGTTCAACGCCGGTATTGCCGTGAGGCTGTACGATGCTGCAAACAAATTCGTAGGACATATTCCCGGAGGACTCGCCATGGCCACCGTGATGGGAGCCACGGGTTTTAAGGCTATCTGCGGATCGGCAACGGCAACGGCAGCAACCTTTGCCAGCGTATCAATACCAGAAATGGACAGGTATGGTTATGACAGAAGGCTCTCCACGGGGATTGTTGCCATAGTGGGGACTCTCGGGTGTATCATACCGCCGAGCGTCGTTCTTATCATATATGGCCTCATCACCGAACAGTCCATAGGACGGCTCTTCCTTGCCGGAATAGTCCCGGGGCTTATCATAGCGACGCTGTTTCTTGGAATCATTTATGTGTGGGCAAAGGTGGAGCCAAAGGTTGCTCCAATATCGGAGCGGTCGACATGGAAGGCAAGGATACGTACGTTGCCGGAGGTAGGCTGGATCCTTGTTGTCTTTATCCTTGTGGTCGGCGGCATTATGAACGGTTTTTTCACGCCGACCGAGGCGGGAGGCATCGGAACATTTGCAATCATCCTTCTTGCTGTTATAAAACGGGGCATTACCTTCAAGAGCTATGTAAAGTCGCTCAGGGAGGCGCTCGGTACCGCAGTGATGATCCTCATGCTCATTATGGGGTCCGTCATTCTGGGTCACTTCATCACGATCACGAATATTCCACAGCAGACGGCAGACTGGGTCGTGAGTCTCCCGGTGAACCGTTACCTGGTCCTGTTTATGATTTGTATCATCTACGAGTTAGGAGGTTCTTTTATCGATGACCTCGCCTTTATGATCCTTGCGACACCTATCTTCTACCCGGCAATCCTGAGGCTCGGCTTTGACCCCATATGGTTCGGGATAGTCCTCGGCGTTGTCGTGATGATAGGCGTGGTTATTCCTCCGGTTGCCGTATGCGTCTTTGTGGTAAAGAACATCACCAAGGAACCCATAGGCCGGATATACAAGGGTGTTGCCCCATTTCTGGCCTCCCTCATAATCGTGTGGGGGCTGCTGCTGCTTTTCCCGCAGCTCGCCCTGTGGCTCCCATCCATGTTTTTCAAGTAAGGAGAGCGGAGGCGGCGGCAGATGCTGTATTGGATAAAATTGTATGATCAGCAACATGAAATACACATAAAAAACCAAGGGGGTAGTGAAATGGCAAAAAAAGGAAAGTTTCTATTGTTTGTGGTTTCATTTTTGTTTCTTGCGTCTTCCTTCGTACATGCAGATGTGATCAAGCTGAAGTTTGCGAACTATTACGACCCTACACATCTGAACTCTGTGCTTTTCGAGAAGTACTGCAAGGAATTGAACAAAAAACTTGCCGGCAAGGTGGAGATCATGTACTATACGGGTAGCACGCTTCTTTCAGCCACCAAGGTCGCCGCAGGCGTGGAGCACGGCATTGCCGATATCGGCCTGGCAAATCTGTCCTATACAAGAGGAAGGTTCCCGGCCATGGAGATGATCGATATGCCCCTTGGTTTCCCGAGCGGTTACGTGGCGAGCCACGTGGCCAATGACTTTTACAACAAATTTATGCCTAAAGAACTCAACGCCTATCACGTGTTCATGTTTACCACGTGTCCTCCGAATGTGATTATGACCCTGAAACCGGTCAAGAAGCTGGAAGACCTGAAGGGAATGAAGATCAGGGGCCCCGGGAGGATCGGGGATATAGTCAAAACGCTTGGGGCTACGCCGGTACCGATTGAATGGGGTGACATTTACGATTCGCTGAGAAAAGGCGTTATCGGAGGAACCATGCTTCCTCTCGAAACAATGAAAGGTACCAACTCAGGCGAAATACTCAAGTACGTGACCTCTGCATGGAGGATCGGAAGCGTTTATACGTTCTACGTGCTTATGAACAAGAAAAAGTGGGACTCCCTTCCTGCCGATGTTCAAAAGATCATTACCGATTATAACAAGGATTTTCTCGAAAAGTGGCCGGGCGAGTGGAACAAGATAGACTACGAAGGCCTGGACTTCTTCAAGAAAAACGGCGGCCAGGTCATAACGATCTCCCAGGCTGAAAGCGCCAGATGGGTAAAGGCCGTGCAGCCGATTATCGATACCTACAAGAAAGAGCTGGTCTCCAAAGGCTTCAAGGCGGAAGAGGTTGACGACTGGCTGAAGTTCATACGCGAACGTATCGAATACTGGCATGGTCAGCAAAAGGCCTTGAAAATCCCGTCGGCATTGCCGGCATCCTTTTAGCGACGAGACAAGATGCGTTCCGGGGTTTGGACAACCCCGGAACGCATGGATATTTTAGACAGGGTGCGAGTTCAAGACGGTATTGGATCGTGATATGCGCGATATAAAGGAGGTGAGGGAGTCTCGCAAAGAGGAAGATGCGGCGGACGTTGTATCGGCTCATAATGTCCTGGAAAGTGATCTGAATAACATGAAGAATGCTTTGTCGACAGCATGCAGCATGGATTGTTGATGCTGTAAAGCTTTAAAAAAACCGATAAGGGGGAGTTTATGAAAGCTCTGGCAAAGGTATTGTTCGTGGGTTTTTTGTTATTTGGTCTTAGCACCTCGCTGATTGCAGCAGATCCGATCCTCCTCGGCGTGCCGACTTCACTGAAACTTTTAGAGGGCTACGAAAGCTACAGGGCGGTAATCCTGGCCGTAGAAGAGATCAATGCAAAAGGCGGTGTTACAATAGGGAACGAAAAACGGTTATTCAAGGTAGAATCTCTTGATATCCGGGACGGCGAGCCGGGAGTCCCGGTTTCCGAAGCGCTTCTCGGTATCGAAAAGATCATTCTCCATAAGAAGGTGTATGCAACACTTGTGGGCAATTTCAGGTCCGAAGCCCTGCTTGCTGCCATGGACATCTATTCAAAGTACAAGGTCATCAATATCGGGAGTATCCCGATGTCGCCAAAATTCCAGGAAAAGGTTCTGAGCAACCCGGAAAAATATAAATACTCATTCAGGGTATGCCTTGAAGCAACGGGCCTTTCCAGGTACATGAGCGGCCTGATGAAATTGATCGGAAAAGATTTCGGCTACAACAAGGTATTTATAGCCACCCAGGACGTGCTGTGGGCGACCGCAACAGGCTCCATGATGGAAAAATGGTACAAGGACAACGGCTGGACAGTGCTTGGTTTTGAGAAGTATCCCACCGGGGCTTCAGATTTTTCTGCTGCCCTGATGAAGGCAAAATCGGACGGCGCACAGCTTATCCTGGTAGTGTTCGACATGCCTACAAGCGGGATCCTCGTCAAACAGTGGAGGAGCATGAAGATCCCGGCCCTGATGGCAGGATATAACGGGCCGCTTATGGGTTCAAAGGCGTGGAAGACCTTTGGAGAAGACATTGAGGATTCGCTGAATATCATAGAAGACATAGGTCCTATCCCGGTGAGGGCTTATCCACCGGCGACAAAATTTTACAACGCATACACAAAGAGATGGAAAGAGAGCCCTCAGGCAGGCCACGGGGTCGGCGCCTCATATGATGCGGTGTACATGCTCGCTGCCGCCATTGAAAAGGCGGGAACGTTGGACCCCGATAAGGTATCCGCCGCTATTGCCGAGACCGATATGACAGGAGTGGTGGGCAGGCTGAGATTCGACAAAGGGCATCAGTTGATCTATGGAGAAGACCCAAAGACAGGCGGATTAGGTGTTTGGTTCCAGTGGAAGAAGGGCGAAAGGGTTATCGTATATCCTGAATCCGTAGCTGATGGAAAGATAGATAAACCGGTCTGGCATTAGCCATTGTGATCATCGGCGTCTTCAGGGGGTTTATCTGTAAGTTCCTTATCAGGAGGATCGGATATTCATAAAAAAATACAGGAGGTGTTTATGGAAATCAGGACAATCGGGGTTGTGGGAGCGGGAACCATGGGCAACGGCATTGCACAGGTGGCTGCTCAGGCAGGCTACAACGTGGTGATGCGGGATATCGAAGAGAGGTTTGTACAGGGCGGTCTCAAGAACATCGACAGGTTTCTCGCCAAGAGCGTTGAAAAGGGGAAGATGACGGCAGACGACAAGGCCGCCGTGACGGGAAGGATCAAGGGAACAACGAAGGTGGAAGATCTGAAGGATGCCGACTTCATTATCGAAGCGGCCCTTGAAGTGATGGATCTGAAGAAACAGGTATTTGCGGAGCTCGATGAACTGACCGGGAAAGACGTGATCCTGTGTACCAATACATCCTCAATGTCCATCACCGAGATCGCAACCGCTACAAAAAGGCCGGATAAGGTCGCAGGCCTGCACTTCTTCAATCCTGTGCCGCTTATGAGGCTGGTAGAGATAGTGAGAGGCCACAACACCAGCGACGCGACAGTGGCTACGGCAGCCGAAGTAGTCAAGAGGCTGGGCAAGGAATCGATCGAGGTGAAGATGGACGTGCCGGCATTTGTCGTCAACCGGCTGATGGTGCCGCACTTCATCGAAGCGATGAAGCTTCTCGAACAGGGTGTGGCAACCAAGGAGGATATCGACAAGGCGGCAAAGCTTGGCCTCAATTACCCCATGGGCCCGTTCGAATTGATGGACCTTACGGGTCTTGATATCAACCTGAACGTCAATGAGTATCTGCGCAAAGAACTGCCCCAGGAGCTCAAGTGGCAATCTTCCATGGAGCTGAAGAACCTGGTGAAGACCGGCAGCCTGGGAAGGAAAACAGGCAAAGGATGGTACGATTACAACAAATAGATTCTGATGCTTGATTACATTAACCAAATATATATGAGGAGGTAGTTTCATGAATACTTTTACAAAGGCGTATATCCCTTACGGGGGCTACTATTCGACACCCTTCTGCCGCTGGCAGGGATCCATGCAGAATGAGAACTCTATTGAGCTGGGCGGGAAAACGGCAAGGAGGTGGTTTCTGGAAAAAAAGAAGATCGATCCGGCCATTATCGACTATCTCTATTTCGGGATCACCATACATCAGCACCACCTGTTCTACAGCCATAACTGGGCGGCAGGCATCCTGACGGACAACACGAAGAACCTGCCCGGCCTCATGATCCATCAGGCCTGCACCACGTCCACGACGATCCTCAATCTTGCCGCCCTCGCCGTAGAACAGGGTGCCCTGAACGTAGCC
>MVRS01000260.1 GCA_002067975.1 Syntrophorhabdus sp. PtaU1.Bin058
TCCTCCCTTTCCTTGAGGAATGCCCCTTCGTCCAGTTTCTTGTTTCGTGCTTTGATGTCCATCCATTCGCCTCCTATACATTATGGCTATCTGTTTCCCTTTAACCCCTTTATCACGGCACCGTCCTCTTTATACATGGCTAAACCCTCCGGTTGCTGAAAAAGAGGATTCTATTTTTTTACATTGTGTACAATTTATACTAATAAGTACACTCTCCGTATACTCTTGTCAATATATTTTTTACAGCCTTTCAGTTTTATTCAAGCAGGGCGCGTAATGGACGGGTGCCGGTGATACGGCGCCCGTCTAATAATTTTTTTCAATCTTTTCAAAGGGATAATGATCGCCGGACACAGTCGGAGATGCCTCTGTGTGCTGCCCGGCACAATGATGTTACTGCTGGCGGCCTTCTCCTGGGAGGCTATTTACCGTTTGGAGAGGATGATCCTGATGGCAACGGGGTTGCGTCTCGACAATGGCTATATATCGATTCTCTACGGGGGGGGTGATCACCCGCCGATAATAAGGGCCGGTCCGGCTGCTTTCACGATTGGATAACCTGCTGCATCTTGCCTGATGTAAACACCACGAGGATCTTGCATGGCTCAGGACCCACTGCCCTCCCTTTGTATTGCTTGCTTGAGTCAAAATAATAGGCATCACCTTTGTGGAAGGTATAGGTTCTGCCGTCATAAAAGAACTCATTTGTTCCTTCGAGGACGTACACAAACGTCTCGCCCTGCCATGACCTCGTATTTTTCGGAAAATCGAATCCCTGCTCCACTATGTACGCATCCATCAGCCGGTCCTTCTTCTCATAAGCGAGCGATTTGTATATATGGCTTTTCTCGCGGAACGTGTCCGGCATCAGTTTATGTTCATCTGCCCTTGAAATGGCTATCCCGGATTGTCTTGAATCAGTCTGAACACCCGAAATAAGATACAGTGCATCGGTGCCCAGAATGCGGGCGATCTTTGTCAGTGTACCGATCGAGGGTTCCCGTTTCAGATTTTCTATATGAGATAAGTAGCTTTTGGAGAACCCGGTTTCTTCTGCAAGAATCTTTAAGGTCAGCCCCTTTTCTTTTCTGCACTCTCTGATCCTCTGCCCTATAGCAAAACAAATCCGTGTCCTTTCCTCTTCCGAATATTCTACCATTCTGTACCCCTATTCATGTGAACTTTTTTTAAAAAGCTATACCATTGTAAACTATTGTCAAGACATTTTCTATAATCTGCTTCATAAAAACCGTTCACCATAAAGGTGGAGCCCTGGTAAAACACACACAGAAGGCTTGCCTGCAGCCTTCGGTCAACCGATGAAGAATATATTTAAGTAAAACCCTCTGAATGGCGATAATAAAAAAAAGAAGAGTATGATATTTCGCAGGACAATATCCGGGTTGACCCGCATGAACACGATATGTCGATGCCTGACAGCAATCGCCGCGATCGTCATCGGTCTATCCGTCTGTGTCCCCTGTGCAACAGCGGATGAAAACTGGGGGTATATGGTATGGACGACCGAAGAGGACTGCTGGTACGTAGGCCCTACAATATCCTACGGATCAAGGGGACACATACAGAGCGCCAAGACATTCCTCAAGTTCGTACCGAAAAAAGGAAGTTCCACATACCTGAATATCAAGAGATTGCTCCGGCAGGACAGGATGGATCCCGAGCGATTTGAGTATTTTGTGGAGGCGGCAGATATTAATTGCAGGACCGGGACCTTCTCTGTTGCGCGGGTAATATTTTACGACAGTGATGATAATGTCTTTTACGATACCCTGTTTCGCCAGCCGAGGCAATACGCAGCCGCGCCCGGCAGTCCTTACCGGGTAATAGCCGATTATCTATGCGGCCGCGGCAGCTCTACCTTTTCTATAGCGAGAAGTCTTCGTTTGATGTTGACCCCTTGAGAGAAGCCGCCTATCGTACCGTCTTCCCTGATGACCCTGTGACACGGTATGATAATGGGGATGGGGTTCCTCTTCACCGCCTGTCCGACAGCCCGTGCAGCCATTGGGTACCCTATCTGCCTGCCCACCCAGAGATAGCTCCTCACCTCGCCGTAAGGGATACCCTGAAGCACCCGGAGGATCCTTTGCGTAAACGGGGTCTCTGCCGAGACATCGACAGGGACATCAAAATCAACCTTCCGGCCCCTTAGATACCTGTCGAGGAGAAGGCGGACGTTCTTGAAGGGTACTTCCGTTCTCACGCCTTCCGGATACTGCAACGTCAGCGACCGCAGGAGTTTGTATTCGTCGTCCCTGCTTATTGAAAGGGCAATGAGTCTCCCGTTCTTCGCGATGAGGCAGATATTACCCATGGACGATTCGTAAACGCTGTATTCTATCAAATCCAATTTGACATACCTCAAGGGGTTCACTACAATAGTACAGTTTAAAACTCAGTTCCCGGCAATATCGTTTATGTAGATCCTCAAGGAGGATATACTGACCTGAGATTACCACATAAGAGGTATGGAATGGAAGGCTTTATTAAATTCTTCGGAACCGGCGGGGCACGGTTCGTTGTGTCGAAGCAACTGCGGGCAACAGGGGGCCTCTGGCTCCATTATAGAGAAACGAACCTCTATATTGACCCCGGCCCGGGCGCCCTGGTACGCGTCCACGCAGCAAAGGAACGACCCGATCTCTCAGGACTCGACGGTATTATCCTCACCCACAAGCACCTCGACCACGCGAACGACGTAAACGCCCTGATCGAGGCCATGACAGACGGCGGCTTTAAAAAGCGGGGGATATTGTTCTGCCCGCAGGATGCCATAGGAGAGGATGCCGTTGTCCACCAGTATGTACGCCGGCACCTTGAAATGATCACCATACTCAAGGAAAAAGGACAGTACACGGTCAAGGATGTTGCCTTCAGCACGCCGGTCCGCCACAGGCACCCAGTGGAGACATACGGGCTTGTCTTCCACCTCAACAAGACTATCGGACTTATCGCTGACACGAGGTTCTTCGACGGTCTGCCGGACCATTACCACGCAGACTGTCTCATCATCAATGTCCTGAGGACAAAGCCCTTCGGAGCTCACAATACCGTTGAACACCTTGCCCTCGATGATGCACAAAAGATCATCCTGGAAACAAGGCCGCAGAAGGCAATACTCACCCATTTCGGCATCAACATGCTCAAGGAAAAGCCGTACCTGCTTGCGCAGAAACTGCAGAAAGCGACGGGTGTCGAGGTTATCGCCGCCAGGGATGGTATGAAATGGGAGTTTTAACCCGTAAGTCGTGAATCGTAAGTCGTAAGGGGTTAAATCGCCTAACGACTGACGCCTTACGGCATCCTTTATCGTCTTTCAGGAATACAGCGGCATAAGGAGCTTAAAGGTGCTGCCCTGGCCGGGAACGGACTCCACGCTGATATCCCCATCATTTGCCTTCATGAGCCTTTTGCAGATCGAAAGGCCGAGGCCTGTGCCCTCGCCTTTCGGCTTGGTGGTAAAAAACGGTTCAAAGATCTTTGCAATATTTTCCGGTTCAATGCCCCCGCCGCTGTCGGTTACGGAGATGTATGCGTTGTTGCCCTCTACGCCGGACCGGATGTGTACCGTACCGCCGTTCGGCATCGACTGGGCAGCGTTTATGATAATGTTCACTAAGGCCTGCTGGACGTGGATCTTGTCGACCATGACCGGTGGAATGTCCTTGCCCTTTTCTACGGAGACCTCAATATTCTTGAATCTCGTGAGGTGATGTTCCATAAAGAGGACCGTATCGTCGATAATCCCGTCAACCCCGACGCGCTCCTTTCTTGGCGTATCCATCCTCGAATACTCTAAGAGCTTTATCAGGACTGTGGACAGTCTTTCAGCCTCTTTCTCGATAAGCCTTGCATATTTTTCGATCCTTTCCTTGTCTCCGGTTTTCAGTATCCTCCCGGCAAACCCCTGTATGGAGATAAGAGGGTTCTTGATCTCATGGGCGATAGACCCGGCAAGCTCGCCGAGGGCAGCCAGTTTGTTGGCCCTCATAAGCTCCTCTTCGAAGCTTTTGATCCTCTCGTCGCGTTGTCTCAGGTCCTGCAATTTGGTCTTCAGTACATCGTAGATGTCGCTCAATTCCCTGATATTGGCCGCAAGGAGCTTATTCCTCGCGAGGGACAGACTTCTTGCCTCCTCGAGCGCCACCTCGAGTTCGCGCTTCTCTCTCTCAAGTAATTTTATTTTCGACGCCATGATTCAATACAGGTAGATCTCAAATTCGCAATAGTTGTATCCTGCGGACCAACTCTTTGTCTGGGTCGATTTTGCCTTTTTCTTGAAGACCGTTTCAAGGAGACCTGCTATGATCCCGCTCTCCATATCACAAAACATCTCCCCTGTGTAGCCAAAGCCTGCACAGGTAATGCACTCATAGAGCTTGACGATCATGTGGTCTTCATCAATGACCTCAACCTCGGCGATGCCCACCTTCAGATCCTCTATCTTCCTCTTGAAATCATCGAGATCCGCGGCGCCCAGCATAGTCCCCACGTTCTTACCCATCATGTACAACGTCGCCCCCGACGTCTCGCCGAGGAGGCTCCTGATCCCGATGATCCTCAGTATCCTGAAAAGCAGCAGCGGAACGTCTTCGCCGAGCGTCGGCCTTACGATGTTCTTTAATTCATCGATGGAATACTCTTTCATGTGTCCTCCTGCAAAACGTCCAGCAGCGCAGCGTGGATGTTGCCGTTGGAGGCAACGATATCATCTTCATAGATATTGAACTGCCTGCCGTTGAAATTAGAGATGGTCCCGCCGGCCTCTTCCACCATAAGACAGCCTGCTGCGGTATCCCACGGGTTGAGCCTCAATTCCCAGAAACCGTCGAACCTCCCGCAGGCAACGTAGGAGAGGTTCAGTGCGGCAGACCCGTCGCGCCTCACTGCCTGCGCCCTGTAGAGAAATTTGATAAAGTGGTTGATGTTGTTATTCTCCGTTACCGGGAGATCGTAGGGGAAACCCGTGCTCAACAAGGCGCTTTTCAGGACCCCTATCTTTGATACGGAGATCCTCTTGTTGTTCAGGTATGCCCCTTCCCCTTTCCGGCAGGCAAAGAGTTCTTTAAAGATCGGATTGTAGACCACGCCGGCCTTGACTACGCCGGATTCTTCATAGGCAATGGAGGTGCAGAAGAAGGGATAACCATGGGCATAATTCGTTGTGCCGTCAAGGGGATCTATAATCCACCTGCGCGCATCACCGTCATAACGGTTCACCTTCTCTTCACTGATGATCTCGTCATCGGGGAATCTCTCCCTGATGAGTTCCATAATACGCGCCTGGCAGGCAATATCGACATCCGTTACGAGGTTGATCTCTCCCTTATAGCGTATGTCGAACCTTTTCTGAAAATATCTGCGCTGTATCTTGCCTGATTCAAGGGCGCAGCGGATAAGAAGTTCCAGGCGTTCGTCCATCGATGTTATTGTAATAATCTCCCAAGGGATTTGCAAGGAAACAGTGCGTTGACAAAGCATTCTTTATAGTCTATGCTGTAAAAAGTGCCGGAACTCAGGAAAGATCCGGTATCCGGAAGCTGGGTCGTTGTCGGATACCATACAAAAAAATCGAGCAGCACAGGTATCTGTCCTTTCTGCCCCGGCAACGAAAATCTAACCCCCAATTCAATCAGGGAATACAAGGACCCTCAGGGTAACTGGCTTGTCCGCTGCTTTCCTGCGTCCAACCCCATATTCGTCATAGAGGTCGCTGCGAACAAGAGGGCTGAAGGGATCTACGACAAGATGGAGAACCTCGGCGCCCATGAGATCATCGTGGAGAACAGGTCTCATACAAAGACAATGTCCGGTTTCAGCCAACAGGAACTCCTGCTCCTCTTCGATATGTACAGAGACCGGATCTTAGACCTCAAACAGGACATGCGTTTCAAACATATCTATGTTTTTAAAAACCATGGTGAACTCGCCGGTTCATACATCTTTCACCCCCATTCCCATGTGCTTGCAACACCGATAGTCCCTTCCGGGATCATCCGGGAGCTTATCAATGCAAAGAATCATTACCTTCAGAAAGAACGCTGCCTGTTCTGCGATATTATCAGCCAGGAGATACGGCAAAACAAGAGGGTCGTGATGATGAATACGAACTTCATCGCCATATGCCCCTTTGCACCGAGGTTTCCTTATGAGGTATGGATCCTGCCGAGGTTTCATGAAGCAGGCTTTGAATGTCTTACCACAGAGGGGATCAAAAACGATCTCGCCCTTGCCATGCTCGACATCATGAAGCGCATAGAAAAACTGGCCAACGCATATACGTTTGTCGTGCATACATCTCCGAACATGCCTGATGAGATCGCTTCCAGTGAAGATATACCGGTTCACGAATATTTCCATTGGTACATAGAGATACTCCCGAGAGACTTCCGATCCTCCAAATACAAAAGAGAGGATGAGTTTCATGTCGTTTCCATCACGCCGGAAGATGCCGCCGATGCGTTGAGGTCACAGAACGTATAAGCAGGAGACGTTTACGGCGAGATTGAACATTTCAACATAGTGCTAAATAAATTGTAATATCAATATATTATACTTCATTGTTCACATAAGTTTATTGTAAACTTCTCTAACCCATTCACAAGACCGGAATAAATTTGTACCACCCTTTAAAAAAATATTTAAAAAATCCTTGACAAAAAGACCTTCCCGCTGTTAAATAGCTACATATAGTGGATGCATTTAGTATCGGTACTATATATAGTGGGGTGAGAGGTTGTTGGCGGGG
This sequence comes from Syntrophorhabdus sp. PtaU1.Bin058, assembly GCA_002067975.1. GTDB lineage: Bacteria > Desulfobacterota > Syntrophorhabdia > Syntrophorhabdales > Syntrophorhabdaceae > UBA5609. The sequence goes on from MVRS01000260.1 coordinate 6,770, forward strand.
TTGTTTTTCCGGAAGCAAAATTAAACAATTTTAAGCAGTTTTAAACGTTATAAGGGGGTATGAATGGAAACAACGGATCTCAATCTTTTTGTAAGGACTTCCGAGGAGAGCATAGCCGACTGGGACCGGTCAAAGATCATTGACGCGTTGATACGGGAAACCCTGATCGACCGCGATACCGCGAACGAGGTCAGCAAAGATGCCGAGCAGATGATAAGGAGATCGGGCATTAAGGTCATTACGGCACCCCTCATCAGGGAGCTTGTAAACGCAAAGCTGATTGAAAAAGGCCTTGAAAACACAAGGAAAATGCACACAAGGCTCGGAATGCCCCTTTACGACGTGGACAGCCTTATCCTCCATCCGAACAAGGAAAATGCCAACGTACCCCATGGCCCCGAGGCGACAAACCTCACCCTTTCAGAGAACATCAAAAAGGAATATGCACTCCTCTCGGTGTTCTCGCAGGACGTTGCCGATGCCCACATGAACGGCGATATCCACCTTCATGACCTCGGCTTTATCGACAGGCCGTATTGCAGCGGCCAGTCTCTCGAATATATCAAGAAGTTCGGCCTCGACCTGCCCCACTCCCTTTCGATGGCAAAACCTGCGAAACATCCTGAGGTCCTCCTCGCCCACCTCGTCAAGTTCGCCGCTGCCCTCCAGAGCCATTTTGCCGGCGCAATCGGATGGGATGCCATCAACGTCTTTTTCGCCCCTTATCTTGAGGGCATGAGCGATGCCGATGTAAAGCAGCTGTCGCAGATGCTTATATTCGAATTTTCACAGCAGGCCGTTGCCCGCGGCGGACAGGCCATCTTCACGGACATCAATATCTACTGGGAGATCCCCCAGCACTTTGTCAATGTCCCCGCCATCGGCCCCGGAGGGAAATTCACCGGCAAGACCTACGGGGAATACGAGAAGGAGGCACAGAGATTCGCATGGTCGCTCTTCGAGGTCTTTAAAGAGGGTGACGGGGCCGGAAGACCCTTCTTCTTCCCGAAACCGATCGTCCACATAACGGAAAAGTTTTTCCGCACCGAGGGTCATATTGATTTCCTCAACCTCATCTCTGATGTGGCGGCGGACAAAGGGAACACCTACTATGTCTTTGACCGCGGCGAAACAGCGAAGATCTCTGAATGCTGCCGTCTGAGCTTCAAGCTCGACGAAAGGGACCTCCTCGACGCAAAAGAACCCTGGAGGATGAGATACTGTGCCCTCCAGAACGTCTCCCTTAACCTTCCAAGGCTTGCTTACATGGCGAAAAATGACGACACGCAGTTGTTCAACCTCATCACGGAGCGGTTTATCCTTGCCGTAAAGGCACACAAGGAAAAAAGGGTCTTTATGGAGAAACTGCTTTCCCTCGGAGAGGACGGCCCGCTGGCGCTCCTTACGATGAACAGGGACGGGATGCCCTATCTCCGGTTTAACCTTGCCTCCCATCTCATCGGCATGGTCGGCCTCAACGAGATGGTACAGATCCATACCGGGGAGGAGATGCACGAGTCCAAACGGGCGCTGAAGTTCGGCATCAAGGTGATGGCCCACATGAACCTCCTCACGGACAAGATGAGGAGACAGGAGAACATGAAGATCGTCCTCGAACAGACGCCTGCGGAAAGCACGAGCTACCGTTTTGCAAGGCTTGATATGAGGTACCATTCACCGCTCTCGGGAAGGATCGTCAAAGGTGATATTGCATCCGGCGAGGTATATTATACGAATTCCACGCACCTGAACGTTAAACACGCTATGAATCCCATCGAGAGGGTCACCAACGAAGGGATCTTCCATCCGCTCATAGAGGCAGGCTCTATCTCCCATGTGTGGCTCGGAGAGGCTCATCCATCGCGGGAGGCCGTTGCCGACTTTGTCATCAAGACGTTCAGGTATACAACGAATGACCAGATAGCCTTCTCTCCCGAGTTCACCACCTGCAACAAATGCCACCGGACCTCAAGGGGGCTTACCGATACGTGCTCTTACTGCGGCTCCCCGGACGTCGACGGGATAACGAGGATCACCGGATATTTTACCAAGGTCTCAAGCTGGAACAAGGGCAAACTGGGGGAATTGAAAGACAGGTACAGGAACACGGATTATTTTTCGGAGACAAAGAAGAAGGCGGTAAATGAGTAACGTTTCTATAATTTACCACGAACTATGAATTATCAACTCAACCATGAACTAATACGAAGGAGGTAAGATAATGGGGATTGTAAAAATCTTCTACAAAGATGACTGTCCGATGTGCCCGATGGCAAAAAGGTTAAAAGACAGTCTCCAGGAGAAAAATGTTGATGTAAACGACTTCAATGTGGGAACCGTGGAAGGACTCACCGAGGCCACCTATTATCGCGTCATGGCATTGCCGACGATCGTTGTTGAGGATGAGACGGAGAACTGGCTCGGTGAGTGGAGAGGGAACGTACCGAATATCGATGAGGTCCTGAATGTCGTGCATGGGACATGACATTCCTATCCGGGGCTTCCTGGAGACAAGCTTTATCGACTGGAAGGGCTGCCTCTCGTCCGTGTTGTTTACCGGCGGGTGCAACTTCAGGTGTCCTTTTTGCCACAATCCCGATCTTGTCCTCCATCCTGATACAATGGAAGAGATACCCCTGGAACACATTATCCTTAACCTGAGGAAGTACAAAAAATGGGTGGACAGGGTCGTGATTACCGGCGGTGAACCGACGATCCACATGGATCTCTTTCATATAATCGGCCGGATAAGGTCAGAGGGTATTAAAGTAAAACTCGACACGAACGGATCATCACCCTTTATACTGAAAGGGCTTATAAATGACGGGCTCATCGATTACGTGGCCATGGACGTCAAGGGGCCTGTCAACAGGTATAAGAGGTGGTGCGGTGTTAATGTTAACACAAAGACCATTGAAGAAAGCATCCGGCTCATCCTCGAAGGAAGGGTGGATTACGAATTCAGGATGACCGTCGTGCCCTTCCTCCACCGTGAAGATGATGTCTATGAGGTCGCGGAATATATCCGGGATGCAAAGCGGTTTACGATCCAGGAGTTCAGACCCCATAACACCCTCGACAGATCATACGAAAACATCAAACCCTTTTCGCCGGACAAGGTAGCAAAGATCCGGGAAACAGTGGAAGGGATCATGACGGGCGGAAACAAGCAAACTGTCAGCCATCAGCGCCCAGCCGTAAAGAAACAATCGGCAACGACAACCACTTCCGCAACATTTATAGAGTAGATAATCCGATACAAAAAAAGGTGAGGTTTGTTGTAACCTCACCTTCTGATCTTCTTAACCTCTCAATCTCTTTCTTTACTCGAGGAAGCTGTCGAGTCTTTTGCGCCGCGACGGGTGTTTCAGTTTCCGCAATGCCTTTGCCTCGATCTGCCTGATACGCTCACGGGTCAGGCCAAAGACCTCGCCCACCTCTTCAAGGGTATAGTCGGTCTTCTCGCCGATGCCGAGCCTCATCCTGATCACCTTCTCCTCTCTCGGGGTAAGGGTGGACAAAACCTTGTCGATCTCCTCTTTCAGGGAGATGCCCACAAGTTCATTGAACGGTGAGGGTGACTTGGGATCTGCAATAAAATCACCGAGCTTTGATTCGTCGTCACCGATAGGGGTCTCAATAGAGATCGGCTCGTTTGAGACCTTCATGATCTTTCTTACCTTCTCAAGGGGCAAACCGGCCTTCAGGGATATCTCATCGAGATTAGGCTCCCTTCCCAGATCCTGGAAAAGGGATATGGTAACCTTCGTGATCTTGTTCATAGTCTCCAGTACGTGGACAGGGACCCTGATCGTCCGCGCATAGTCTGCGATCGCCCTCGTAATAGCCTGGCGTATCCACCAGGTTGAATAGGTGGAAAATTTGTATCCCTTCTGGTAGTCATACTTCTCTGCTGCCTTCATGAGACCCATATTCCCTTCCTGTATGAGGTCGAGAAAGGACAGGCCCCTGTTGAGATACTTCTTCGCGATATTGATAACGAGCCTCAGGTTTGCCTGGATAAGCCTGTTCTTTACTGTCTTGAGCCCGTTTTCAATGGCCACGATCTCCATCAATCTCCGCTTGACCTTCTTTACCTCCCTGTCGTCCATGAACTTGAGCTGTCTGCCGATCTTCCTGATCACCTCTTCAAGGACCTTCTTGTTCAGGTTGAGGTTAACAAAGGCCTCTTCCATCTTGAGTTCAATGGCCTTTAGCTTCTTGTCGTACTGTTTTCTCGTGGCAGCATCAGCACCTGTCATCTTTTTATGGAGTTCTTCCTTCTTCTCAAAAAGATTTTTAACGGTATTTATGAGGGAGATGGTCTTCTTTTTGTATTTCTCTTCATCTTTCTTTGTATAGTTCATTTCATCAATGTTTTTAATAACATCGATAATATTGATCGTCTCTTTTTTCAGTTGGGACGACAGATCCTGAAGCTCGCGGACGGCATGGGGCAGATCAAAAAGGAGATTGCGTATCTTCCGTTCACCCTCTTCTATCTTTTTTGCTATCGTGTACTCTTCATCCGAGGTGAGCAATGACACCCTGCCGATGTCCTTGAGATAGGCCCAGATGATATTGTCTGTCCTTTCCGATGGAAACTTCTCGATCTCTCCCCATTCCTGGGATTCTTCCTCTGGTGTCTCTATCTTTTCCTTAATAGTTTCAACAATATCTATATTCGACTCAGAGAGAAAATCGAAGATGTCTTCGATGTCTTCCGGTGAAAAGATGTTCTGCGGGAGGATATCGTTGATCTCGTCAGGGGTAAGAAAACCCTTTTCCATTCCTACATCAATTAAGTGTTTTATCTCGCTGAAATTTTTTATGCTCATAGTTGTCTCCAAAACACAAAAAATGCCCCAATCAAGTGATTTGAGGGCATCTTTGATTATGTTTCTCAGTTATCTATGTGATAAATATAACAATTCCCTGGTATTTTTGTCAAGCAGGTTTTTTGCAGAATTGCCCCCTAAGAATAGTTTTTTGTCGCCACATCCGGTAATGAACAGGTTTTGCAGGCATCGACATAATTGAAATAGTCCTGTTCTTATGATACATTACCTATTGAATTTCAAGCCTATGGATATCCGGGAAAAACTGGAAAAAAGGGAAGAGGGTATACTCTCTCCGTTCGCACAGAGAAGCAGTCGGACAAGAGGCAGATTGAGACCGGAACCTGAATGCGACATACGACCCGCATTCCAGCACGACAGGGACAGGATAACCCACAGCAAATCCTTCCGGAGGCTGAAACACAAGACACAGGTCTTCCTTTCCCCTGCCAGCGACCATTACAGGACAAGGCTCACCCACACCCTTGAGGTCGCCCAGATAGGACGGACCATTGCAAAGGCACTTGATCTGAACGAAGATCTCGTTGAGGCGATCTCCCTCGGACATGATCTCGGCCATACGCCATTCGGCCACGCGGGGGAAGAGGTCCTCAACGCTATCCACGAGGGAGGCTTCCGTCATTATGAACAGAGCCTCAGGGTTGTGGATATCCTTGAGAGGGACGGCAGGGGGCTCAACCTCACCCACGAAGTGAGGGACGGCATTGTGCGTCATTCAAAGGGCAAGGGGGAGATCGTTATCAGGGATAAGGCTGAAAGGCCGCTTACAAGGGAGGCTGAAGTGGTGAGGGCTGCCGACGTCATCGCCTATCTGAATCACGATATAGACGACGCGATCAGGGGGGACGTCATCACGGAAGAGGATCTGCCCGGGAAGTGCAGGGAATTCCTTGGGCATACCGTCTCGGACAGGATCGACCGCATGGTGCGCGGGGTCATATCGGAGACACGGAAGGACCCGGAATTGCGGGTAGATTTCGGAGAAGAGCTTGAAGAACACATCGTACAGCTCAGGGATTTTCTTTATGACAGCGTATACAACAACAATGCGGTGCACGGAGATTTCCTGAAATGCTCCAGGATCATCACCGACCTTTATCAACATTTCCTGAAGAATCCCGATGCCTTCCTGAAAGAGACAAAGAGGGATGATTTTTATGATGAACCGGCAACGTGCGTGTGTGATCTTATTGCGGGCATGACGGACCGCTACGCCTTTAATCTCTTCGAGAAGATCTTCCTCCCGTTGCCTTGGAATATACCGCTTTGAGGGAATGAAGACACGATAAAGATCGTGAGGCGTCAGGCGTGAGGCGTGAAGGGTTAAACCCCTTACCCCTTACGACTTACGACTCGCGGATTCATTAGGATGTAGCGCTTGAATACTGATACTGGAGAATCTGATATGATGGACAAGGTTTATAATCCTCACGCGATCGAAGAAAAGTGGTACAGGTTCTGGGTTGAAAAGGGGTTCTTTACGGCTGAGGGCAGTTCCCCAAGGCCTCCGTTTTCGATGGTCATCCCTCCCCCGAACGTCACCGGCTCTCTCCACATGGGACATGCTTTAAACAATACCCTCCAGGACATTGTAACGCGATTCAGGAGGATGGCAGGCTTCAACGCACTCTGGCTCCCCGGTACGGACCATGCAGGCATTGCCACGCAAAACGTCGTTGAGAGGGAGCTTGCGAAGGAAGGAAAGACCCGGGAGACGCTTGGCCGGGATGCATTTATCGAAAGGGTCTGGCAATGGAAGGAACAATCAGGGAACACCATTATAGAACAGCTTAAACGGCTCGGCTCCTCCTGCGACTGGTCGCGTGAACGGTTCACGATGGATGAAGGGCTCTCGAGGGCAGTCCGTGAGGTATTCGTGCGGCTCTATAACGAAGGGTTGATCTACAGGGACAATTACATAATCAACTGGTGTCCCCGGTGCAAGACCGCCCTTTCAGACCTCGAGGCAGAGCACGAAGAGACGAATGGGCACCTCTACCATATCCGGTATCCCCTGGCTGAGGGCGACGGGTACCTGACGGTGGCAACGACGAGGCCGGAGACGATGCTCGGCGATACGGCCGTTGCCGTGAACCCCGATGACGAGCGATATGGAAAATACGTAGGGAAATACGTCATACTGCCCATCGTGGGGAAAAAGATCCCCGTTATCGGCGACAGCTACGTGGATACATCATTCGGGACGGGCGTGCTCAAGGTGACGCCGGCCCATGACCTCAATGACTTCGAGATCATGAAGAGACACAACCTCGAGGTCGTCAAAGTCATTGACGACGACGGGAAGATGAATGAAAACGCCGTCCACTACAGGGGCACGGACAGGTTCGAATGCCGGGACAAGATCATTAAGGAACTTGAGGAGAAAGGCCTCCTTGACAGGATCGAGCCCTACAACCTGGGTGTCGGGAAGTGCTACCGGTGCAAGACTATCGTGGAGCCCTCGCTGTCCCTTCAGTGGTTCCTGAAGATGAAGCCCCTCGCAGAACCGGCGATCGAGGCCGTACGTTCACAGCGGGTCAGGATCATCCCCGAGATGTGGGAAAAGGTCTATTTCGAATGGATGGAGAACATCAGGGACTGGTGTATCTCCCGCCAGATATGGTGGGGTCACAGGATACCCGTATGGTATTGCGACAGGTGCAACAAGACCTATGTATCCGTTGACAATATGGACACCTGCCAGGACTGCAAAGGGGAGCTGCGGCAGGAATCCGATGTCCTCGATACGTGGTTCTCTTCAGGGCTCTGGCCCTTTACCACCCTTGGCTGGCCGGACAGGACCGATGACCTGAAGACCTTCTACCCCACGTCGCTTCTCATCACCGGGTTTGATATCCTCTTTTTCTGGGTAGCCCGGATGATCATGATGGGTTTGAAATTCATGGGGGACGTGCCCTTCCGTGACGTATACATCCACGCGCTCGTGAGGGACGCTGAAGGAAAGAAGATGAGCAAATCAAAAGGGAACGTTATTGACCCCCTTGTCATAATGGACCAGTACGGGACGGATTCGTTCAGGTTCATCCTTACGCTCCTTGCCGCACAGGGACGCGACGTCCTTCTCTCAGAGGAGAGGATCGAAGGTGCAAGGAATTTTGTGAACAAGGTCTGGAACGCCTCCAAGCTTGCCCTTTCATTCCTTCAGGACAGGGAGATACCGAAGGGAACGGAACGGTCGTCGTACCTGCCCGATGCATGGATCAGGTCAAGGGCGCAAAAGGTGATCAGGGATGTAACGGAAAGCATCAACTCATACCGGTTCAATGAAGCAGCGAGCAGCCTCTATACCTTCATATGGCACGAGTTCTGCGATTGGTACTTAGAGCTTATAAAACCGAACCTCTACGGCAAGGTCACATCATTCGATACGGATGCGACGCGGTCTGTCCTCTGCAGGACCCTCACGGACATTGTGAAGCTCCTCCATCCGATCATGCCCTTTGTCACCGAAGAGATCTACCAGCGCCTTCCCGGCCGTGACAACGAGAGCGTCATGGTCTCCGGGTTCCCGGTGTTCGACGAGTCGGAACTGGACGAAGAGAGCGAGACGAACATGGCGACGATCATGGGGGTCATCGACGTAATCCGCAACATACGCGGCGAAACGGGCATAGCCCCGAACGTAAAGATCGGTGTCGTTATCCGTGCGAACGGCCAGCAGCCCCTCCTCGAGGCATATGAATTCTACATGAAAGACCTCGCGAGGATCGGGAATATCATGTTCATCGACGGCAACGCGCCGGAACATTCGGCAGTAGGCGTCTATAAGGGCATAGAGGTTTTTGTCCCCATCCAGGGCTTGATCGATGTGCAGAAGGAACTGGGGCGTATCGAAAAAGAACTCCTGAAGATCCATGAAGAGAGTGAAAGGATCTCAGGCAAGCTGAACAACCCCGCCTTCATGGAAAAGGCGCCCCCCGAGGTCATTGCAAAGAACGAGGCGAACTTCAATGAGCTGCAGGAAAAACGTGAAAAGCTCATGGCAAGCAGGAAGATGCTTGAGAACATAACGAGATAACAGATGCCGCTGAACTTCTCCATCATCGAATCGTACATTGAAGATCACCGTGATATTATAAAAGACCGCTTCCTTCTGCGAAGCGAGCGGTACAGGCTCCTCGCCGAGCTCGGGAACACCCTTCAATCGACCCTCAAGGATTATGAGATCTTCGAATCCGAGTTTTCGTCACTCGTGCTCCACAAGATCGACGGGGCTGCTTCGCTGGAGGAGTTGCGCGCCTGTCACGAAACAGCGGTTGCAGGCATAGAAAATTTCTACCTCGAAGAAGAGACTGTCCTGGACGTCCACGACCTCTTTCGCATTGCCCGGGACAAGCTCATCATCAGGATATTAACCATAGTGGAAAAAGAGATGGAAGAGGAGGGATTCGGAAAACCGCCTACAGACTATATATGGGCAGGGCTCGGCAGCGAAGGCAGGGACGAGCAGACGATGATCACCGACCAGGACAACCTGATCATCTACGAGGAACCGGATAAAAACTTCCTACCCGACAATCTCAGAAAAAAGTGGCGTGAAGAGTTTGAACAGAGGGATATCAGGATATCCAAAGACGGTCCCGGGCCGAAACAGCTCGTTGATTATTATTATGAGATCTTTTCCCGGAAGGCTGCGGACAGGCTGCACGCAGTCGGTTTTGAGCGGTGTAAAGGCGGTATCATGCCATTAAATGAAAGATGGCGGGGATCCGTCGGGGACTGGAGGAAAAGGATAGAGGACAGGCTCACCTATGAGCAGGGCATCTTTGAAAGCCTGGATGTGATAATACTGACAGACGCCCGGTCCGTAAAGGGCAATGCAGAACTCCTTGACTCGTTCATGGAATACTTTTTCAAAAAACTTACAGAGAACAAGCATGTCATGAAGGACTTTATCCAGTCTGCCGTGCTTATGCCAAGCGCCCTTACCTTTTTCGGCGGCTTTAAAACCGAAAAAGAGGGGGAAAACAAGGATAAATTCAATATCAAGCTTCTCGGCTGGGCGCCCCTCATCCTCGCAGTAAGAATGGCCGCACTCGTGAGCGGTATCTACGAAAGAAACACGCTGCAGCGGATACAATCATTGAGGAAGAAAAACATCATTAAAAAAGATATGGAAAAAGACCTCACAGACGCATATTTTACATTTGTGAGATTCAGGATAATAAGCCAGATCAATTACAGAGCCGACAATACAAAAAACATGAATTATCTGAAGCCCGATATGCTCGGACCGGAAGAACAGGAGAGGCTTCGTAAGGCAATGAAAGCGGTGGAGGCTTTCCAGAAATATATCCAGGAAACCCAGCTCTTCGGACAGCCGCTTTAGCGATGAGCTATACGTAGAGAGCTTTTACGCAAAAACGTTATTGCATGGAGGAATACATGAAAGTCGTGGAACTTATGAACAAAAACGTCGTTACATGCCACCCTTCAGAAAAACTCAACGTCATTATCAACAAGTTCGAGCTCTTTAATATCGCAGGCATGCCTGTGGCGGACAAAGGCAAGCTTATAGGCATTGTCTGCCAGAGTGATATCCTAAGGGGATTGAAAGCGGGCAACATGCAGGACCTTGCCGTCAGGGATGTCATGGTCGAGGACGTTATAACCGCCCCGCCAACGGAGTCTGCCGTCAATATTGCAAAGATCATGATAGAAAAAAAGGTCAACAGGATCCCGATTGTTGACAACGACAAGCTGGTCGGTATCGTCACGCGGGGAGACATCATAAAGGCTGTGGCTGAGTGCGGCTAAAAATAAAGTTCGGAGTCGGGAGTTCGGAGTTCGGAGTAAAGGCACAAAAGAATACAGGAGGCATGGACAGTGAAGATCGATAAAGGAGTAGTGGAATACGTTGCCCATCTGGGAAGGCTCGCCCTGGAACCCCATGAGATTGAGTTGTACACCGCTCAGCTCAACAGCATCCTTGAATATATGGACACCCTCAATGCCCTTGACACTGAGGGAGTAGAAGCTACGAGTCACGCGATCCCGGTGGCCTGCGTACTAAGGGACGACCAGGCAAAAGATTCTTTCGCAGTGGTAGATTCAACCATGAATGCACCTCAGAAGATCGGCTCATCCTTTAAGGTCCCGCCGATCATTGAGGTGGAGGAATAGATGAAGCAGCGAACAGCTCATGGCGAAACAACCGTAAGTCGTGAGGCGTAAGGAGAGGAAGAAAGAAGAGAACTACGGGCAGGGAGTTAAAAAATCGCCTAACGCCTTACGCCTGACGGGTTTATGAAAGCTGTTCGCTGAAAGCTGGCATCTAAAGATAAGGAGACATCGTGGAAAACATACTGGATATGACGATTATGCAGGTAAGGGAACTGCTCAGGAAAAGAGAGATAAGTTCCGTTGAACTGACCAATTACTTTCTCGAAAGGATCGCGAAATATGACGGGGAGATCTCTTCATATCTCAGGGTAACCGGGGAATACGCCCTGAAAACCGCGAAGGAGGCTGATGAAAAGATTGCCGGCGGAGGAACGGGTCAGCTCCTCGGAATCCCCCTCGGCATCAAGGACATTTACTGTACAAAAGGCATAGAGACCACCTGTGCGTCACAGATACTGAGGGGCTTTGTCCCCCCGTACGATGCAACGGTCATCAAACGATTGAAGGATGAAGGATATGTCCACCTGGGGCGACTCAACATGGATGAATTCGCCATGGGTTCATCGACTGAAAATTCATCCTTTCAGACCACAAAAAACCCGTGGGACCTGTCCCGCATTCCCGGGGGCTCCAGCGGCGGATCGGCGGCAGCCACGGCGGCAGGGCTCTGTATAGCATCCATTGGAACGGACACCGGTGGCTCTATCCGGCAACCGGCAAGCCTCTGCGGGGTTGTGGGGATGAAGCCGACATACGGCAGGGTCTCCCGGTACGGCCTCGTCGCCTTCGCCTCATCACTCGATCAGATAGGACCCATCACGAGGAACGTAAGCGACTGCGCCGTGATGATGAATGTCATTGCGGGTCACGATCCCATGGACTCAACGTCGATCCCGCAGCCGGCGCCCGATTATACCGCCTCCCTTGGAAAAGATATAAAAGGCTTGAAGATAGGGATACCGAAGGAATATTTCAGGGACGGGATGGAAGCGGACGTCAAGAAAGAGATGGATGCATCAATAGCATTGTTTGAAAGACAGGGCGCCTCCGTCGTGGATATCTCGCTACCGCATACCGAATACGCAGTTGCGACCTACTACATCATATGCACCGCAGAGGCATCCTCCAACCTTGCGCGATACGACGGGGTCAAATACGGTTTACGGGAATCAGGAAAGGACATCATCGATATGTATAAAAAAACGAGGTTCAAGGGATTCGGCAAAGAGGTGAAACGGCGGATCATCCTCGGGACCTACGTCCTTTCATCAGGATACTATGACGCCTATTACAGGAAGGCAAGCAAGGTGAGGACCCTGATCAGGAAAGACTTTGACGATGCCTTCAGGACATGCGATATCATCGTGACCCCTGTTTCCCCGACAACTGCCTTCAGGATCGGCGAGAAGATGGAAGACCCCCTCGCCATGTATCTCTCGGACATTTTCACCATACCGGTGAACCTGGCAGGTCTCCCCGGGATGTCTGTGCCCTGTGGGCTCGATAACAAAGGGCTTCCCATCGGCCTGCAGATCATCGGGAAACCTCTTGATGAGGCCCTCATGATCCGGGCGGCATACGTCTTCGAGGCAGAGCGGAAGGTAGAGAAGATACCGGAACGGTATAAAGAAAAATCCGTAAGTCGTTAGGCGTAAGTCGTGAGGCGATTGAGCCCTTTTACCCCTTTCGCCTAACGCCTTACGGCCTTCATTCGGATTTCGGATTTGCTAAAGGCTATCAGTCATGAAGCTGTCCATCACATCACAGAATGTCCGGAATTTTACACGCGCCCTCAAGAACATGGGTGTCGATGCATACATCTTCGACAGGGGTGCTCCCATGACCATTTTAAAGCTCCGGAAAGAAGTCCGACAGTGCATGAAATGCGCCCTTGCTGCAACACGCAGGAACGTTGTCTTCGGCGAGGGGGATGTCAACGCACAGCTGGTCTTTGTCGGTGAAGCGCCGGGAGAGGAAGAGGATATCCAGGGAAGGCCGTTTGTGGGGAGGGCCGGCAAGCTTCTCGACCAGCTTATCGAGAGGATCGGCCTTGGCAGGGGCGATGTCTATATCTGCAATGTCCTGAAGTGCAGGCCGCCGGGCAACAGGGACCCAGAGGAGCAGGAAAGGGAGGCATGCAAAGGATACCTCTTTACACAACTTGAGCTCATCAATCCAAAGATCATCTGCACCCTTGGCCGCCACGCCTATAATACGCTGCTTGGCGTTGATGAACGGATCACAAGGGTGAGGGGAGTATTAACGAGCTATCACGGGATACCGCTGCTTCCCACCTATCACCCGTCCTTCCTTCTGCGCAACCAGGACAAGATCAAAGAGGCCTGGGAGGACATGGAAAAACTCAAACAGCTCCTGCGGAAATAAAAGCCACACCTTGACTTCCGTGCTCCCTGCCGTTGCAACGAACTTCGTAGGTACCCGTTTCTACCTCCCGCCCTTTCGTTCCATTCTCTGCGCCGCATCCCTTGAGGGCATCTCCCTGAGAGTAGCGTATGCCTGCATGTTTTCCTTCTTCGGCGATTGGGCCTGGACTGTTACCGAAGGGGATTTGGATGGTGCCTGCGTTTTCGGTGTCACCACAGGAGACCCTGTGGCAGGAAGCGTTCGGGACATGGCCGGCGGGGCCTGTACTCTCTGGGATGTTACCGACTTCTGTTGTGCTCCCCGGGACGCTGTCGTCGGAACCTGAGCCCTTTGTGGCGTTACCGCTTGAGCCTGAGTTCTCTGTGGCGTTACCGTCGGAGCCTGCACCCTGGTCTGAGGAGATGATGCCCTTGTCTGTTGTTGATCGGCAGGGATTGAAGAGATATTTTTCGATACGCCGGTTTTCCGTACAGGTACATCGGCGAAACGCGCAGGTACTGACGGCTGCATCTGTTTTGCCGTTCCGGGAACACGCTGCTGTTCTACGCTCATTGTTGACTGCTGCCGGGCGGCAGGGACAGGGGAAGGCTTATTCCCCGTGTCACTTCTCTGCGACTCTGTCATTGTGATGCGCGCGGACGCGGGTTGTCCTGTCGCAGGCCTTTCCTGACGCATCCCTGATGGAATATTATTTATTTTTTGTTGAGGCGCATCGACCTTTTTCCCGTTCATCTGCCCGATCCGGCTCTCTGCAACGGATGGTTTTGCTGCGGTATTCGTCCGGTTACTGATCTGCGTTACAGGGTTATCCTTCCTGAATGTCTTTGGCCCCTGGTCTGCAATCCTTGACGGCGGTCTCTTTGCCTGTGGTATATCTTTGACGACAGGCATGTACGTTGCCTTTTCCGGTCGTATATCTGGAGCACCCGTCACCCTCTTTTCTTTCAGAAAAAGATTTTCATTTGCCGTCGTCTTTACCGGCCTGCCGGTTATAAAGGTGTCCCGGTGCAGGGTAGTAACGGCATGATCCACGTATACGTTCTTGTACACGGTACGGTTCACCGTAATGTTCTGTATGGTTACATTTTTTACATTGATGCTGTAAGGACCGTAATAGCCGTGGCCATAATAGATCTCCCGGGGCGCGAGAGGCACCCATGATACATATGTCGGGGTGTAGACCCATCCGACATACCCCGGACCCCAGTATACGAATCCCCTGCGCGGAGGCACCCAGCACCACCCTCGTTTGCTGATGAATGTCCATCTGCCGTAATGATACGGTACCCACCCCCACGGTTCGTAGGATATCCATACGTAATTACCGCCCATCCACACCCACCGGCCGACCCTGTAGGGAGACCAGTCTTTTACGACTATGACCGTCGGCGTCCAAACATAGCCGTATTCCTGCTCATACACCCATTGGCCGTTTTTCGCGAGGTCATAGGAATAAGGTCGAAGTTCGTCGGGAAGATATGCAGTCGCATTGCCCGATCCAGGGCTGGAAAATTCGCGATCCCTCTGTTTGTTCCATTGTTCCCATTCATCTGCCGAAATGAGTTTCGTAAGGACCGGATATTGGGCATTCTTGCTGAGTACTATCCTTTCTCCGGCACTGATCTTCATCTGGCCCTTGCCGACATCTGCATACAGTTCGCCCTGGAAGACAGAGGCAATAGGGTCTTCGTTCTCCTGCACGTCGATCCTGAAAACAGAACGTGCATATGTGCTGAAAGATGCTGTCGGGGTTTCAAAAACAACGGCGCTCCCATTCCCAACGGTTACATTTCCATACGCCTTCCCCGTACCGAGGTAGAACCTGGTCTGTTTATCCTCTGATGTGAGTACCTCCAAAAGGGTGTTCCTGTCGAGCCGGACGACCGTACCGTTCTTAAGGAACAGCTCTGTCCTCCCGTTGTCGGGAACCCAGACCTGATCGTTGTCCGCTAACGGCGTATTGATCGACGCGGGCAGCCATTCCTTTGCATCTACCGTCCTTACCTGCACATCGCCTTCGAGAAATCTCAGGTAAATATTTCCGGGATCGGCAGTATGTCCCGGCGAAGGAAGCACGATCGCGCATACTATACAGAACAGCACTGTGTAATATTTCATATGTCGCCTCCTGTCTGTATTCTTCATACCTGTATAAAAGCAATACACGTGCCAGCATCTCATCTTTCCCTAATGCATTGATATGAATAGAAATTGTGAAACGTGGATTTTATTTTGCAGTACATAATTGTCGAATTAAGACAGCCTCATCGACAATTATGTCTAATATTGAAATGGCAGATAACGGTTTCTTTACGATCACGGTACGATATGCGAAATAAGATATACGGTTTGTTGCTATGCGCCCTGCGCTTTGCGCTATGCCTTACTATGCCTTAGCCCCCTCTCACGCCGAACGCATCACGCCGAACGTCCTTCTCTGCGTTTCGATATACAATATACGAATTACGATATACGGTTTGCTATGAGCTACTTCAGCAGTTTCGCGGTCACCGCCTCCAATGCATCCTTCCTGACGGCTACAGGATAAAGCGCAACGAGCAACACGCAAAGGAAGCAAGGTAAAGAAAAGAGTGTAAAAAACTGGTTGATATTGAGACCGGCCATCTGGATTGCGCCGCCTATGATCGGTCCGCATATTGACCCCACCCTGCCCACAGCGTATGCCCATCCGGCACCGGTCGAACGGATGTGCGTCGGGTATATCTCGCCGGCAACCACATGGAGCGCAAAGGGGACGCTTGCCACGAAGATGCCCGTGGCTAAGCCGGCAGCATAAAGGGCCGCTTCTGAGGTCGCAGACCCAAACCAGAGGACAGACAACCCCCCGAGGAAATAGGTCAGACAGAGGCCCCGCTTCCGGCCAAAGGCATCCAGGATACAACCGAGAAAAAACCCACCTATTGACGACCCGATTGCCTGTACAATACTGTAGCTGAAACTTTTTGCCAGCGAAAAACCCGCATTGGCAAGAAGTGACGGCAGCCAGGTAGACAAACCATAGATGGCGAGGAAGTTGAAGAGGTAGCTGCCCCACACCAACAAGGTCATGCCTCGCAGGCCGGGACGAAAAAGTCCTTTTAGACTGGTCTTAGACTCTGTATTGGGACGCGCGAAGTTATCGGATCCCCAGTCCTTTGGCTCGCAACGGGCAATCCTTTCTATCCTCTGCACCTCTCTGAGCGCGTCACCATAACGCATCTTGTTTGCAAGGAAGCGGACCGACTCCGGCAGATAGAGATGCAGCATGGGAAGCAAAAAGATCGGCAAAAGCCCCATGAGAAGCACCGATCTCCATCCGAAACCGGGTATCAGCGCAGTGGCGACAAGTCCCGCCACCGCCCACCCGAGCGTAAAACCACCGGTCGATGCTGTAAGAAGCCTTGCCCTGACCCCGGAAGGAGCAAACTCTGAAACTATTGTCACGGAGAGAGGTATTGCCCCTCCGATCCCCAGGCCCGCGAGAAGACGCAACAGGCAGAATACCTCATAATTGGGGGCGAAATACGCAGCGCTGCTGAAAACAGACAAGGAAGCAACAGCCAGCATGATGGTCTTCCTTCTGCCCAGACGGTCTGATGCCATCCCGAATCCGATAGCACCAAGCATAAGACCGAAATGACTGGCCGATATCATGGTTCCCGCTGCAAGTGGTGTAAGGTGCCACTCCTTGATTACAAGCGGTACGACGTACGCAACGACCTGCGAATTGTATCCTGCAGCGATAGATACGAGACCTGTGAGGATTGTCAGTGCCGTGTGAAAGCGGTTAAATTTAAGCCTGTCGAGCCAATCAAAGACCTGGATTGTCGGATCCACGTCTTCCGTTCCCTCCTCAAGAGATTAAAGGTTTTTTACAAAACCCCTTTTTCAGCTCAACAGTACTATACCATATTTGACAGGCGTATTTCTCTATTGTATGGACGGCAAGCCTCTGCCAGCGCATGCCGTCCGCACCTGATTGCATTACTCAACTTTCCTTAATGACCCTCTTTGCCTTCCCTTCGAACCTCGGCAGGCTCCCGGGGTCGACGAGCTCAATGTCAGCAGTAACTTTTATATTGTAGACAATGTTCTCCGACAACTGTTTGACGGCATTTTTGACCTGCTCATTCGATACGTCTGTCGATGCCGGCTCCACCTTTATCTTCATTCTCTTTCCGGATCCCTGTTTGGGAATAACCAGCTGATACTCATTCGAAAATGTCGGTATACCCCTGATGAAATTCTCGATCGCCGAGGGGAAGATGTTCACCCCGCCGAAGGTAAACATGTCGTCGGCCCTTCCCAGGACACCGCCTTCCATACGCAGGAACGTCCTCCCGCAACTGCACTTCTTGTAATTGAACCTTACGAGGTCTTTTGTCTTATAGCGTAAGAGCGGCGCGCTCTCGCAGAAAAGATTGGAGAGCACAAGCTCACCGGTCTCACCTTCAGCCGCCGGCTTGCCGGTCTCTGTATCGAGGGACTCAGGCAGGAACATCCCTTCCGACATGTGAGTACCCTTTTGCGCTACACATTCAAAGCCGAAGTTCGTTATCTCCGTACTCCCTATATCATCATAGTTCTTTGCTCCATACAGTTTTTCCACGAGTTGCTTTGTCGCAGGGACCTGCGCGCCCGGCTCACCGGCGGTAACAACGATCCTTACCTTTGAGTTAGGAAGGTCGATCCCCATCTTTTGCGCCAGTTCACCGAGGTAAATGACGTAGGTAGGCGTTCCGCAGACAATCGTTGCATTCCAGTCTGCAATGCTTTTCACCCGCGCATCCGAGCTTTGGCCGCCGCCCGGCACTATGGTGATCTCGTGCTGCTCCATTACCGACTGGATCCCCCACCATGCGATGAAGGTCCCGTAGGTGAACGGGAAAAATGCCACGTCCTTTTTCTCCATGCCGTAAGCGTATACATAATAGCTGAACTGTTCATAAAACGTTTTAAACCAATCCTTTTTACTGAAGGGGATCTTGAGGGGCTTGCCGGTAGTCCCTGATGTCTGGAAGACCCTTGTCGCTTCTTCCGGCTTTATACACGGGAAATCACCGAATATGGGATGCTCTTCCTGGGATTGTAACAACTCCTGCTTCGTTGTAAAGGGGACCTGTCTCACATCGTCCATGGTCTTGACGTCATTGGGTGTCACCCCGGCTGCCTTGAATTTCCTCTTATAGAACGGACTGTTCTCGATGACATACTTCATCTGTTTTCTGAAGTATTTTAATTGTCTCTTCTCCAGTTCTTCCCTCGGTAATGTCTCTATCTCCGGTCTCCACATCTTTACCTTTACCATAAAAAACCTCCTTGCATTGTAAGGTGAGTAAAATTCATTTTTTGCCGTAAAAAACACGCGGCGCAACAATTGAAACGAAGCAATTCCTTTAACGATTCTGTTTATGCCAGAATCTTCTGTTGCATATAAATGACCGTTTGCCGTGTCGAATGCATGATCTTTTTGAAAATCGCTTTAGAAAATTATTTTTTTATATTTTTGGCAAATTTTATGCCATATTTCCTTCTCTATGAAATATCGGTTTTTTCTCTCCATCTTCCCATAGGACAATAAAATCTTTTCTTCCTGATTCCTGATAGAAGTCAGATCCTATCGTACAAGATTCGGGAGAAAAAGGGTCCAGGAAGGAAACATGATGAGAAGGATTGTGCCCACCATCATCGCTGCAAAGAAGAGGAACGTACCCTTGAATATCACCTCGAGCGGTAGGTCGTTTGTTATCCCTTTTATTACGTAGACATTTATGCCGACAGGCGGGGTTATCGTGCCCACACCCGTCAAAATGGTAACAATAACGCCGAACCAGATAGGATCATATCCTAAATTCTTCACAAGAGGATAGAAGATAGGGACGGTAAGGATCATGAAAGGCAATGAATCGACAAAACATCCTCCTATAAGAAAGATCACCATGATTATCATCATAATGAAAAAACTGGGGATCTTCAAAGTAGTTATCCAGTCGGAAAGCATGAACGTTATATTCGATAATGTTATGAAATGACCAAAAACTGTGGCAAAGCCCATTATGGTAAGAATCATACAGGATGTTCTCAGTGCCTCTTTTGTATTCTCAACAAATGCCTTCCATGTCAATTCCCTTCTTGCAAGACCAATAATAATTGCGCCTACTGCCCCTACTCCACCGGCCTGGGTTGGTGTAAAAAAACCAAAGATAAGCCCACCTATCACTAAAATAAAAAGTAGTAATACATCTATTACCTTTCCAATTGCCTTCATTCGTTCTTTAAATGCCATTTTTTCACCGGGAGGTCCTACATGCGGGTTCTTGAGGCAGTAAATATAAACAGCAAGGGACATACAAATGGCAAGTATTATACCGGGGACTATACCGGCGATAAACAGCTTTCCTATGGACTCCGATGTTATGATGCCGTAGACAAGGAGGACCACACTTGGAGGGATGAGAATACCGAGCGTTCCGGAAGCGGCAACGCAACCTGCCGCGATCATGTCGTTGTATTTATATTTTTTCATGGCCGGGATCGCGAGCTTCCCCATCGTCGCCGATGTTGCAGTGCAGGAACCGCAGATCGCCCCAAAGCCTGCACAGGCAAATATCGTGGAGACGGCAAGGCCCCCTCTTATGTGCCCGAAAATACTATAAGCTGCATCATAAAGCCTGTTTCCGAGACCTGCCGAAAACCCATAGTATCCCATAAGGATAAACATGGGGATCGCGCTTATAGAATATGAACTGAATAACT
The DNA here is from genome assembly GCA_002067975.1 of Syntrophorhabdus sp. PtaU1.Bin058. Classification (GTDB taxonomy): domain Bacteria; phylum Desulfobacterota; class Syntrophorhabdia; order Syntrophorhabdales; family Syntrophorhabdaceae; genus UBA5609. The sequence continues at coordinate 26,914 of MVRS01000260.1, forward strand.
CAAAAAGGTCCCGGGGGATGAACATAAGGGCTGTATGAAAGGATGTAAGATACGAAAGCCCCAAAAGGGCGGCAAGGCCCATAGAAAAGGCAATGGGCATTCTTATCAGAAAAAAGATCAGGAGAAAGATTATCCCTATTATAAATACCGAAACTGGGCTCATAAGTCTTACCTTCCCTTTATAGACGTTATGGTTTTGATAATATAAAAAAGTATTACCGGTACAATGCCTATTGCAATAACATACGCAAACGGGAAAAGCGGGATCTTCGAGACGGATCCTATCTCGTCAGATATTTGCAGAGAATATGCGTATTCCAGGGTCTGGTATAAGATCAAGCCGAAAAAGATGACAAAGACGATAGAGACGAAAATATTTATCAATTTTTTCGGGACATCCGGAAACCTCTCGAGGATAAAATCTATGCTTATATGAAACCCCAGATAAAGACCGATGGGAATGGTAAGGGCTATGGCAATAACCTGAGCAAAGCTGGTGACTTCAAACGCTCCGGGAAGTGGAAAATGGAAAAACTTTGACCCGACAACATCAATAACATTTACGAGTACCATAATAAGATATCCCACAACCCCTACCCATTCTAAGGTTTTGCTTATATTCTTTACGAATCTTTCAAACCTTTCCATCGTTTAGGCCTCTCTATGTTTATTTAAACTCTGCCCTTAAAAAATCAGGACCGGTTGATGATTTTATCCCAAGCTCTTTTTGTTTCTTTGTCCAATAATCCCTTCTTTCTTTCAGGTAGCTTATCCACCCTCTTACTTCCTTCTCGCTTTTACCTGTGGAGACCATTGTTTTCACGTACTTTTCAATAACCGGGTCAGCAGCTTTAATCCATTTTTTACTCTCTTCAGGTGAAAGCTGTATAAACTTAACACCCTTCTCAATCCCGAACTTCTTCCCTGCTATATCGATCTCGTTCCACATCTTTGCAAGCTTTTCTTCAAAAGGATATTCGTCAAATACCTTTTTCACATCAGCCGGGAGCTTATTCCACGCATCCTTGTTCATGATCAGATAAAAGGTATATCCCTGTCCGATCGGCCAGATCTCTGTTACATATTTCACCACCTCTGCATATCTGAAGGCCTGCAATGTCTCCATGGATATGTACAGACCGTCTATAACCTTTTTTAAGACAGCATCATATGCCTCAGGTGTCGAGATTGCCCTTGGTGTTCCTCCAAGCGCCGATACGACCTCGCCGACGTAACCTGTGCCCCTTATGTTCATGCCCTTTAGATCTTCCAACTTATTTACGGGCTTTGTTGTCTGCAATACGTTCAGTCCGCATATAGAAAAGGCAAGGACGTGGACCTTATCCCATTCCTTCGGTTTAAACTTTTTGTAAAAATCATTTGATACATGGGTTGCAACCCATTCGGTATTATACCCGATAGGCATGTCAAGCACTTCTGTCTCTTTAAAACGCCCAAAGGTATACCCGATATTCGCGAAACCGAGATCTGCCATCCCCTTCTCGACCCCGTCGTACATCTTTGGTGCGGTGAGGAGGGTTCCTGCCGGATAGTAGTTGAATTTTACCTTGCCGTTTGTTTTCGCTTCTATATCCTTTATAAAGACCTCCATGATCTTTGTATGTGCTGTGCCGATTGGGAAATAGTTGGCCCATTTAAGCTGAATTGTGTCTGAGAATGAATACGAAGGAAAAATCAAAAACATTGAAATACTTAATGCTAATGAAAAAACAATAATCCTTTTCATACATTACCTCCATTTACTTTAATTTGTGACTTGCCATTATCTTAATTTTCCCATGTTGCCCCTTTCCCTTGTTTCCTTTATTGAACCCTGGCAGTCCTACTGAATACAGCATTAAACCTTACCGCCTTCTCTTAGAAAACCCCGCCCAAATACTATAGATAATGATATTTGTAGCTACTATTTAATATTTTAAGATATTACACAAGAACAATATTAATTTAGCAATATTCATGCCAATTTTCTCTACACGGGGAATAGTTTATAACTATTTGTTATTATTCAATCTAATTTTTGGCAATAAGACTCTCTGGCACAGCGATATGTAACCAATGAGATACAGATAATTCTGTTCTATTTTTTTACAACAATGGTGCCGTTTAACCCGGGACAATGTGTAACATTCCTGACTCACTGTTATTATTTGGTTTTTCTGTTTCATGGATGATGATCTTTTTATCAATACGGCATAAATATCACCTATGCAGAAGACTTGTGAGTTTGTATCTCTGGGATTACATGTAACCTCAGGGATGCGCTGTGCTGCGCATGCTTTTCCCATACCGGTTAACCTCATCCTTGCCGGGACAACCTTTAACGCAACAAGCCGTCAAGGGTATGCCCTTGACGGCTTGTTGAAAATACCTGTTTTATTCATCAGTGATTCCGGAGTGTTATCCTCCTGCCAGTACAACCATCGTTACCTCTACCTCGTCCTTCTCTTTCAATGCCACGTTATTCCCATTAACAAGGTTTTCATATTCGACACCATTGAGATAGATCTTAAAATCACCCTGGATCTCCCCGTTTTCAGGGGAACAGATAGGAAAACCAACCTTGTCGGATAACCCGGACAATACCTTTTTCAGTGTCGGTGACTCCATCTCAAACATCACCTCGCCGGCAAAATTTGTTTTTGTCTTCACTACCATCGGTGCCATTCCTCCATTTTATATGTCTTATCCCGTACCTTATACATATTCCGGATCAGATTTCAATACCCGTTTATAGCAGCAATCCGCTCGAAAAAGGGAGAGACCTCTTGTGCCGGAGGTCTCTATGGTACATACTATACAATCTTTTATCCTGAGGAATCTATCCAATCCTTTTCTCCGCTTTCATAATACCATCGCAACAACGGAGGGTAGAGACCTCCTTATAGCCTCAGAGGTCTCTACGGGGGTATTATGAAGTTTCACTTCTCTTGCGCCTTTAATGCATTGAACATCCTTTCAGGGGTTATGGGGATCTTCATCACCCTTACGCCCGTTGCGTCATAGACTGCGTTGACTATTGCCGAGATGACCGCAGCCCTTGCGCACTCTCCTGCCTCTTTTCCGCCCCAGGGGCCTTTAGGCTCAAAGTCGGAGCAGTCGATGACCTCGATCTCCGGTATGTCGAAGGCCCTTGGTATTTCGTAATCAACAAGGTTCGGGTTAAGCACACGCCCTTCATCGTCCATTATCTCTTCGTACAATGCGTCGCCCATCCCCTGAACTGCCTGGCTTACCATCTGCCCCTGGATCGCAGCGGGGTTTATCTCGTAGCCGCAGTCGTCGGCCACTACTATCTTGAGGACCTTGATCCTGCCCGTCTCTCTGTCAACCTCTACCTCCGCGGTAGACGCTGTAAAACCGTAGGCATCGGTAAATCTCCCGGTACCCTTCGAGAGGCTCGGATAGAATTCGATCTCAGGCACAGCCTTCTTGTATCCTAACCCGAAAAGCGGATCGCCCGCGTGTTTCTGGATGTTGTATCTCTGGATTTCAGTGAAGGTGTAAGACCTTCTCGGGTTGCTCTTCAGAAATGCCTTTTTGTCTTTCAACTCGATGTCTTCCGGTTTCGCCCGCATAACCTCGCTTGCCACCTTCAGGATCTTGTCCCTGAGATCCAGCGCCGCGTTATACACTGCGCCGCCGCCTACGAACAGACCGCCGCTCAGGAAGTTGCTGTAGTTCATCGGGCAAAGTTCCGAATCGCTCGATATCAGTGTTACGTCCTCTAAGTTCAATCCAAGGGCCTCTGCCGCGATCTGGCTGTATGACGTATCTGCGCCCTGGCCGAACTCGCAGTCGCCCTCGATAAGTGTAATGGTGCCGTCGTGGTTCAGTCTGATGATCGCGGTACATGCAAAGGGCCAGTATCCTGAACCGCTGAACATGCCGTTAATTCCGATACCGACGCCGCGGTTCTTGTCCCTCTGTTTGCCGCGCTTCTCTTTCCATCCGATGGCCTCGGCAGATTTCTTAATGGCATCAGGAAGACCGAAGCTGTCCAGTCTGTCGCCGTTGGGGATGACCTCGCCTTTCTTTCTGAGGTTCTTCATTAAAAATTCCACAGGGTCCAGGCCCAGGTCTTCGCAGATCTGATCGTACTGGCAATCAGCGGCAAGACGCATCTGCGGAGCGCCATGCCCCCTTCTCGCGAAGTTGAAGTTCTTGTTCGTGTAAACCGCGACGCCTTCGTGCCTTACGTTCTTGCGGTCCAGGCAGCAGTCGCACATGGCGTGGCTTAAGAACATTGCAACCGGTGCGCTGCACTTGTAAGCGCCTGCATCCACGATAACCTTGACGTGCTGGGCGACGATGGTGCCGTCCTTTTTGACGCCTGTTTTTACATCGATGTCGAACCGGTGACTGTTCCTGCAGGACGAGAAGACTTCCTCTCTCGTCAGCTCTATCCTTATCGGCTTGCATAACTTCCTTGAGAGAAAACCGCAAATGACCTCATAGTCAAAGCAGGGGGCCTTCCCTCCGAACGCACCGCCGATATATGTCTTATGGATCCTTATCTTGGTAATAGGGATGTTCAGCGTCTTATGCAGCCAGTAGCGTTTCAGCTCATAGGCCATATGGTTCATCCATACATCAAGCTTCTCTTCAAAGGGGTCCCAGCTCGCTACCATTGTGTGCGGCTCCATTGCCATGTGGGAAGTGCCGGGACTCCTGGAATGGTCCTCACGGATATAGTCGGCTTCCGCAAACCCTTTCTCAATATCGCCGTATGTGACAAGTGCCCTTGCTGCAACGTTGTTTTCCGGTGTATAGGAATGTGACTTCCTCGCGACGCCCCAGTCTTCCCAGGCGCATGATGTGGTACGGGTGATCTCGCCGTGTATCTGGGGGGCACCGTCCTTCATCGCTTCTACCGGGTCAAAGATCGGCGGAAGCGGGTCATAATCCACTTCAATAAGATCCAATGCATCCTCTGCGGTATCGGGATCGATGGCCGCTACTGCCGCTACCGTCTCCCCTATAAAGCGGACCTTGTCTTCCGCTATCGGGCGTTCCTCTGCCGGGTAGTTCGGCGTATCAACAAAACCATACCTGATCCCCCATGTATCCTTCCCGGTGATTACTGCTACGACGCCGGGCAGTTTCTCGGCCTTGCTCGTATCGATGCTGCGGATCTTCGCATGGGGAAGGGGACTTCTCAACAGCTTTGCGTGAAGCATGCCGGGGAGCACAATATCGGTTGTATATTTCGCCCTCCCTGTCAATTTTGCCTTCCCATCAATCCGCGGTAACGGTTTTCCTACTACAGAACGCTCATTCATCTCTTTCCCTCCTTTCTCTTCTGGACCACTGACTTAATAGCTGCGAGATACTGCACGTAGCCCGTGCACCTGCACAGATTTCCTTCCATATCCCTTCTTATATCTTCCTCGGTCGGGTCTTCCATCTCTTCCAGCATAGCCGTGGAAGACATAAGCTTCCCCGGGCTGCAGAACCCGCACTGGAAAGCGCTGTGCTCCAGAAATGCCTCCTGGAGGATTGACAGTTTGCCGTCTTTTGAAGCCAATCCTTCAACAGTGGTAACTTCCTTGCCGTTCACCTGCATCGCCAGGACCGAACATGCCTTGACAGCCATCTTGTTGACGATCACGGTGCAGGCACCGCAGGAATTGTCCATGCAGGCCTGCTTTGTGCCTGTCAAACCCAGTTCATTCCTTAAAAGCTGAAGCAGGGTCATCTTCGGCTTGATTGACAATTCGTACGATTCTCCGTTCACCTTTACGTTTATCGTTTTTTTCGCGCCGTTCATATCGTAACTTCCTCCTTTACTTGCTATTAAGCCTTTTTCGCCTTTTCAAAGGCCTTCTTTGTCGCGCGCTTCACCAGCACCTTCACGATCTCTTTCCTGTATTCGGCCGAAGCATGGACATCCGTTGTAGGATCGGTCTCCGAGGCGGCCATCTTTGCCGCTTCTTCGATTACATCGTCGGTCAGTTTCTTGCCCTTCAACATCTCCGCGGCCTTTTTCGTAATAAGCGGGATCGGTGCCACGGCGCTCATGACGATCTTCGCATCCTTGCACACGTCAGTACCCGCCTCAACGGTAACCGCCACCGACGTGGACACGATCTTTATCCCTGCCTCTATTGTGGCAAACTTCATATACTCGACCGCCGTGTTGGCCGCAGGGGGAGGCAGCTGGATCTCTGCAAGTATCTCGTCGGGCTCAATAACGGTAGTGAAGTAGTCCGTAAAAAAATCTTCCAGGGGTACTACCCTTTCTCCCTTTGCACTCACTAATTTTAATTTCGCTCCCAGCACGATCAATGAAGGCGCCGGATCGCCGATAGGGTCGGCGCTGCAAAGGTTTCCGCCTATGGTGCCCCAGTTTCTGGTCTGTACTGAGGCAACGCTCTTTTCCATTTCAGAGAGCACATTGTATTTTTCCTGTATCAATGAAGATTTTTCAATTGCCCTGTGCGTTGTTAATGCCCCTATCCTCAGGCCGCTCTTCTTATCGAATTCGATGTAATCGAGTTCTTTAAGTCCTTTGATATCAATGAGACATGTAGGACTGATCAGCTTCTGCCTGAGAAGGGTGATGAGTGATTGACCGCCGGCAAGTATCTTGCCCACATCTTTGTACTGAGAAATCAAAGAGCAAGCCTCTTGCAGACTCGTCGCTGAAAAATATTCGAAATCTTTCATGATTATGTCTCCTTATGTCCTTCAATTTTTTCTTTCAAAGCCTTTATAAACTCTTCGCCGATCTTTTTTGCCTGTGCCCGCATGATCCTGTCACCGAAAAGGGCG
>MVRS01000261.1 GCA_002067975.1 Syntrophorhabdus sp. PtaU1.Bin058
CAATGACTCACGGTTCCGCTATGCGCCATGCGCTTTGCGCTATGCATCGAGTAACGAGCGGCCAGCGACGAGCATCGAGTTTGCCTTTAGCTGAAAGCTGATAGCTGATCGCTAAAAAGCTGTCAGTATCAAGCATCGAGCATCAGCCCTTGCAGCTCACGATATACTATATACTGCTTTCGATATACTTATTTGGATTTAGGGTTTGATGACGTTCGTGGCTTCGACCATGGAAGAGATGATCTCGAACATATTACTTGTTCTCCCTACGCGCAGTCTTTCTTTAAGCTTGAAATAATCGAGACAGGTACCGCAGGCAAGGACCTCGATCCCGATGCCCTCCAGTTCCTTGAGCACGTTTAATACCGGGGAGTCTTCGCAGGCAAGCTTTACCCCGGCATTGACGAAGATGACCCTCCATGGTAACGGCTTTATCTCTTTCAGCGTATTAAGGAAGGACCTCATGAGGATGGCCCCGAGTTCGTCATTGCCTATGCCCATCGTTTCGCTGCTGACGTAGGCTAAGACCTTTCCGGTCTTTTCCTCGCTTTTGACCTCGCCTGCCTTTTTTGTCCCGTGGATACAATATTCGCCGCCGGCCTCCTTGCATTGCACGGCGAAACCGCCGGATGTCAGGAACCTCTGCACATTTTCGGATGCAGTGGAGTTGTCAACGAGGACCTCGATCTCTTCGACCGATTTTGAATCGATGAGCTTTTTCGTCTCGATAACCGGCACAGGGCACGTCTTTCCACGCAGGTCAAGTTTTTCCATGGTTATTATCATAACAGTTATAGATTTACTAAATCAACTAAAATATTGTCCGTTATCGCTTCCTGTATGATGCCGCCGCCTGCCACCGTGTCCCCTGCATAGAAGACGACGGACTGTCCCGGGGTGACGGCCTCCTGGGCGCTTCCGAATACGACCTTCACCGTATTGTCTTCCACGGGATAGACAATACATTCGGCGGGTGTGCTCCTGTAGCGTATCTGCGCGGAAAGCTTCCCGCCCTGCAATTCCCTGAGGGGGATGATCCAGCGGAGGTCTCCGGCAATAAGCCCTGCACTGAGGAGCAGGCGTTTCGGCCCTGCGACGATCTCGTTCCTCCCGGCATCGATGCGGAGGACATAGAAGGGCTCCTTCATGCCCGCCAGGTTGAGCATCCTGCGCTGGCCCACGGTATAGCGGCCGGTGCCGGCGTGCCTGCCGATTATCTTCCCCTCCGTGTCCACTATGTCTCCAGGTTGTGCAGGGTGTTCCAGGAGAACGCCGTAGTCGTCCCACTCCAGGAAATCCTGGCTTTCAGGTCTTTTCATGCACTCCTCAAATCCCGATTCCTGCGCCATTGCCTTTATCTCGTCCTTCCTGTAATCGCCGAGGGGGAACACGACCTTTCCGAGCTGTTCCGGTGAAAGCCTGTAGAGGAAATAAGACTGGTCCTTTGCCCTGTCGGCGCCACGCTTTAAAAGGCGCCTCTGTGTAACGGGATCGTAGATGACCCGCGCATAATGCCCGGTGGCAAAGAGGTCGAATTCTATCTTGCTCGAGAGCGCCTTTTCGAGGAGCGCGCCGAACTTGATCCTCGTATTGCACATCACGCAGGGGTTCGGCGTCCTTCCCGCCGCGTACTCCCGGCGGAAATACTCAATGACCGTCCCGCGGTATTCCTCGCGGAGGTCGATGACGTGGTGCTCTATCCCCAATCGGGCGGCTACCTTCCCGGCATCGGCGATGTCCTGCACCTCTCCCGGGCCGTAGCATCCGCTCTTCGTTGTCTCGCACCGGACAGAACCGTCCCAGATACTCATCGTCAGACCTACTACGGTAAACCCCTGCCTCTGCAAGAGCAACGCTGCCATTGTGGAATCGACGCCGCCGCTCATGCCCACTGCAATGATCCTTTTTCCTGCCCGATCCATATTACATGCCGTCCAGTATCCCCTCGAACAGCGACGTTGAGAGGTACCGCTCGCCCGCATCAGGCAGGACGACAACGATCATTTTACCCTTGTTCTCCGGTTCGCGGGCAATACGTGCTGCAACGTGCGTCGCAGCGCCGCATGATATGCCGCTCAAGATCCCTTCTTCCCGCGCGAGGCGGCACGCCATCTCCATGGCCTCGTCGTTGCTCACGGTCTCGATCCTGTCGATAAGAGAAAGGTCGAGCACCTTTGGCACGAAGCCGGCGCCGATGCCCTGGATCGCGTGGGGGCCGGGCTTCAGATCCTCTCCGTTTCTCGTCTGAGTAAGTATCGGTGAATGGACCGGCTCCACTGCAACGGAGATGATCTTCTTACCTCTCGTCTTCTTGAAATAGCGGCTTATACCGGTTATTGTCCCGCCGGTACCGACACCGCAGACCAGTATATCCATCTTCCCTTCCGTATCGTCCCATATCTCTACTGCCGTCGTTGCTTCATGGATGGCCGGGTTTGCAGGGTTTTCAAACTGCTGCGGGAGAAAGTATCGCGCCGGGTCGTTCTTTGCCATCGCTTCGGCCCTATCGATGGCGCCCTTCATGCCCTTCGGTCCCTCGGTGAGAATGATATCGGCGCCGAGGGCCTTCAAGACCTTCCTGCGTTCGATGCTCATCGTCTCCGGCATGGTGAGGGTGATCCTGTAGCCCCGCGCCGCGGCGACAAAGGCGAGTGCGATACCGGTATTCCCCGATGTGGGCTCGACGATCTCCATGCCCGGCTTCAGCCTCCCGGTCTTTTCGGCGTCCCAGACCATTGCGGCGCCCACGCGGCATTTCACGGAGTACGCAGGATTCCTGCCCTCGATCTTTGCCAGGACGGTCGCCTTCGCGCCGCCGGTCACCTTGTTGAGCCGCACAAGGGGAGTCTTCCCGATCGAATAGGAATTGTCTTCATAGATCCTTTTCATAGCTCAACCTCATATAGAAACACCCGTAAGTCGTGAATCGTAAGTCGTGAGGGGAGAAAGGCAACGAAGAGCAGAGAGTAAAAAAACGCCTAACGCCGAACGTTATTTCGTGAACGATATAAGGTTCTCTCGCCTCACGCCTTACGCCTCACGGATTATAACGCCTTTCACATTTTACAATGCAGCTGATCGCTGACTGCTTACGGTTTATAGAATACCCCGCCGGCGAAACTCACCGATGATTTGCCGTCTGTCCACT
>MVRS01000262.1 GCA_002067975.1 Syntrophorhabdus sp. PtaU1.Bin058
GACAGGCTGGTCTTTACCGACATGGCGCTTTACAGCATCGTGAAAAACACCACCTTTAACGGAATAAATCTTCCCCATATTGCGGTGATACGGGATGGAGGAAGGGTGGAACAGGTAAGATCCTTCGGGTACAGGGACTATCGCAACAGGCAATCGTAGGCTACAGAAGCTTTCAGCGATCAGCTTAATAAATCCGTAAGTCGTGAGGCAAGGAACAAAAATCTGTTCAGTGTTCTATGTTCAACGTTCAAGGTTTGAAAAAACAGATACTGGATACTTATAACTTCTTTAGCTATCAGCTTTCAGCGATCAGTACAAAGCCTTTTTTGTTTTAGCTGACGGCTGTGTGCTGACTGCTGATGGCTGCTTTAATACTGGTCGCTCGTCGCTGGATGCTGGTTCAAACCAGTGACAAGCAATAAGTAACGAGGGACAAGCTTTTCACCTTCCACAGGGTTTATCCAATTACGAATTACGATTCACGAATTACGAGGGTCTTTCACGGGGTTTATCGCCTAACGCCTCACGCCTAACGACTTACGGCTTTCATGCTGACGGTTGTCCGCCGGTTTAATATTGAACAGAATGCGATGCCCGGGAGCGGGCGCTATGGGCTAAAAGTAGAACGGGGAGTTTCCTCCCCGTTTTTTTTACTTCTTGGGGGGTGCTTCCGGTTTTGGAGGTTCCGGCGGCTTCTCTTCACCTTTTTTCGTTTTTGCCTTTTTTGTTTTCTTTGTTTTTTTCTTTTCGGCTTTCTTCTCTTTCACCGGTTTGTCGACTGGTTTATCAGGTGTAGCCTGCTGCTCTACCTTGGGTACCGGCTTTGCGGGCGGCTCCTTTTTGTCCTGTGCAAAACCCGTTGCGACAAAGGCAATACTAATTACAAGGGCAAACACAAAGATAATAACCTTCTTCATTCTTTTCACCTCCTTTTCTTTGAAGTAAAATGCTGGCCTAATATACAACGATCTAAAGAACAATGACAACAAATTTTTATTTAAAAATCTCTACAGGTTCCTTTGACCGTACCGCGGCACCCATTTGACAAAAAATGAGGAACGGCAGCGGAGGTGAAGGCGATCGGACAGGGAGTGGACTTTTGACATTTTGCTATGGTAATTTTGTGTGCAGAGGAGGATATCATGAAGATATGCAGACTGGCGGTTTTATTGTTGCTCTTTTCAGGCCTCATATATCAGGGCGTTGCCTGGTCCCTGGAGATAACGCTGGGGGTTGTCACAAAACCGGGCGCTGCGCAGAATGTCTGTGCAGACAAATTCAAGGAACTCCTTGAGGCCCGTTCGGCCTACAAGGTCAGAATCTATGACAGCGGCTCCCTGGGGACCGAAGTGGAGATACTGAAAAAGATACAGGCAGGGGACGTCCATATGGGGGTCATTACATCAGGTCCGTTTGACCGGTTCGTTCCCGAGGTGCGTGTTATCGATTACCCGTACCTTTTCAAGGATTATGAAGAGGTCGACAGGATCCTTGAGGGCCCACTGGGGCAAAGACTCTTGAGAACGCTTGAAAAATCAGGGTTCAAGGGCCTGGCCTTTTCAGAGAACGGTTTTCGTCATCTCACGAACAGCAAAAGGCCGGTCCATACGGTTGAAGATGTGGCAGGGTTAAAGATCCGCGTCATGGAGTCGGCTTTGCACAAGGAGTTGTGGCGTCTGTTCGGCGCCGATCCTGTACCGATCGGGGATCTTAAGAAGGTCGTTGCTGATTTGCAGTCAAAGGCCGTCGATGGACAGGAAAACCCCCTGTCGGCAATCTGGCTTGACGATTTCTATAAAGGGCAGACCTATCTCTCCCTCACCGGACACGTGTATTCGTCGCATATAGGTGTTGCAGGCCTCAAATGGTTTCAGGGCCTTTCTAAGAAAGACCGGAAGCTCATTATGCAGTGCATGGAGGAGGCCGCTCGCTACCAGAGGCGCTGGAGCAGGGACAACCAGGCAGGTTTTCTCGATAAGATAAAGGCGGCAGGCATCATTGTGGATGAGAGGCCCGATATTGCTTCTTTCCGCAAAAGGGCATCCAGGATACAGGGGCTTGAGATATTTAAGGTCAAAGAGGTGCAGAACCTGCTTCGGGCGTTTCTGAAGGCCACCGCAGGTGACGGAAGATAGAATTCAATGCCGTTCATTGGCCCTGGATTGATCTTCGGCGGCACCGGCTGAAAGACGAAAGGAATAAAATTAAAGCAGGGAGGGTTAAATGGCAGTACGTTGTGCGTGGTTGAAATATCTTATCCTGCTCTTCCCTCTGGCAGTCTTTGCGACAGGTTGCGCCTCTGTCCGACAGCAGGTTGATCTGACATACGGGCGGTTTGTCAATGCTGCCGGGGGTTCGGGAGAATTATTTATCGCCAGGCCTGCGGCACAGTACAGCGCTGCGCCTTTCCAGGCAGGAAGGACGGTACTTGGAAAAACAGGTGAAGAGGAGATCTTCACCGGGAACGATCCCGTAGACTGGTTTCTTTCGGCGCTCGTTGAGGAACTGTCCGCTGCCGGATATAAGGTAAAAACCTGCACGGAACTCCCGGATCGCGTGTCAAAAGGTGTGAAGCCCGCCATAGTCGGCCTGTCTGCAAATCAGTCTTCCAATGCGCTTACTATTTCAACGGTTGCCCAGGTCAGGCTGGAGGCGCAGGTCTTCAAGGACGGCCGGTTGACAAAGACTTTGACGTCCGGCGCCAGGGATGAGGATGAGGGGATGGACCGTTCTGCGGAGCCGATCAGATGGGCGCTTGAAAAGACGCTGCAACATGCCATGCAGGGACTTGTTCCGGATATTGTAAAGAGTCTGGAATAGGAATCCCGGTTACGGGAGTTGTGCGATAAACGATACAGCTTGTGCGATCAACGTTACTGTCTGCTCCATGTAGCCGGCAACCCCTGGTGCCGTGGCGGTATCACTGGCTACGCTTTTGATGCGGTCGCTCATCTCGTGAAGCGATGCAATCTGCAGTTTCAGTGCACTGGTGGATTTGGCAAAAAGGTCATCGTCTGCAATATCCCGGACCTGCATTAATTGTGTCAGGAAGGCATTGAGGGATTTACTCTCGACGTTGATTTGCTCGACTATTTTCGGGTCATAACCATACGTTGCTTTAACGGCCTGGCCCAGATAATCCCCGGCGTATTGGATGGCCTTCGCGGCGTTTAGCAGTATCTCTTTTGCGGTGTGTTCGGTCTTGGCTTCAGGGGACATGCCGTGTTCCTCCTTTTCATGATGACATTATCTATTATATAAATCCGGTTCTTTTGCATTTCAAGAAGCAGAAGGAACATTTGTATGGAAGAAGATGCCGACGCTGCAAGAGGACCTGTAGCAGTTTACCTTGTTATCTGGTTATGCCTGTCCCCATTAAATCCAAACCCTTTCTCCCTGAATACCCGTATACACGTATTGACTGTTTCCGTATCATAGAGGGTACCTTTATTCTTCTCGATCTCCTCAAGGGCGGCATCGATACCGCGAGCAGGTCTGTATGGACGGTAGGAGGAGATGGCCTCAACAACGTCGGCTACAGTGATGATCCGGGATTCGAGAAGGATATCTTCGCCTTTTAACCCCCGGGGATACCCTGAACCGTCAAGCCTCTCGTGGTGTTGATAGATTATCTCTGCTATAGGGTAGGGAAGATCAACGTCTTTGAGTATGCTGTATCCTGCCTGAGGATGGATCTTGATAAGATCGAATTCTATCTTTGTCAGTTTGGTTGGTTTGCTTAATATCTCGGCGGGTACCGATATCTTTCCGAGGTCGTGGATAGTCCCTGACATACGTATATGCTCAACGGCATCCCTTGACAGTCCCATCTCCTGTGCTATTGTGCGGGCAAGGTTTGAAACCTTCTTCTGATGGCCTGCCGTATAGGGATCCCGTGCCTCTACGGTCACTGATAAGGCATGGATCGTACCTGCCAAGCTTCTCCGCAGTTTCTCGGTTGTCAACTGCAGCTCTTCTTCGGCATTCTTGCGATCGGTGATATCGCCGCCCATGCACTGGAAATAAAGAAGATTTCCATTTGCATCATAGACGCTCCATATGTTGATGGAAACCCATATCTTGTCTCCGTTCTTTTTATAGAACTGCGTTCTGAATCCCCTTACCAGGCCATCCCGTTTCACTACCTCCATGAGATATTTACAATCTTCCGGATGCACGCAGAGTTGGCGGGAGATGTCCGTAATCGATTCGGCCATCTCATCATAGGAGTCGTACCCCAACATGCGAAAGAATGCAGGGTTTGCCGTGAGGAACCTCCCCTCCCCGGTAGTCCGGCAGATGCCCTCTATAGAGTTTTCGAAGATGCTGCGGTACTTTTCCTCGCTCTGGCGGAGGGTGTTTTCCATCTCCTTACGCTCCGTGATATTCCGGGAGACGGACAAGAACCATCTGTGATTCCCTATCTCGATAAGTTTGCCGGAAAATACGGCATGCAGGACCTCGCCGTTTTTTTTCTTGAATACCAATTCAAGGTTCTCAACAGACCCTGTATCTCGCAGGCGGCCGAGCATTGCATTCCTGTCTATCTCGTTCGCCCAAATACCGAGTTCTATGGTGGTGTGGCCTACCAGTTCTTCCCGTGAGTAATGAGACTGTGTGACAAAGGCCTGATTGATGTCTATGATGCGTCCGTCATCAAGATTGGTGATCGCCATGGGATCCGGGGCGAGATCAAAAAAGGAATGATACGGGTAGTTACTCCTCCATCGACCTTCCTTGTCCCTGCTGCGCCTTGCTTCATATTCTTCCAGTTCCTTGATCCGCTGCTTTAAGACGGATATCTCTTCGAGCAGTTCCTGGTTTGTTCTGGAGGAATCTCTCATCGGGCCCCCTGTCGAGATGAATTGTATGCTGATGAATGGAAATGGCTGGTATCACATGTGGATTCATGTGAGTGTGATTTTTTTTGCCGATGACAAGCAATGTGGCTATCTTATAACACAATACCTTAAAAGGTAGAAACAATTTTTTCTATTTTCTTCATTTATCACCTGTGGGCATAAGGAGAAAAGAGCGGTGAATTCACGGCCTGCGTATGCCGCTGTCAACTAATAAAGAATAAGAAAGATTGCAATGAAATGTAGAAGCCGGTGTTAACAGGTCGCCGATGAAAGACGACAGGGCAATACACCGAATGTTTGGTTAAAATATCGCATTTTCGTTGACATATCCCGGGGTGCATGTGATAATCAGATTCAGAGTTACAGTAGACGACGAAGTGCTACCATCCTTCACACCGACGTGAAAATGTCGGGTCTTTGCAGACCGCAAATCTATTCTTTAAAAGATGCATGATTACTGATCAAACAGAACGGTCAGGCCGTTATGAGGAAATATGACCTTGTTTCTTGTTCGGGAACCCCATGTTAAGCAGCCATGATCTCTTCGGGATATTGCAGCGGAAGTCTGTCACGGTCCATTTTCAACCTATCCTTTCTCTTAAAAACCACTCGGTCATCGGATACGAAGGCTTGTCCAGGGGAATCGGCCCCCGCGGTGAAACAATCCCGCCCCTCATGCTCTTTGAAGCGGCGAGAAGGGAAAACAGGTTGGTAGATCTGGACCGTCTTTGCAGGGAAGCGGTCTTTGAAGTCTACAGGGGCATACAGGATAATGAGGATTCTTTGTTGTTCCTCAACCTTGAGAGTTCCCTTCTCGATACTGTCCCCCCGGGAAACGGTTATCTGCTCGAACAGGTAATAGGAAGGAAGATAGATCCGAGGAATGTGGTTATAGAGATCATCGAATCCAAGGTAAACGACATGGCCAACCTGATCGAATTCGTGGATTTCTACCGGCCAAGGGGATTTCTTATCGCATTGGACGACGTAGGATCGGGATATTCGAACTTCGATCGCATAGCCGCTATCAAGCCTGACATAATCAAGATCGACAGGTCAATAGCAAAAGACCTCGACAAAAACTATTACAAGCAAGAGGTTTTTAAGTCTCTGGGAAACCTTGCGAGGAAGATAGGGGCCCTCGTACTCACCGAGGGGGTGGAGACAGAGGAAGAGCTTCTGTGGGCCATGGAATTCAATGCTGATTTTGCACAAGGATATTTTCTTGCCCGGCCTCAACCATATAATACCGGGATTACCGAAAATGCCAGAGAGGTGATGTCTCAGATAAAGGACCGTTTTAAGCACCTCAAAGTCAGAAGGATCGAATCGGCAAGAAAGAGGCATCAGGTCTATGACAACACGGTACAATACATCGTGGAAAAGCTGATAAAAAGCGAGGCCTACAGGTTCAACGGGCTGCTTCAGGAGATCATCGGCGAATTCCCTTACGTAGAGGCCCTGTATATCCTGGATGGAAAGGGCATACAATGCACCGATACAATCATTAACGGCAACGCGAACGTATCAAGGCGAAAGATTTTTCAGTCCGCCAAGCGAGGCAATGACCTGTCGCTCAAAGAGTATTTTTACGTCCTTATTGATTCGGGCCTGCCAAAATACACCACGGACAGCTACATCTCTTTTGCTACCGGTAATCTGTGCAGGACTATCGCAACGACCTTCAATGGATTCGACAACCGGACCTATGTCCTTTGTGTAGATATCCTGGAAGCCGGCAACAGCTCCGGCCTGACCGTTTAAATCCGGGTACACGTTACCGTATTTTATTATCATCGTAAGGAGTGAAACGATGCGGCGATCTGCACGACATTCAGGGACATTGGTAACTTCCGTAACTTTCCTGATGCCCCCCACATGTACATTTATTCTCCTCCGCCCTTCTACGCCAGACGCAGCATATTTCTCCCTTTCCCTTGTTAAGGGCTGATCCCCTGTTCTTTTCCATATTCTCCCGGGACACCCGTTTGCTTGAAATCCGGACATTCGGGGTTGGGGCAGTACATTCAGTATCTCTTTATTTGTTTTGCCCTATTTATCGAGCACTGTTCTTATTTTCCGAAGGAGGTCATCCGGCAGGAGGGGTTTTGTGATAAAGTCAACGATATCGTCACGAATCCCTTTGTCAAGGACCACATCCCCGGTGTACCCGCTGGTGAAAATGACCTTGATGTCGGGTTTTACCTTCCGTATCTCCTCGTAGACCTCGCGTCCATTCTTCTTCGGCATTACTACATCGAGGATCATAAGTGCTATGACATCCTTCTTTTCCTTGAATCTCCGAATGGCGTCTTCCCCATCAAAGGCCTCTATTACTGAATATCCTGTCATAGTGAGGATTTCTTTTGCAAGGTTTCGCACCATGGGATCATCTTCGGCAAGGAGGATGGTTTCAACTCCGCCCTTCATGGCAGGAGGGATACGGGTCGCTTCTTCCCTCATTGCTTTTACTGTGGGAAGGTATATGCGAAAGACTGTCCCCATTCCCGGTTGGCTTTCAACATCAATATATCCGTTGTGTTGTTTTATAATGCCATAGACCGTAGAGAGACCGAGGCCTGTCCCCTTTCCGATCTCTTTAGTGGTAAAGAAGGGATCAAATATCCTCTTTCTCGTTGATTCATCCATGCCGATGCCGGTATCAGATACAGAGATAAGGGCATGGGCGCCGGATTGGCCGTAGCCGTGCTCCGCGATGAAAGCATTATCAAGTTCGACCTCACACACTTCAATGATCAGTGTACCTCCATTGGGCATGGCGTCCCGTGCGTTTGTGACAAGGTTCATCAATACCTGGTCCATCTGGGTCACGTCTGCCATAACCGTTGTGTTCTTGTCGGAGAATCTGACCTCGAGCTCGATATCCTCAGTGAGGAGCCGCTCCAGAAGTTTTTTAATCTCTTTGATGATAGTATGTATTTTATAAGGTTTTAGTTCTATGACCTGTTTCCTGCTGAAGGCCAGAAGGCTCTGGGTGAGGTTGGCAGCCTTTTCTGATGAGTGGAGGATGTGTTCCACGTAAACGCGTAGCGGGTCGTCTTTGCCCATTCTCCCCCGCAGGAGATTTCCGTAGCCGATGAGTGCTGTAAGTATGTTGTTGAAGTCGTGGGCGATGCCACCCGCCAAGGTGCCGATAGCCTCCATCTTCCGGGATTGGAGGAGTTGGGCTTCAAGGTGCTTGCGTGATGTAATGTTTTCCGAGATCACCTCGTAATGAGATTTTGTTATCCCGCTTTTATCGCGGATTAAACGGGCATTCATGGATACCCATATCTTGCTTCCATCCTTACGATAATGCTCAACCTCAAAACCCTCGACGGATCCGTGGATCTCCAATAAGTTCAACAGCCTTGCCCGATCTCCTGGATGAACATATATCTGTCTTGACGTATCGGTAATCAACCGTATCATCTCTTCGGGCGAGTCATATCCATACATTATAGCCCCGGCAGGATTGACGCTAAAGTAGCGGCCATCGTGAGTCGACTGAAAGATTCCCATGACGGCATTTTCGAAAATGCCGCGGTATTTCTTCTCTGCCTGTATCAATGATTCTTTTGATGTGACGCTCTCAGTAACATCTTCGAGCGTTTCCAGGGCGCCGATGATATTGCCCCTGGTGTCCCTGATCGCCGTTGCGGTGAAATACAGCCATGTACCCTGCTTCCCGAGCGTTGGGAAGAAATCCACTGCTTCATAGGCTCCCTCAATAAGCTTTGATGCATTATATCTCCCGCTATACCAGGTAGGGATCATTTCAATATCTTCGTCTACCAGAAGATCTGTCAGACATGGTCTTTCTTCGTTATAAAATGCCTTCCAGTGATTCTTCGTGCCGACCATGTCCTGTACCTTCATTTTTGTGCATTCTTCTAAGGCCCTGTTCCAGTAAATGACTGTATGATCCTTATCGATGACGAACTGGGGTATCGGGGAGCCTTGTATGATGGCTCTCAATTTTTCCTCACTCTTGCGGAGTTCTTCTTCCGTCTGTTTGCGTTTGGTAATGTTCCGTATAATGACGACTATTTCATTTTCAGACAACGGCATGAGTCTTGCTTCGAAAAACTTCTCCTGTTTTTGCAGCGCCAGTGAATACTCGATACTGACAACAGATCTTTTTTTTCGTACCTGTCGGATTGCATCGCGGAATTGGTCTCCGACATGTTTGACGGGAATGTCCTGGATTCGTTTCCCAAGAAGTTCACCCGGCTGGATCAGAAAATCAGTTGTAAAACCTGCTTTATAATCAAGAATTATACCCTGATTGTCAAGTCGGAATAACAGGTCTGGCATGGCTTTAAAAATGGCCCGCATTTCAGAGTTTGCCTCAAGTAATTCCTCCGAGCTCAGTTCGAGCGAACGTTCAAGCATCTCGCGATCTATATCAGATTCTTTATAGGCGTCGTTGACCGCATCAATGAACCTCTTGAATTCCTCCGGGATAGAATAGCTCTCCCCAAAACATCGTTTGAGCTGGCGTTTCAGTAAATTATGCATCTTTTCCAAACTATTTCTCCAGGAACGCGGTAATCGTCATTGTCTGGTTATGTAATTCACACTTCGCGCCGGGAGTGAACGGAGATATCTCGCCATAGGAATAGAATCCTGTCAGCGCCGCGTGATCACCCAGTATGTCACGCACGCCCTCAACCTCTTCCTCTACTCGTTGTTTGAGGACGAGTTTTCTCCCGACACAACTGATGAGGATAGCTAAGCCGGGGGTATTTTCCCCGATAGCCTTGTAGCTTGTTTTTGCTGCCCCGATAGCACCATCGATCAGCCGGTCAAAGTTTGCCTTCATAAAGCGCGCATATGCGCCTTCGGGAACGTCCCCTGCAAATGTCATAGTCTGCTCTATTTCATCGACAGACAAAATTGTGCGAACAACTCCGGTCTCTCCGGTTTTGATACGAAGACTCAACGGGAACAGAAGCCCGGTGGCAGGAAGTCCTTTCGCATGTTCTCCCAGATATTTTTTGTATAGCCCCAGGGCGGAATGCCCGTCCAGTTCATATAATATATTTCCTTCCGACCTGGTGATAATCCTTTCAGGACCAAAAGGGTCCCAACCTCCCAAAGAACCATAGCCAACCCGTAACCGGTTACCGTATAACCCCAGCGCGGCAATAGTATCTTTTTCCGCAATGTTATCGCACAGCACGAACGTTTCTCCGAAACGGTCGCCATCTCCTGCCAGCCCACCTGTTACAGTGACACCTTCGGGCAGATATTGGATCAATCCGCGAACCAGATCGCTCCCGTTGACCTGCAGACCGTCAGAGAGCACGAGGACGTGTACCAGTTCATCCTTTTTGCCGGATGCCCTTGCCGGAACTGCAGGGGGAAGGGCTTGTGCCAAATACCCGCCGGCCTGCAAACTGTTTGTTACCTCCTTTAGCCTTACTTTGGCACCCTTGAATTGTGTGTGTTCAAAGCGTACTGCCGTGATGCACAACGAATCGTCCAGCACGCTGGTGTTACAAATTTCACCGGCTGTTGAGCAGCCGAACATGTATGCTTCCGGGTATATCTTTTTGACCTCATTAAATAGTCTTTTTTTTCTAAATATTGATGTGGCGCCAAATGCCAGGACCAGTTGTGCAGATTCCGCAATGGCCCCGGGCGATCCTGGTTTCCACCCGTCTGTTTTTGTCCATATTTTTTGCTCGATTTTCATGTGCTAAAGCTCCTTTTGCCGAGAATTGCAGGTAGTGTGATCAGTGCGGAATAACGTAGTATTGAGTGAGATTATATGGAACTTAATTTCCATAATACTCCCCAATGTACGACGAATACTCCTAAATCATATACAAAGTATAGCACCTAAATAAAAGCGCGCAAGACGTAATCATTGCCAAGACATCCGGGCTTGGAACATTGGATATCAGGATCCGTATTTCCGGTCAGGATCTTTTATATCGATTTGCATTGGAATGGTCAGTATCCTAATGCCTCGGCCTCTGCCTTGCAGTCGCGCGTTGGCTTGAGACCCCTGGCGCGGACGGCAGCGAGTTCCTCCCTGGCAGCCTCCACATCGGCACGGAACGAAGGGTCGCCGTGCAAACGGGCGATGGTGGCTGTTCCCATGAAATACCCCTCGGTCACATCGCTCTGCCAGTGCACGTTGCATACCAAGCGGCTCTCTCCGAAGGCCCGGCCCCGTGCGAGGATCGCGTTGGCCCGGTCGGGTGCGATCTCAGTGAGGGCAAGCGCCCATGCCCAGCCGATCGTGGTATGACCGGAAGGATAAGAGCCGTTCTTCCGTAAGCTCTTTTCCTCATCGGGCGAGCAGGTGGGTTGGTTATTCACCACAAACGGACGGACACGCATGTACTTACTCTTTGCGCTGTGTGTCGATCGGCTTGCATCGGTTCGGATACGGCGTAACAGCGTGTACAGGCGCGGGGTATCCTGCTCGGTGATGGGGGCGTTGATCGCGCATGAGAACGTACCTGCCGCATCGGGGAACGTCAGTTCGGCGTCCAGCGCGGCCTGTTTCCAGCGCGGCGTACCCCGCAGTGCAAGATTCTTTCTGCTTACCTCCTCATCGAATGCGAGCTTGGCCGAGCCTGGAGCCGGGGGAGGGGGGAGCAGGAAAGAGCTGTCCGGGACCTCCTTGCTTGCAAGATAGCCTGCCAGGACGCCCGGACGGATTTCCGGTACGGCAGCAGGCTTGCCCTGCCTTTCAACGTTCGCACAACCCGTAATGACTGCAAGGCACGCCACAATAAGCACTATCCTGCATATTGCGTAATTACTCATAGAATGTCTCATTGAAACCCCTTATGGTTAATAGATATATTGGGACGAAAAGGGAATCCCTTTAAAGATGCCGCCGTGCATATAAAGTGAAATGTGAAAGGTGAAAAGTGAAATGTTAAACAAATCTTTGAGGAAAGAACCTTTTACCTTTCACGTTGTTTTACTATGTAAAGAGATGATCCACCATGCGTTCGACCATAGCGGCACCTTTCACCTCTGTCTCGAAAAGCGGTATCACGGCCCTTACCCTGTCGCCGAAGATCTCCCAGATCTCCTCCATGTGTTCATCCTGCATCTTGACCCTGTTGAGGACAAACTCCGATGCGTCTTTACTGACCTGGTCCTTCTGGATAATGCCGTTTACGACGACGCCGCCGACGGGAATGCCGAATTCATAGAACCAGTTGATGAACCTCGTGATGACGGCGATGGGCAGGCTTTCAGGCAGGGTCGCGAAAAAGAACGCCGTAAGCTGGTCGTTGGTGAGAAGGCTCTGCGCCTTTGCCATCCTTTCTTTGAAGCTGAGGAGGTAGTCCATCAGGGGGTCAGCCTCGTTCTTCTTGGAGAAGGAGAGCATTTCCCTGAGTGATTTTGCCTCCTCGCGGCTCTTCAGCATCTTTTCCACCCAGAGAGAATAGACCTTCGACATGCCGAGCAGCCTCCGCGCGTTTGCCGTAGGGGCCGTATCGAAGACATAGAAATCGTATTCGTCCTTGAACATGATGTCCGTCATGTTCTCGAACATGGCGGACTCTTCAAAAGCAGGGTTCATCGTCGCCGACTCTACAAAGTCATCCGCCTTTGTCGTGAGGTCGGCAAACCTGAGAAACCAGTTTATCTTCTCCCTGATCTCCTGCTTTGACCGCTCTATCGTATCCTTCGTGTCGATCTCAAAGGCGAAGCACTTGTCGTGGTCACAGACAACGACTTCTTTGCCGAAGACATCCTTTTCAAAGAGATTGGAAAGGCTGTGGACCGGGTTTGTAGAAGCGAGGAGGGTCTTCTTGCCCTGCTTCGCAGACCATAGTGCTGCCGTGCCGGCCATAACGGTCTTGCCGACACCCCCCTTCCCCCCGAAGAAGATATATTTGAGATTCGGGTGATCGTTCATGAATTTTGTCATGCTGGTTGTGATCTGGTTCATGAGAAACTCCTTGTTTATGAGAATGATCTCAATAAAACATCTTGTCTGCGAGCTTTTCGATCATGCCGAGACCGGTGATGTCCCGCTCCATCTCCGGAACAGAGGCGAGTATCTGGCCCTTGAAGACCTCGTCGATGACCTTCAGATAATGTTCCTGCATCGTGAGCCTGTTCTTGAGATACTCCGGTATCTGCTGGTTCCTCAGCTCGGGAGGCAGAACGCGGTTGATGATATACCCGCTCAGCGGCACGTCGAATTTCGCAAAGAGATCCGCTGCCTTGAGGGTATCGTTGATTATCATCTCCTCAGGTGTCAGGACGAAGAAAAAGGCGGTCTTCTCC
The DNA here is from genome assembly GCA_002067975.1 of Syntrophorhabdus sp. PtaU1.Bin058. Taxonomy (GTDB): domain Bacteria; phylum Desulfobacterota; class Syntrophorhabdia; order Syntrophorhabdales; family Syntrophorhabdaceae; genus UBA5609. The sequence continues at coordinate 13,134 of MVRS01000262.1, forward strand.
TTATCGGTCAATATGCCCGATGATTTATTGATCCGCTCCTTGATGTAGAGCAGTTCGTTGAGGATTGCGTCCTCGTCGAGTTCCTTGTCGCGCCGTATGACGGCCGCGACCTGGTCGTATTCCCGCATCTGCTGGCGAAGGTTGGTGATCTTGTCTATCCACTCATCGTATACCGATGCCATGCTGAGGTAGTACAGCGCGTGGCCCAGCGGTACGAGGTCATAGATGTAATAATCGTACCCGCCCTGCACGACGATGTCGACAACCTCATCGAAGATGGCGCTCTCTTCCATTGCAGGCTCCGCTGCCGCTGCCTGGATATAGCTCTCGATCTCGTCGGGTATTGCATTCATGCCGTACATGTCGATGATCTTTTTTCGTATCTCCTGCTGGTATTCCCTGACCCTGCGGTCTGCATCGATCTCCTGGGCATAGAGGTTCGGCATGATCTCTGTTGGTCCCTTGCCGAATATGTCCTTTTTGAATATGTCGCTGAGAGATGCCTGAGGGTCTACGGAGAAGACGAGGACACGTTTTCCCTGTTTTGCGAGATAGTAGGCAGTGGCTGCAGAGAAGGTCGTTTTGCCGAGTCCGCCTTTGCCGCCGAACATAATGTAACGCCGATCCGGAAATTCATCAAAGATTTTTATTAATGAAATGGGAACCACCCCCTTGTAGTAGTTTACAGCTATGAGTTCGGAGTTCGGAGTTTTTTCGGATCATGTCCGTTATCCATAACTCTTGTATTATGCCAGTCCGTCTGTCAGGTCTTTTTCCTTCAGCATCCTCCGCTTCCATGTTGAGATCTGGGGGACGACATAGGGCAGGAGGCGTAAAGAGTAATAAGGCGGAAGGATCGGCACCCCGAGCATATCACCCATTGTAATAAGGATAAAGAGGTGTTCCATGCTCGCCCGCGACTTGAGGGCAAAACGTGCCGAATCGTGTGCCGCTACACCATATACAAATTCTTTAACTGCGCCGAAAAAACCACCTTTTTTCTTTTTTTCTTCCGACATATTGCCTTTCTCCTTAAACTTTTATTACCGAACATTACAGGCCCCGCACAGCAAGCTGCCCGGGGCCGGAGATACGATACTACGCCTTGGCTGCCGCTGCAGCCTGGGTCTTTATCGCTGTCCTGTACCGCTTCAATGCCTTCATCCCTTCGGAACCAAGGATAAGGGCGGCGATGACGAGGAAGAAACCGACGAGGCCCATCAATGTATTCCCGATGAGGGCCTCACCCTTCACTGCCCCTGTAATGACCTTCTGGAGCAGGCTGTAGGATGTATACAGGAGGGCGGCGATTGTCGTGATGAACATAAAGATCATCGGCCAGAACGCCCATGCAGACGGTCTCCCTTCGGACATGAGCCATGCCGTCACCAAAAGCAGGGCAAGGGATGCCATGAGCTGGTTTGCTCCTCCGAAAAGTACCCACAGATACTGCCACCATCCCGTCAGAACAAGCACCATACCGAGTATGCATGCGATGAATGTCCCTACATGAGGGTTTCTGAATACAGGACTTATGTCGCTCAGAAGCTCTGATGTGGCGACCCTCATGAAACGGATAACGAGTTGCATGATCGTTATTGCGAGAACGATCATCATAACACTGCCATAGGACCTCCCCAGATCGGCCGGCATCCCTATGGCGCCAAGGAATTTCGATACGCCGGCAGCGAAGATGCCGCCGGGGCCTTTTGCAATGGCTGCGCCGTATTCGGCCGATGAGGCATAGATGGTCCCGGCTATTACTAAGGCGAACAGCGCGAGCATCATCTCGACGAACATCACCCCGCCGCCTACGGGACGGGCGTCAAGCTCATTCTCAAGCTGCCTGGCTGTACCGGAGCTCGACACTATGCTGTGCCAGCCCGAGATAGCGCCGCATGCGATGGTAACGAACATGATAGGCCAGATGGGGCCGATCTTGATCGAGAAACCGGTGTATGCAGGAAGGGTAAAGTCGGGATGGAGTATGAAGATGCCGATTATCCCGAAAAAGAGCCCGAGGAAGACGATATATGAGGCAACGTAGTTGATGGGGAGCGCAAAACGCCAGATCGGCAGGACTGCCGCGAAATAACAGAAGACGAACGCCGCGATCGCCCATAGCCACCTGCTGTTGGCAAGGTCTGTACCGATTATGCTGTCGGAAGGGGCCTTGCTGCCCAACCATATGCCTGCCATGGCAATAATAACGCAAACGATCGTGGTGAGTATAATGTCCTTTCTCCAGCGGTATATCATCTGGCCGGCAAGGATACCTCCGATGGTGAGGAGCAGCCATGCCATGGGGGCGGCCTTCAATGCAATGGTGGTGCTTACTACAACGTTCCCGAATGCCCCGGCGATAAGGAGGAGGTAGAAATAGATAAAGGCGAGAAGGATGATCCTCGCCTTTGGCGAGATCAGCTTGTGGCTTAAGCCCCCGAATGAGGCGCCGTCGTTTCTCATCGCCACCATCGAACTCGAGTAGTCCTGGACCCAGCCGATGAAGAAGGTGCCTGCGAGTATCCATATCAGGGCCGGAAGCCATCCCCACTGTATCGCGATAATGGGACCGATGATAGGGGCTGCACCGGCAATCGATTTGAACTGGTAGCCGAAGAGGATGTTCTTGCTTGTGGGCATGAACTCCACGCCGTCCATGTACATCTTGGCTGGAGTAGCCCTTTTCGGGTCGGCCTTGATAACCTTGGCATCGATATGTTTAGCGTAGAAACGGTAACCGATAAAAGCAACAACGAGACCTAAAATAAGAACCACCACTGAATTCATATCTTCCCCCTTGTTAACTTTATTTGTTTGATATGTAACGTTATTACACAGTTGCGGGATAACGTCAAGAAAATTTCACAGTTACCCGACAGGGGTGTCAATATTCATTCGCACGTCCCAAACATCTTGATAATTTGAGGAGTTGTGTTTATAATAAGGCAGCTTATCGGGAAAACAAATATATAGTTCCCATGCATGCTCCGGAGGAATTGATGAAAGTTCAGGTAGAAAACGTTGACAGCATAAAGAAAAAGGTAGAGGTGACCCTCCCTGTCGAAAAGATAAACGAATTAAGGGAAAGGATCTACGGCGAGCTTCAAAAACAGGCAAAGATAAAAGGTTTCAGACCCGGCAAGGTGCCGAGGTCGATGATTACCAGCTATTATAAGGAATACATCACCGATGAACTGAAGAAAAGGATGGTGCAGGAGACGATGTTCGATGCACTCGAAGAGGCGAAGGTCAATCCTGTGGGGCAGCCGGTGGTGGATTTTATCGATGAGGCAGACAAACACGGTTACGTCCTTGAGTGTGAGGTGATCCCGGAGATTGAGCTTCCGGCCTACAAAGGTATCGAGGTGGAGGTTGAGCCGATCGAGGTTACCGACGACGACGTTGCAAAAAGGATAGAAGGGTTGCAGCAGATGCACGCGGAGATAGTCGCGAAAGAGGGCGACAGAGGGGCACAGAAGGGGGACCTCGTTATTGTCAAATACCAGGGATACGAGGACGGGAAGCCGATCAAGGGGGTCGGGACCGAGGCATATCCTATGGAACTCGGGAGTTCTACCCTGATGCCTGAATTCGAAAATGAGATCTTCGGGATGAAGGAGAATGAAGAAAAAGAGATAACCGTGTCGTTCCCCGATGATTATCCCGATAAGGACATAGCGAATAAGACGTTGCAGTTCAAGGTAACGATGAAGGAGATCAAGGAAAAACGCCTCCCCGAAGTGAATGACGAGTTTGCCAAGGACCTGAGTTTTGAGAACATGGAGGCGCTGCAGAAGGGCATGAGGGAAGAGATACACAAAGAAAAAGAGAATCTGAGAAATAAAGGGATCACGCAGAAGATCATGGATACGCTGATAGGCAGCGCTGAGATATTGGTTCCCAGGATATTGCTTGAGAAACGTGTCGAGGCGATGATAGAAGACGCGAAATCAAGGTTCAAGCCTGACAGGTTGACCGCAGAAGAGGCAAGGGCGATCGAGGAAAGGTTCAGGAAGGATTTTGAAAAGAGCGCCGAGACGCGTATCAAGACGGAGATCATGATCACGAAGATCTCGGAAAAAGAAGGCATCAAGGCCGACGAGAACGACGTCCAGGAGCGGATAAAGAAGATCGCCGAGGATGCCAAAAGACCGTACAGCGATGTCAGGAGTTTTTACGAGCAGTATAATCTTCTGAGCAATCTGCAGAGCAACATCATAGAGGAGAGGACGATCAATTTTCTCCGTGATAATGCGATGATTAAGGAGAAATCATGAATCTTGTACCAATAGTCATTGAAAAGGACGGGAGAGGGGAACGGGCCTACGATATATACTCCCGGCTTTTAAAGGAAAGGATTGTTTTTCTCGGCACCAGCATCGACGACAACGTAGCGAACATTATCATAGCCCAGCTCCTGTTCCTTGAATCTGAAGACCCCGCGAAGGACATCTTCCTTTATATCAACAGCCCCGGCGGATATCTGACAAGCGGGCTTGCGATCTACGACACAATGCAGTACGTCAAGCCGCCGATCGTCACCATGTGCCTCGGTCAGGCGGCGAGCATGGGGGCCGTTCTGCTCGCCGGAGGAGAAAAGGGCAAGAGATACGCCCTGCCGCATTCGAGGATACTGATACACCAGCCCCTTGGAGGCGCGCAGGGGCAGGCCAGCGATATCGACATACAGGCAAGGGAGATCCTGAGGATGCGCAGCGAGATCAACAAGATCTTTACAAAGCATACCGGTCAGCCCATCGAAAAGATAGCCGCCGATACTGAGAGGGATTTTTTCATGAGCCCCGAACAGGCCATCGAATACGGCATCGTAGACCAAATAGTCGAAAAGAGGATATAGCATGATTAAGAGAAACAACGGGAGGACGATCAAGTTGAACTGTTCCTTTTGCGGGAAGAGTCAGGATGAGGTGAAGAAGCTCATCGCAGGCCCCATGGTCTACATCTGTGACGAATGTATAGAGCTCTGCAATGAGATCATACAGGAGGAGGCCAAGAAGGAGCGTTTCGATTATATCAAGACGTCCATACCGAAACCTCACGAGATCAGGAAGCTCCTTGACGATTACGTTATCGGCCAGGACCATGCGAAAAAGGTCCTCTCCGTGGCGGTGTACAATCACTACAAAAGGATAGAGGCGAAGACCCATTTCGATGACGTGGAGATCCAGAAGAGCAATATCCTTCTCTTAGGTCCTACCGGCTCGGGCAAGACGCTGCTTGCCCAGACACTTGCGAAGATACTCCACGTGCCTTTTACTATTGCAGACGCAACGACGTTGACCGAGGCGGGATATGTCGGCGAGGACGTGGAGAACATCATCCTCTACCTCCTCCAGTCTGCCGATTACAACGTGGAGAGAACGGAGCGGGGGATCGTCTACATCGATGAGATCGACAAGATATCGAGGAAGACCGACAGCCCGTCGATCACAAGGGACGTCTCCGGTGAGGGGGTCCAGCAGGCGCTTTTGAAGATCATAGAGGGCACGATAGCAAACGTCCCTCCGAAGGGCGGCAGAAAGCACCCCCAGCAGGATTATATCAAGGTCAATACTGGGAATATACTCTTCATCTGCGGCGGCGCCTTTCACGGCATAGACGGGCTTGTGGCAAGCAGGATCGGCAAGAAGGGCATCGGGTTCGGCGTCGACGTGGAGGGCGGCAGGGACAAGATGTATTCGGAACTGATGCGGGAGATCCAGCCCGAAGACCTCCTGAAATACGGCCTGATCCCAGAATTCATAGGCAGGCTGCCGATCACGGCCACGCTTGATGAGCTCAGCGAGGAGAACCTCGTGGAGATCCTGAAGAGACCGAGAAACGCAATCGTTAAACAGTACAAAAAACTCTTCGAGCTTGAGAACGTCAAGCTTACCTTCACGGAAGGCGCGCTCAGGGGCATTGCGAAGGATGCCATGAAGAAGAAGACGGGTGCCAGGGGTTTGAGGTCCATCATGGAGAAGGTCATGCTCGACGTGATGTACGAGATCCCGGCGCTCTCCAACGTGAAGGAGTGTGTTGTCAGTGAAGAGGTCATCGTGAACCACGAAAGACCCATACTCATTTACGAAGAAGAGGCAGAGATTGCCTGAGGGTTTGATTGACATTTATCGTTGAACCTGCTATATTGTGCCGGATCGGGCGGGTAGCTCAGCGGGAGAGCATCGGCCTTACAAGCCGGGGGTCACAGGTTCAAAACCTGTTCCGCCTACCATTTAAGCGGGGTCGTAGTTAAGCCTGGTTATAACGCCGGCCTGTCACGCCGGAGGCCGCGAGTTCAATTCTCGTCGACCCCGCCATTTCAAAAAGGACGCAATGAATTTTATCCTCTGCATCCACAATCATCAGCCCGTCGGGAATATGGACTTTATACTTGAAGAGGCATATGCGAAATCGTATATGCCTTTTTTTGATGTCCTGAAAGATTTTGAAGATATCAAGGTAAACCTCCATTTTTCCGGTTTTCTCTTTTCGTGGCTCAGGGAGCACAAGCCTGAATATATCAAGCTCCTTAAACAACTGAAGAAGAGGGGCCAACTGGAGATCATCTCCGGCGGCATGTACGAGCCTGTCTTTTCCCTTTTGAGCGAAGAGGACGGGGTGAGCCAGATAACAACGCACATGGACCTTATGGAAGACGTCTTCGGAGAGAGACCGGCCGGTATGTGGCTCGCGGAGAGGGTCTACGAGCCCTATATCCCCAGGGTGCTCCATAAGGCCGGGATCGCCTTTACCCTCGTTGACGACAACCACTTTAAGGCCGTGGGCCTTGACGAGAAAGACCTCTACGGTTATTTTATCACGGAATATGAGGGACACCCCCTCTCGATCTTCCCCGGTCTTGAATTCCTCCGTTACGCGATCCCCTTCAAGCAGATCGATGTCCTCGACGGATACCTGAAGGGGATTGAAGAACAGGGAGGAGACCTCGTTGTCTTCGGCGACGACGGCGAAAAGTTCGGCCTCTGGCCCGGGACATTCGATTACGTCTATAAGGAAGGATGGCTGCGGTCATTTTTTGAATATTTGTCCGGGAACAGTGCGTGGCTGAAGACAACGACGTTTTCCGAATACATGGAGGCGAAACCGCCGAAGGGCAGGATCTACCTCGGTTGCGAATCATATAAGGAGATGGGGGAATGGTCTCTGCCTGCCGGGATCTCGAAAGAGTACGGCGACCTGTTGAATGAAAAGGAGATACCCTACAGACGTTTCCTGAGAGGCGGCTATTTCAAGAATTTTCTCGTCAAGTACACGGAAAGCAACGACATGCACAAAAAGACCCTCCGCCTGTCAAAGAAGGCCGGGAGGAACGCCGGGGCAAAAAGACACGTGTACATGGCCCAGTGCAATGACAGTTACTGGCATGGCGTCTTCGGCGGACTTTATCTCCCCCACCTGAGGGCGTCCGTCTACCGGCACCTCATTGAGGCGCGGAAACTCCTTGACCCGAAGAGGCCCTTTGTTGACGGATATATCGAGGACATAAATTTCGACGGCCATGACGAGGCAATACTGGGCAACAACGAGCTCGAGGCGTCGTTTTTCCTGAAAGAAGGGGGCACGCTGTACGGGCTCGACTACAAACCGTCATCGGCCAATATCATGGCTACCCTCAGGAGACGGTACGAGGGATATCATGAAAAGATAAAACTGGCGCTCTCCGCAAACATTGCCGACGGGACGAAGACCATCCATGACATGGTCATGGCAAAGGAAGAGGGGCTCGACAAATACCTCCATTATGACTGGTACCGGAGGGGTTCTCTCATCGACCATGTTATGGGTAATGATGTGACCCTGGAGCCATTTTACCGGGGGAGATATCTCGAGCCGGGGGATTTTGTCAAAGAGCCCTATCAGGGCATTATACAAAAGGACAAGAAGGCGGTACAGCTCTCGATGGAGAAGAAGGGACATTACTGGCAGGGCGAAAAGGGCACGCCGCTCACTGTCAGGAAGAACGTCGTTATGCAGCAGGGGACAGGCCCGCTCACCGTTGATTACGTCCTCGAAGGGATGATAGAGGGGCAGTTCTGTTTCGGGGTGGAATGGAACTTTTCGCTGCTCGGTACCGGCGGGGACAGGTTCTTGGAGGCCGGCGGCACAAAGTACCCGCTGACAATCAAGGATACGCTCGGGCAGTCGGAGAGGGTGACGCTCTTCGATCCCTATCAGGACGTTGAGATTCTCCTCGAATGGGACACGCCCGCGCAGATCTGGACCTTTCCCGTTGAGGTCGTATCATTGTCAGAGAACGGCTTTGAGCGGAACTACCAGAGCACAATGGTCATGCCGGTCTGGTCCGTGGACCTGTCCAGGGGACCGTGGAACATGTCGATGAAGCTCCACCTCAAACAGACCAGTGGAATAAACCCGTAAGTCGTAAATCGTAAGTCGTAAGGGGTTTAATCGCCTAACGCCTACCGCCTTACGCCTAACGGGTTTCTGGCTGATTGCTGAAAGCCGATAGCTGATAAAATGGTTTCCGTCATCATCACCACATATAACCGGAGAAGGTTTCTCAGAGAGGCCGTACTCTCAGTCCTGGAGCAGGACTACAGGGACAGGGAGGTGATCGTAGTGGATGACGGATCGACGGACGGCTCGCATGACGAGGTTGGAGACCTGCCTGTAACGTACATCAGAAAGGAAAACGGCGGTATAAGCAGCGCACGGAACAAGGGAATAGAAACGGCAGGCGGCGCATACATCGCGTTCCTCGATGTCGACGACTTATGGAAAAAGAAGAAGCTTTCAACGCAGATGGCACAGATGGCGGACCAGGATTATGTCCTGTCATATACCGATGAGATCTGGATCAGGAACGGAAAAAGGCTCAACCAGAGGCTGCGCCATAAAAAATATTCCGGCAGGATCTTCGAACATTGCCTTCCGCTCTGTATTATCAGTCCATCGTCAGCGGTCATAAGAAGAGAGGTCTTTGAGGATGTAGGGCTTTTCGACGAATCGCTGCCTGTGTGCGAGGACTATGACATGTGGCTCCGGGTGACCGCGCGGTATCCGGTACTTTTTATAGAAAGGCCCCTGATAGTAAAAAGAGGGGGTCATGAAGACCAGCTTTCACGGCAATACGCAGGCATGGACAGGTTCAGGATAGAGGCAATCGTAAAGATACTGAAAGACCCCTGTCTGAAGGACAGCATGCGGGAAAAGGCGGTCGAGGAACTGAAGAGGAAGTGCCGGATCTACGCCAATGGTGCAATGCGGCGGGACAGGGTAGAAGAAGCGCAATACTACCTTTCCCTTGTCGGCGATTATGAACAATGCCGGCCTGGCTTCATAAAAAGTTGATTTTATTATTTACATACCTTTTTCAACATGTTACTATTCTAAAAAAAAGTAATACAGGTTGCATATGTCTGATTTGACACGATTCGGCGTTTCCCTGGAAAAGACCTTGCTTGATAAATTTGACCGTTTCATCAAGGAGCGGAACTATACCAACCGTTCCGAGGCATTCAGGGACATGATAAGGCAGGAACTGATAAAAAAGGAATGGGTTGAGGGCGACGACGTTGCAGGCGCCATAACGCTCATCTATGACCACCACAGAAAAGACCTGCTTAACAAGATTACCGATATCCAGCACAACTTTCAGAAGCTGATCATTTCAACGCAGCATATACACCTCGATCACCATAATTGCCTCGAGATCATAGCTGTGAGGGGTAATCCGTCGGAGGTTCAGAGGCTCATGGGTCTTATGAAGGCGATCAAAGGGGTAAAGCACGGAACGTTGAGCATGTCGAGCACAGGGAAAGAGATAGATTGAGGAGTATTATTTTTTTGTTATAATATAGCACTAAATGGTAAAAAGTAGCACAAAGAAGATACTATGTTGAGGCCGTACCCTATCGCTCTCCGTAGACAATATCTTTGACAGAGACTGCTTTTCGTCATACAGGGCGCCGGAAAGGACGCAGTTCGGAGAGACCATACTGGGGTTTTGAGATGAACATTCACCGTATAACCTATAACCCAAAGCTGAATTCATGCAGCCTCTATTTCATCGGCTGCAATTTCCATTGCATAGGATGTTACTGGAAGAAGATCTATCCCCGTGTGAATTTTAAGGAGATCAGATTTTTGGATCTCCGGGAGGTGATTGAGATCCTGAAGCCCGTATCGCCGAAACGGGTTATCATAATCAGCGGAGACCCTGTTGAGAATGACGAATTTGCCGTATTGCCGAAGAGGTTGTACGACGAGTTTTCATGCGAGGTACGGCTTCTCACCAACGGGTTCATATTGCCGTCCCTTGAGGGACTGAGCCACGTTTCCATGTCGATCAAGGCCTTGAACGATGATATCCATATCCGGTATACGGGCAGATCAAATAGACAATCACTTGAAAATTTCCGACATCTCCACGAAAGCAACATCGGGCTCTCGTCGTCGAGCGTATATATCCCGGGGCTTATCGACAAGGATGAGATCCTGAACATTGCGAGGTTCATAGGGGGGATCGACAGGGATATCCCGTACCGCATTATCGGTTACATGCCCGTCAACGGCCTGCAATACCGCAAGCCTTCGTACACAGAGGTAAAGGAAGCGGCGGCAGCGGTGAACGGCAATCTCCGGAATGTTATTTTTTCAGACCCGACGGAACAGGACTACGCGGGTATCATCGATCTGTTTACCAACAATCTGAAAAAATGATATCAATAAGAAACCTTACCTACGCCTACCCTGAGGCCCATACCCCGGCGCTTCAGGATATAAGCCTGGAGATCCACGATGGAGAGTGCGTCCTTATCGTCGGCCCGACAGGTTCAGGGAAGACAACGCTCCTCTACACATTGAACGGTCTCATACCGCATGTCCTCGGCGGGAGGACCGACGGGGAGATAACGATAAACGGTCTGTCCCCGGGAAAACTGCCGGTGAGGGAGATATCGCGGTTCGCAGGGACCGTATTCCAGGATCCGGAGAGCCAGATATTCATGCTGAAGGTTGCCGATGAGGTTGCCTTCGGCTGCGAAAATCTCATGATGCCCGCTGACGAGATCATGCGGCGCAGCGACAGGGCGCTTGCAGAAATGGGTATGTTGCATCTCAGGGATGCCGAGACGTTTACCCTCTCCGGCGGGCAGAAGCAGCGGCTCGTAATAAGCTCCGTATACGCCATGGGTCCGGATATCTTTTTATTCGACGAGCCTACGACGGACATCGATGCAACGGGGAGGAAAGAATTTCTCGAAATCGTAAAGGGACTAAAGGACGACGGGAAGACGGTGATCATTGTCGAGCACCAGTATGAAGAGTTTTCTCAACTCGCCGACCGGGTCGTTGTGCTTGAAAGGGGGAAGATCAACGGCAGGGTCGCGCATAACACGGAGGACGACGCAGCGCCGCGGAGAAGGCAGCGCCCGCCGGAGCTGGCAGTGCATCTGAGACTGGAGGGCGTCCGTTTCGAATATAAAAAGGGAGACCCCGTGCTGGAGGACATCGATATCGAGATCAGGAAAAACGAATTGGTAGCCGTTGTAGGGGACAACGGTTCAGGGAAAAGCACGCTTTTAAAGATCATGGCAGGACTTTTAAGGCCTGCATCGGGAGAGGTCCGCATACTCGGTAAAACGAATCCGAAGATGGATGACCTTGTCGGGCAGGTCGGTTTTTTGTTCCAGAACCCTGACGAACAATTATTTACAAATTCAGTGGAGGAAGAGATATTGTTCGGTCCGAAACAGACAGGCAGGACCATCGACATAGAAAGATATTTAAGGCTCTGCGGCTTGGAATCGATGAGGGATCGGCACCCGCAAACACTGTCCCGCGGTCAGCGGCAGCTTCTTGCAGTCGTATCGGTCCTGGCGCTGGAACCACAGATATTGATCCTCGATGAACCGACAACGGGACTGGATCGAAAGAGTTGGTCGGATCTCATGGACCTGCTCAGCGCCCTGACGGAACAGGGGGTAACCGTGGTCTTTGCCACACACAATATTATGGCCGGAAGGTACGCAGACAGGTATATCCACCTTGATAGAAAACATTCCGGAAAAGGACAGAAAAAATGATAAAAAAACTCCTTCTCTATATGGGCCGATGGCAGCTCAGCACCTTTACGCTTGCGCCCGTGATATGGCTGCTTGCAATCTATGGCGTCACGAATTCGTGGATAGCGGCGTTCATAGGCAATTTCATAGGTTCGTTGATATTCTTCTGGGTGGACCGTTACATATTCAGGTCAGACCATTTTGAGGTATGGCAGACAAAGGAGGGCAGGTGTGATGTCTGCGGGAAACAGGACGTCGTGTGGCGCCTTGTAAGGGCCCCCGGCTACAACAGGATGGCCGATAAGCCGGTATTCCTCTGCCTGGAGCATTCACAACAGAAGACGGATGAGCTGAGGGAAAAGGGGATACCGGTAAAGGCGAGGAAAGGATAGGACGGATCGGTGAGATACTTAAACGGCGATAGCGTCTTCCATCGCCTCGATGCGCGGACAAAGATATTCTTGAGTCTGACACTGGCTTGTCTTATCGTGATCCTCAATACGGCAGGCAGTCTCTTCGTGCTCTTCATACTGCTCCTCTGCGGCTTCTTTCTGATACGACCCCCTGCGTCATACATCAGGATTATGTTTTATCTGATGGCAACGGCATTGTTCGCAACATTGATATCGCAGGGCCTCTTTTACTACTTTGAGCCGAGGACCCCCATATTTACCATTATCCGCAGCGATACACCGATAATAGGGAGATTAACCGGCGGTATATACCTCTACAGGGAAGGTCTCTTCTACGGGGCGATCCAGTCTATGAGGCTGTTTTCCGCGGCCCTGCTGAGCATGGTCATCGTCATGACCACGTATCCCTCTGACCTTATCCTCGGGTTAAACAAACTCGGCGTCCCTGAAAAGGTCGGTTTCATGCTCACAATAAGCATCCGTTTTCTTCCCCTCCTTATGGAAGGGGCAAAGAGGATCATCACCGCCCAGAAACTCCGCGGGTTACAACTGAAGGGGCTGCGCGGTGGAATAAAGGGATTCCGTTATCTTATAGTCCCGCTTACCATAGACTGTCTCAGGAAGGCAAGGAGGATCGCCCTTGCGGCAGAGGTAAGGGGGTTCACCGGCAAACGGACCGAGATAAAGGAACTCAGGTTTACATCCCTTGACCGGGCCGCCTTTGCCGTCATGTCGTTGGCACTGGTGTTGGCGATCTGGCAGAGGCTTGTACGATGAGCGCCTATGCTGGGTCTTTGATCTTTGTTTTCATTCTCGGCGGGATCGTATTCTATGGGGCCATGAAACAGAGGATCATACAGGGTTTCAGCCTCCAGGAGATTGTGACAATAGCCCTCTTTTGCAGCCTTCTTTATATTGCGACATTGCCCTTTAAGTTTGGGTTGAGCCGTATACCTTTTATCCAGGCATTTATCTTTTCCATACCCTTTACAGCAGTGCTTGTAGTCGGCATCAGGCTCGTGCCGAAATGCGGTACGGCGACCTTCATTATCTTCGGGAACAGCCTCCTCTCGCAGATCATCTCGCGGGGCATAAATCCCCTGTGGTGGCCGTATGCCTTGCTTGCAGGTTTTGTTCTGGAACTCTATTTCATGATAAGCAGGAATTACCTCGAGACAAGGATGAATGCCCTGGGGGCCGGTCTTTTAAGGGGTTTCACCGTCTACATATATTTTTATTTTTTTTCTGCTCCCTTTATCTGGCATCTCCACTATGCCTTCTGGTACGTGTGCGTACAGACGATCCAGGGTATCGCAGGCTCGGGCATAGGGGCCTTGATAGGTTTTGCCGTCAGCAGACCGATACGGAACGCCTACCGGCATGGAGGGGTATAGTTTTTGTCTGTAGCTTGATTTTAGCTATTTTTATTGAGATTTAGCTTGACAGGTTATTTAGAATAGTCATAATATACCCTTTAAGCAGCATGCTTAATCTATTATATGAAAGGAGTTTTGTAGTATGCCAGTAGGTAAAGTAAAATGGTTCAACGATTCAAAGGGGTATGGGTTCATCGAGCAGGATAACGGTGAAGATGTCTTTGTCCATTTCTCAGCCATCAAACAGGATGGCTTCAAATCACTCAAAACTGGCGAAAAGGTAGAATTTGAGATCGTAAAAGGTCCGAAGGGTCCACAGGCGGCAAATGTAGCGAAAGCCGAATAAAAAAGCAGGGGTTAGTGCCCCTGCTTTTCCATATTTTTTATCTCATTCCACAAGTTGTCCATGTCGGTAAGTGACGATTTACCGACGTCTATATTTTTTTCGATATAATTAAAACGCCGAATAAATTTCTCTGAAGTGGACCTCAGGGCATCCTCCGGATCGATGTTGTGAAATCTCGATATATTCACGATGGTAAAGAGAAGGTCGCCGATCTCCTCCTTTATTGCGGCAATGTCTTTTGCCTCTTCCGCCCCTTTGAGCTCCCCGATCTCCTCGTGCATCTTTTCGTAGATATCCTCAAGCTTTTCCCAGTCGAAGCCGACCCTCGCAACGCGCCTGGTAATGATATACGCCCGTAACAGCGCAGGGATATTGACGGGGATATTGGACAACAGCGAGTAATCTTCCTTTTCCCCTTTCTTGATCTCCTCCCACCTCATCTGTACAGGTTTTTCAGAGGATTCTTTGAGAAACACATGGGGGTGTCTGTTGTACATCTTACGGTATTCCGCTTCAAGGATATCCTTTATGTCAAACCGTTCCTGTTCCGCACAGATCCTGGCAATAAAGATTATGTGGAAGAGGAGATCACCGAGTTCCTCCCTGAGCGATTGGGTACTGTCTTTTTCGATGGCATCGATGAGTTCATACACCTCTTCCAGGAGAAAGGTCTTGAACGCAGGAAGGGTCTGCTTTCTGTCCCATGGGCAGCCTTCTTCTCCCCGCAAGGTGGCCACGAGTTCAACAAGATTTGAAAACTCTTTCATGGAACCTCCTGTTATAGGTCGAATAAGTCCTATAAGACCTATAGGACTTATATTCTGTTCTTTGCTCTTCGTTTTTCACTCTCAGCTTTCGCTCTCTGCTGCCTTTCTCCCCTCACGCCTTACGACTTACGATTCACGGGTGTTGTTGTATCTTCTCTACGATAATGTCCACGGTCTTTTTCATTACCTCCTGCTGCTCTTCGATGATCCTTTTCCCTGCCTCGCCCATCCTTTTTGTCAGTGCCGGATCCTCAAGGATCATAACGATATTTTTCACCAGCTCGTCGCCGTCCTTGACGACGATCCCAGCACCGCTATCCGCCACCTTTTTCGCTATATCCCTGAAGTTTTCCATAAAGGGACCGAACAGGACAGGGGTGCCGAAGAACAGGGGTTCGAGTATATTCTGCCCGCCGTAGGGGGCGAGGCTGCCTCCGACAAAGGCAACCCGGCTTTCTTTGTATATACCGAGAAGGTCACCGACAGTATCAACGACAACGACGTCGGTATTCGCGTCTGCGGATGGCGTCTTTTTCAGAACCGAGTACCTGATGCACCTGAAAGAGGATGAGAGCTCGTTTTCTATCGTTTCGGTGAGATGCAATTCGCGGGGTGCCACAAAGATAGTAAAGTCGGGAAAACGCTCTTTGAGCCTTTTGATGGTGTCGAATACCGTATCAAGTTCCTTCTCCCTGACGCTGCCGTAGGTTATGACCTTTTCTTTCCGGGGTATATCGCCGGAGACCTCTGCATATCTCCTGTAATATTTGATGTTGCCCGTATTGATCACCCTCCCGCGGTCCATCCCGATAGAGATGTAGCGGTTCTTATGTTCTTCCGATTGGGCAAGGACGCAATCGATATCTGCGAACACGTGCTTGAGGAAGAATGTCAGACGCTTGTAGAGCCTGACCGTGCTGTCCGAGATCCTCCCGTTGATTATCATTACAGGTACCTTTTCTTTTTTTGTAAGCCATATAAGGTTGGGCCAGATCTCTGTTTCGATAATGAGAAGCGCCTGCGGCCTGACGTTCTTTAAAAAACGTCGTATTGAGTATATGAAGTCAAGGGGCAGCGATTGTACCCGGACAGAGTTGCCGAGCTTTTTCTCAAGGAGTTCACCGGCATAGTACGTGTTGGTAGTGATGAGGAACCGGTGAAGCCCTGCGTGCTCCTCCATATAATTGACAAGGTTTTCAGCTATCAGCGCCTCTCCTATGGACGCGGCATGGATCCACAGCGCACCGCGGGTGGCGGCGTTCCCCTGCGGTATTAATCGCTCAAGGATATTCTTCCTGATCTTTTTCTTTGCCAGTGCAAAAAGGAGAAAAAAGGGAAGGGCGATAAAGGTCAGTACGTTGTAAACTATCTTCCACATGCTATGGCGTCCGCTTTTTCAGTGATGGATATTAGTGTCTGTTCGAGCTCGATCCTCTTTTTTTCAATATCTTCGGGAGTACTGTCCTTACTTATATGGATCGGGTCTCCCCAGAAAAAACAGATCGTTGAAAAGGGGTAGGGAAGGATAAAACGGTCCCAGGACTGAAAAGTTTTTTTTTACTTGCACCGTAGCTGACAGGCACTATCGCCTTGCCGGACAGCTTTGCAAGCTCTATGATGCCTTGCTTTACCTTGTAACGCGGGCCCTTCGGACCGTCAGGCGTGATCGCCACGTCGACGTTATGCTTCAGGTCCTGCAATATTGTTCTGAGGGATGAGACGCTCCCTTCTTTTCTGTAGGAACCCCGTATTGAGCCGAGCCCGAAAAAGCGGATGATCCTGGCAATAAATTCACCGTCCCGGTGGCGGCTTATCAGGACCTTCCCCCCGCCTCCTTGCTTTGCGAAGGGCATCATCAGCAGCCTTCCGTGCCAGAAACAGACGATGAAGTTGCCGCCTTTGTCCCATACTTCCCGCACTGCCGATCTGTTGATATGCTTGAACCGCAATGTCATCCTGAGGAGCGTGAGGACCACATAGATGCAAGGCGGCAGTATAGTGAGGAGGAGAAAATATTTTATCGTTTTCATTTTTTACCGATCTTTATGACCTTTTTCTGAGCCCCATCCCTGAATTGTAATTCATAGAGGCGTTTATACGGGCCTTCTTCCTCTATGAGGGTCGTGTGTGTTCCTTCCTGAACGATCGTCCCTTTTTCAAGGACGATGATCCTGTCGGCATTGATGATCGTTGAGAGCCTGTGGGCAATGATGATCGTCGTCCTCCCTTTCATGAGGTTCTCAAGCGCCTTCTGTACCTCGATCTCTGAAGCGGCGTCGAGCGAACTCGTTGCCTCATCGAGGATAAGTATGGGCGAATCTTTATAGAGCGCCCTTGCAATGGCTATCCGCTGTTTCTGACCACCTGAAAGCCTTACACCTTTCTCACCGATGCCCGTATCGTATCTTTTTGGGAGCTTAACGATAAAATCATGGGCATATGCCATACGCGCCGCATTCTCCAGTCTTTCCTGATCAGGGACGACGCCGTAGGCTATGTTGTTTTTGATGGAGTCGTTGAAGAGGATGACATCCTGTGTCACGAGGGCAATATTCTTCCTCAACGAGTCCATCGTAACATCCCTGATATCAACGCCGTCGATCAGGAGCGCCCCTTCTGTTATGTCATAGAACCTGGGGATCAGATTGGCAAGGGTTGTCTTGCCGACGCCGCTTTCCCCTACTATTGCAACGACCTCGTTCTTATTGATCTTCAGGTTGATGTCGTTGAGGATCATCTTGTCTTCATACTTGAAAAAGACGTTGCCGAACTCTATCGACCCGCCGACCCTCCCGAACTGGATTGCGTCGGGTTTTTCCCATATCTCCGGTTCCCTGTCTATGACCTCAAAGACCCGCTGGCTCGCGGCGAGCCCCTGTTGTATATTGTGGTTCTCTTTGTTGAGCCTCTTGATCGGTTCGTAGAGCATCAGAAGGGCTGCGGTGAAGGAGAAAAAATTGCCCGGCGTTGAAGCGCCTGAGATGACCTCTTTCCCGCCGTACCAGATGATCACCGCTATGGCTATGCCTCCGAGCACCTCCATAATGGGGTGGGACAGCGCTCGTATCTTGGTGCGTTTGAGGATAATCCTGAACATCTCATCGTTTTCGTCCTCGAACCTTTTGTTCTCGTATGTCTCCATGGAAAAGGCCTTAACGACCCTCTGGCCGGTAATGGTTTCATGGAGAAAACTCGTGAGACGCGCTATTGTTTTTTGTGTCTTCATGCTTATCTTCCGTAATTTTTTTCCAAAGGCGACGATCGGATAGGTTGCGAAGGGCAGGATGATAAAGGCTATGATCGCGAGCCTCCAATCCCTGTAGAAGACAACGAAGATAAGGCCGATTATGGTAAAGGCGTCTAAGAGGATCGCGGTAAAGGAGTCGGAGACGGTGCTCTGGATAAGGTTCACGTCGTTCATGATCCTTGATATGCTGGAGCCGGTGGGGGTTTTATCGAAGAAGGAAAGCGGTTGCCGTTGCAGGTTGACGAAGATGAGGTTCCGTATGTCCGTTATGACCCGTTGCCCCACATAGCCCATAAAGTATGCCTGGAGGTATTCGAATACCCCTTTGAGAAAATATAAGAGAACGACACCGATGGGGATGATATAGAGCATCGTTTGGTTCTTCTCAAAGAAGATCTTGTCCAGTACCGGTTTGACGATGAAGGCCGTTAAGCCGTTCGTTGCCGCCACAAGGGCCATGCATATCATGGCAAAAATGAGTTTTGTATAATACGGTTTTACAAAATTAAGCAGTCTTAAGTACAGTTCCATATCGTTTCTCTAAAGATTCAATGACAATATCCTTTGCAAGTTCATAAGAGTCATATCTGCCAAGCCTTGCAAGGATCTCATCGATATCCTTTTTTATGCTTTCTTTTCCATTATTTATCATATATAGTGCCTTTTCTGCAATCTTTTCAGGAGGAATATGCTGGATGAATTCCGGGAATACCTCCTTCCCTGCGATAATATTGGGGAGACTGACGTGCTTTATCTTAACGAGCATTCTGGCTATGAGATAGGAAAACCGGGATATCCGGTAGATGACGATCGCCGGGGTGCCGAGGATCGCGGCCTCCAGTGTGGCGCTGCCGGATGAAATGATGGCAAGGTCGCAATATGCGAGCGCGTCGTACGATTGTCCCCTGACGACAATACAGTCCTGAAGGGCCTTGCCGAACCTCTCTATCACCGATCCGTCGATATTGTCTGCAAGGGGCAACAGAACGGCAAGTCTTTTCACCTGTCCCTTTATCGTTTTGACGGACTCAAGCAGTACCGGCATGTGTCGCAGGATCTCGTTTTCCCTGCTGCCGGGCATAATGGTGATAACGGTGGATCCCTGCTCGATGCCTGTCTTTCTGAAGAAGTCCTCTCTCGTGCTTGCCGGCTTTATCGTGGAGACAAAGGGATGTCCTACGTAGGCGGCATCGATCCCGTATTCTTCATAGAGTCTCTTTTCAAAAGGCAGCACGCAGATCACCTTGTCGACACATTCTTTTATACGGAGTATGCGTTTTTTTCTCCATGCCCAGATCTGGGGCGGGATAAAGTAGATTGTGGGGATACCCAGTTTTTTTGCAAACCCGGCGACCTTCAGGTTGAAACCGGGAAAGTCGACAAGTATCAGGAGGGAAGGCCGGGTTTGCTCAAGATGTCTTTTGAGCCTTCCGTAGGCATCCTTTATATGGTGCAATTTTGAGAAGATCTCGCTTAAGCCCGTGAGGGAGATGTTCCTGTAGTCGCAGATGATAGCCATCCCTTCATCCCGGAGCCTCTGGCTTCCTATGCCGCTTATCTCCACAGGGATGGACCTCTTGATGGCCCTGACGAGCTCTGTGGCGTGTATCTCGCCGGACAGCTCGCCGGTAACAATAACGATGTGATGCATTTTTGGGCTAACGTTGTTTCTTTGCAATGTGCTGCCTGATCCTGTTCGCAAGGATAAGCGCCCTGAGTCCGTCTTCTCCGGTGATGTCCGGCTGCGCGTTGCCCTTCATGACCCTGATGAACTCTGTCAGCTCATCCTGGACGGGGTCTATACGGTCGGATGCATATTCCTTGATGTGGATTCCGCCGCCGTGTCTTTTTGTGTTGGTAGTCAGTTTCCCCTGCATAAAGTCTATGCAAAAAGACCGTCCCTTTTCAAAAACGGTAAGCATCCTTTCCCGCTTTGCGGCAATCCTGCTTGCAAAGACGTTCGCTACAGATCCGTTTGTAAACTCGATCCGTGCATGTGCCGCGTCGGTCTTATCCGTCACGAGGGCGATGCCGTTTGCCTGTATCGCCTTCACGTCCGCGTTGATAAGGGAAAGGACAAGGTCAAGGTCATGGATCATGACATCAAGAATAACATCCACGTCCGTCGATCTTCCGGTAAAAGGACTTATCCTGCATGCCTCTATGGCAAGCGGCGACCGGATCAATCGCTGCGCCTTCCTGAACGCAGGGTTGAACCTCTCAAGGTGGCCGACCTGGAAGGCAAGGCCCTTTTCCGATGCAAGGCTTACCAGTCTTTTGGCCTGGCCCACGGAAAGGGTGATGGGTTTTTCGATGAAGACATGCACGCCCTTTTCCATGAACAATTTCGCGATAGGGTAGTGTGTGTCGGTAGGGGTCGCTATGACGACACCGTTCAGGCCGTCGGTGATGTCCCTGTAGTCGGTATAATACGGCACACGGTATTTTTCCGACAGCTCGGATAACGCTGCCCTGTCGATATCGGCGATACCGGCAACCCGGACGCCCTTGAAGGCATGGAGTTTGCCGAGGTGTATCCTCCCCATGTGCCCTGTTCCGACTACTGCTACTTTTAACGGCATATGCCTCTCTTCGATGACCGGATAAAACGTATCAGCTCGTCTATGTGCTCCCCCTTCAGCTCTTCCTGGATGACCTTCAGCGATGTGGTGAGGGGGAGGGAAGACCGGAAGAGGATCCTGTATGCCTTTTTTAACTGCGAGATATCTTCCTTTGTAAAGCCCCGTCGTTCAAGACCGACAACGTTGAGGCCGTAAAGCTCTGCCCTGCTCCCTGCGGCGATCACGTAAGGGGGGACGTCCTTGGGCACCCCCGTGATGCCGCTGATAAAGGCATATTTCCCGATCCTGCAGAACTGGTGGACCGCACACAGGCCGGCAAAGGTGACGAAATCCGCTACCTCGACGTGTCCCGCGAGGGTTGCACAGTTCGCCATGATGATGTTGCTGCCCACCTTGCAATCGTGGGCAATGTGTGCGTAGGCCATGATGAAATTATTGCTGCCTACCACCGTTGCCCCGCCGCCGTGGACAGAGCCTTTGTTTATGGTAACGTACTCTTTGATGATGTTGTTGTCGCCTATGTTCAGCGTGGTATCTTCCCCTTTGTAGCTTATGTCCTGGGGGGGACCTCCTATGGAGGCAAAAGGACTGATCGTACAGCCTGCCCCTATCGTTGTGTTTCCCTGTAACACTACGTGCCCCAGGAGTTTTGTTCCTTTTCTGATCTTTACCTTTTCGTCAACAATGCAGTAAGGGCCGATATCGACGTCATCATCGATTTCGGCATTTTTATGGATGATTGCGGTTGGGTGTATCAAGCGTAAGCTCCTTATTCTTTCTTTAACATTGCCATGATCCTTGCTTCAGCCGCGATGTCGTTGTCAACGTATGCCTTCCCGTCGAATATCCATATCTCCCGTCTGTGCCTCACCACCTCAACGACGAATTTCAACTGGTCTCCCGGTATCACCGGTCTTCTGAACCGGGCGTCGTCAATGCCTGTAAAAAAGACAGTACCCTTTGCATCGGGGAAGGATTTGAAGGCGAGGACACCGCCTGTCTGGGCCATGGCCTCCAGGATAAGAACGCCGGGCATGATCGGTTTTTGAGGAAAGTGGCCGGTGAAAAAGGGTTCATTGTAGGTGACGTTTTTGATCCCTACTATCCTCTTTTCCGGTTCCAGTTCCAGTATCCTGTCAACGAGCAGGAAAGGGTAGCTGTGCGGCATGAGCCGTATGATCTCGTTGATGTCAATCATGGTCTTCCTCCAGGTGGAGTTTTTGCTCCACCTTCTTTATGCGTTCGAACAGGGCGGGCAGCCTTTTCAGGTAATTCTGAAGCTTCATCCATTCCCGGTGCGGCATGTGGGGTGTTCCCATTATGAGCATATTGTCCGGCACGTCTTTTGTGATGCCCGTCTGACCGCCTGCCTGGACGTTATTGCCTATGGTAGCGTGGTCTTTTACGCCTACCTGCCCGGCGAGGACGACGTTGTTGCCTATGGTTGCGCTCCCTGCTATCCCGACGTGCGCGACGATTATGGAGTTTTCTCCGATCGATACGTTATGGGCTATCTGGACGAGGTTATCTATCTTTGTACCCTTCCTTATGACCGTTTTGCCGAGGGACGCCCTGTCGATGGCTACGTTTGCCCCTATCTCCACATCGTCTTCTATCTCCACGTTGCCGAGCTGGGGGATCTTGGCGTGTTTTTTGCCGTCCCACATGTAACCGAACCCATCGCTCCCGATGACGGTACCGCCATGTATGATCACCCTTTTGCCTATGAGGACATCGTTGTATATCGTTACGTGGGGGTATATGGTCGTCTCTTCGTCTATGGCCGTGTTATCGCCTATGTAGACAAAGGGGAAAAGGGTCACATTGCCTTTTATAACGGCGCCGTCGCCGATAAAGACATACGGCGCTATTGAGGCATCGCCGGCAACATGAGCGCCGGGGGAGACAAAGGCGAGGGGGCTTATGCCTTTCACACCCCTCTTTAGTTTCAGGAACAGTTCTGCCGCCTTGATATAGGAAAGTCCCGGATTGTCTACAACGATGATATTTATATGTTCGAGGCGGTCTGTCTCGATGTCTTTACCGAGTATTATTGCCGATGCCCTGCATGCAGGGAGATATTTTTTGTAGCTGCCGTGGGTAAGAAAGGTGATGTCGCCGGCCTTCGCGTCCTTTATACTTGAAACACCGGTGATAGGGGTCTCTCCATCACCTATAAGACGGCCATGTACTGCCGTTGCTATATCTCTCAATAACAGCATTTCTTATTTCTTGACAGGGGCCTTCTTTGTCGTTTCATTGAAAAGGGTGATCACCTTGCCGGTAATATCGATTGCCGAGTTGCCGTAGAGGATGCCTGCCTGGCTTTTTTCAAGGATCAGGGCATATTTCTCCCTTTCCCCGAGGCCCCTGATGACCTCTTCGATCTCTCTCAGGATCTTTTGCGTATACTCCATGTCCTTTTGCTGAAGCTCTGCCTGGTAGTCGTTAACGAGCCGCTGATAATCTTTCAGCTTGCCTTGATACTGTTTTTCCTTGTCTGCCCTTGCCTCAGGGGTGATCGTTGCACTTTGTTTTTCAAGTGCATCCTTTAGCTTCTGAAGCTCGCCCTGTTTCCCGTCGAGGTCTTTCTTCAGCCGTTCCGCCTCGCCTGTAAGTGTCTTTCTGATGTCTTTCCCTTTATCCGATTCGAGCATGACCTTTTGCAGATCGACGTATACAATACTGAGTGACTGGCCTTTCGCGAGGAGCGGCGTACAGAGAAATAGCGCAATAATGACAAAAAATATGAACTTTTTCATGATGCCTCCTGTTTAATATTGTGTTCCGATTGTAAAGTCGAAAGCATTCTTTCTGTCACCGGTTTTAGGGAAGAGGTTAAAGCCGAACTCGAGTCTGATGGGACCCATTGGCGAAAACCATCTGATACCGAATCCGGCGGTTGCCCTCATGCTGTCTTTTATCACATTCACATTTGTACCGTCAAACCCGGCGCCGGCATCATAGAAGATCACACCTTTCAGTCCTGCCGGTTTATAGATGGGGAAGATCCATTCTAAGTTGAAATACAACTGGTTCTCCGCACCAAGGACCTGATCGTTTTCATCCTTTGGACCGGCTTCACCGAACCTGAATCCTCTGACTGAATTTAATCCACCGACATAGAATTTTTCATAAAGCGGCAGGTCTCTGTTTCCGTAAGTTCTTATCATGCCGCCGGTGCCTCGCACAAAGAACGAACTGTCCCAGAACCCCGCAGGGATATACTGACCGTAAAATCCCGTAACCCTGTAAAAATAGTTGTTACCGCCGAAGGGACCGCCTGCCAGTTCAACGGTAACGTCTGAATTGACCCCTTTCGTCGGGTTCAGTACATCGTCAATAGTGTTCTTTGTGAGTGACAGGCTGACGCTGCTTGTTGTCTTGGTGCCTGCCTGCTCCTTGATATCCCAGGTGGCCGTATCGTCAATATCATAAATGTCTGTGATTTCATAGCGATATTTCGTGCCGACCTTTAAGTCATCGGTCAGGGGCCGCGTCAGCGCAACGCTCCCGCCCTGTTTCTGATAATCGTACGTATCCAGTACCCTGGTGAAATTGAACACGCTGAACCCTGCATCAAGATTCAGGTCAAAGATGTACGGTTCTATGAAGGTGAGCCGGTATTCCTGGGTATAACCGCTTAAAGAGGCGTCAAGGTACAGTTTTCTCCCGGTTCCCAGAAGGTTTTCCTGGGATACGTTGCCCGTTAATATGACCTTGTCGGCCGTGCTGTATCCCACGCCAAGGCTTAATGAGCCTGTGGGTTTTTCCTCTACCGAGAGATCCACGTTGACCTTATCGGGTTCCTCTGTCCTGACAAGTTTAAAGTCGGTTTCTTTAAAGAACGTAGTGTTTTTCAATTTCTTTTTACTGGCCTTCAGGTTGGTCGCCGAGAACCGGTCGCCTTCCGCAAACTTTAATTCCCTCCGGATGACCTTATCCCTTGTCCTGGTATTGCCCAGGATATTGATCCTGTTGAAGTATATCTCCTTTCCCTTTGTGATGTTAAAGGTCAGGTTTACCTTCCTTGCCTCGTCATCCATAAGGGTCAAGGGTACGATATCGCAGAATGCATACCCTTTGTCCTGGTATAGATCGGAAAGATTTAAAATGTCTTCCTGGTAGGCTGTAGCGCTGAAGGTCTTTCCCGTTTTACTTCTGAGATTGTTGTATAGTTCTGCTGTATCAAATATCACGTCTCCTGTGAAATTGACCGTTCCGATCGTATAAACGTTGCCTTCCTCTATAGGTATTGTAAGACTGATGCTCTTACCGTCCTGCGAGATCTTGATATCGGGTATGCCTACCTTGACCCGGAGATAGCCATAATCGTGGTAAAAGGCCTCAAGGTTCTTCCTGTCATCCTCCAGCGCCTCGTCATCAAGGATGCCGGAACCGGTAAACCACGAAAAGATACCCTTTTCCCGGGTCCTCATATAATCTTTCAATTTACTGCCTTTAAACGCCTTATTGCCTGTAAAAGAGATCTTCCTGACATATGCCTGTGCCGGTTCCTCGATCGTCAGATTGACCGTTGCATCATATCCTTCACCGTACTCTATGTCGTAGTTTACCTTGGTGGCATAGTACCCCTTGCTGGAATATAACTTCTTGATCTCATCCATGCTTTCTTTGATTCTTTCTATGTTCAACACCGTATTTGTTTTGATCTTCAGTTTTTCCGTGATATCCGATGTCTTGATCTTTTTATTCCCTATGAGATAGATCGCCTTGATAGGTGGTCTTTCAATGACCACGAATGTTACAACCTTCCCTGCGTCTGTATCCTGTATGTTGATCTGCACATCGCTGAAGAACCCTGTCTTGTATATGTTCTTCATATCTTCCTGTAACTTGTCGAGGTTGTAGGGTTGCCCATCCTTTGTCTTGATGCTGTTCATGATAAATGCAGTGTCGATGCTCTCATTCCCGGTGACCTCGATCTTTGCTATCTTCCCGGCATCATTGGCCAGAAGCGGGACGGAAAAGGTGAGAATCCATAATGATAATAAAATGGTTGCAAGGATTTTCATCGATTAGGAAAATTAACAGAAAATAGACGTGATGTAAAGGTAAAAAGTCAATATAAAGGCAGTGAATAGTCGATAGTGAATAGTAGATAGTCAAAAGACAGAAGAGAAATAAGATGGTGGACAGTGAACGGTCGATAGCAGACAGCCGTCAGCAGTCAGCATACAGCCATCAGGGGTATCCGGAATCCGGCATCTGGTTCTTCGCTATTGTCTTTTTCGTCCTTCGTCCCAGCGAAGCGGACGTCCTTCGTCCCTCGGTCCTTCCTTCACGCCGAAGGTTCTTCTTTGACCTACGATATACGATATACGAACGACTTTTCTCTCAGCGGTGCTTCCCGACCCCTTTTCTCGCACAGAGGCGGGCAATGGGGCATATACTGCAGTAAGGTGATATGGGAGAGCATATCCGTTTCCCGAAGGTAACCAGGAGGGTATTGTAGATGATCCAGTACTGTTTTGGCAGTATCTTTCGCAGGGCTTCTTCGGTCTGGTGAGGATTTTTTGTTGTAACGGCGCCGATCCGGTTTGATATCCGGTGGACATGGGTATCGACGCATATCCCCGGTTTCCCGTATGCCTCGGTGACAACGAGATTGGCGGTCTTCCTGCCTACGCCTTTGATTTTCAGCAATTCGTCTATCGAATCGGGTACAGCGCCCTTATAGGTGTCTTTAATGATCCGCGCGACGTTTACGAGCAACTTCGACTTGTTCCTGTAGAACCCGACCGGATAAATGAGCTTCTGCAGCTCGCCGATGGGGATACGGAGCAGTTCTTCAGGGGTCCTTGCCCTCCGTACAAGCCTCTCCATCACCTTCTCAGTCAGTTCGTCCTTGGTGCGGAGGCTCAGAAGGGTCCCCACGAGGATAAGGAAGGGATCTTTTCTCTCCTGTTGTGCGATCTTGGTGACAGCCGGCACGTCGTCCTTCAGATATCTTTTCAGGATCGCGACCATCTCTTTGAATGGGAACATGCTAACCCCTTTCAGCGTACAGCTATCAGCAGTCAGCTCGAAAGCCGTAAATCGTAAGGCGTCAGGCGTTAGGCGATTAAACCCCTTACGACTTACCCCTTACGATTTACCCCTTACGACTTACGGGTGTTCCGCCGTGGGCCGTAGTTATTTCGTCTATCCATTTTTTCATCTTCTCCGTATGCGATCCGCCCCAGTAGACCCTCTTGCAGGAGGGACATTGTTTAAAGTCCTTATGGTGGTGATAGATGTATTCGGGAACGTGGTGCTCGATGTCTTCCCTTGCTGCCGCAACGAGCGGGACATTACATTCAATACACCGCGACATGATAGTGCCGGGATCGACA
>MVRS01000263.1 GCA_002067975.1 Syntrophorhabdus sp. PtaU1.Bin058
TTTATTCTTTGATATATTCCGTGCCGAAGGTGTTGAGGTAGGCGATCTCTTTTAAGGGTTTGCGGGGGGTGAACCTTGGCGCCTCGCCGGGCGTCTCGTCAAAATAGCCCAGCGGCGTCATCTCGGTAATCGAGAACCCGTCCGGTATCTTCAGGATCTCTTCCGCTTTCTTCGCGTTGAAAGACCCCACGTGGACCGTACCGAGCCCGAAGTTCCACGCGGCAAGCACGATGTGTTCCATGGCTATCCCCGCGTCGAACATGAACCAGTCGCCCTTGTCGGTCGCAGGCTGGTCTTTATGGAACCCGGAAAGGCCTCTCTTTGCAGCGACACAGATGAGGACCGGCGCGTCGATGATCGCCTGACGGGCAGGGTTACCTCCGGAGAGGACCTCTGAGGAGATCCTGTTTTTTATCTCCCGGTCTTTGACAACGATGAACCGCCACACCTGCGTGTTTGCCCATGACGGTGAACGCCTCGCCGCTTCGAGGATCTCAATGATGATCTCTTCGGGGACAGCGTCCTGTCTGTATTTCCTGATGCTCCTGCGCTCGTGAATGACCTTCAATAAATCCATGTCTTATTATGCAACGGAGATGTATCCTTGTCAAGATTTTATATGGCAAAGAAATCTCATCCGTATTGAGTGTATTGAGTTCATTCACACGTGGGAATCGGGAAGAGGTTCGTCTTCTGCTCTCGCTCTCTGCTCTTCGCTCTCAGCTATGGTTGGATATGCACGGCGAGCCAGACGGTCTTCTGCGTGCTGTCCGTCCATTCGACCCGGTGCCTCCTGTGTGCCGGGATGTACACATAATCACCGGGCCGCATGACGGCTATTTCCGGTTCGCCTTCACAAAGAAGGCCCGCGCTCCCCTGGAGCAGGACCACCCATTCATCGGTCTCCTGGTCGAACCACTCACCCGGCGGCGTTGCCTGGCCTTCGGAGACGATCCGCTCGATCCTGCAGTGATCGTCCTCCAAAAGGGTTTCGATAACCTCTCCGGCCCTTGCGTCCGGCACGGGGTGAAAGAGATTTTGTATCTTTGTATCTTTATGCGGCTGTCTCAAATATAAACCCCTTCTCCCGGAATAACCGCACGCAGGCATCAACGGCCTTTTCATGATAGAAGACGCCTTTCTTCGCCTCGATCTCTTCAAGGGCTGCATCGATGCCCATTGCCGGCCTGTACGGTCTGTGGGAGGCCATGGCCTCCACCACATCGGCGACTGCGAGGATACATGCCTCAGTGAGGATCTGCCCGTCCTTTAAACCCTGTGGATAGCCTGAGCCGTCCAGCCTTTCATGGTGTTGATGGACTATCTCTGCTATGGGATAGGGCAGGTCCACGTCTTTCAGTATATCATACCCTGCCTGAGGGTGGACCTTGATTATACTCATCTCTAATGCGGTCAGCTTGCCGGGCCTTACCAGTATCTCGGCCGGCACCGATATCTTCCCGAGATCATGGACGCTCCCTGCTAAGCGGATATGCTCAACGGTATCCTTTGACAGGTTCATCTCCTGCGCAATAGCCCTCGCAAGCCTTGATACCTTTCTCTGGTGGCCAGCAGTATAGGGGTCCCGCGTCTCTACGGTCACCGATAGTGCATGGATAGTGCCTATCAGGTTTTTTCTCAGCTTTTCCAGGGTCTGCCTCAACTCCTCCTCCACCCGCTTGCGCCCGGTGATATTCTGGGAAGTGGTTTCGTAGTGAAGTACGGCGCCCGACGCATCACGGATAACGCGCGCATTCATGGAGACCCATATCCTGCTCCCGTCTTTTCTGTAATGCTCCGCCTCGAAGTCTTCAACGGATCCTCTGCCCCCTATCAGGTCTTTAAACCGTTGCCGGTCTTCGGGGTGAACGTAGATCTGATGTGCCATGTCGGTGACCAGTTGCATCATCTCTTCCCGCGACTCATACCCGTACATCCTGGCCCCGGCAGGGTTTATACTTAAAAAACGACCTTCCGGGGTGGTGCGGAAGATCCCCATGACGGCATTCTCGAAGATACCGCGGTACTTCTCCTCGCTCCGGCGGAGTGCGTCTTCCATCTGCTTGCGCTCTGTGATGTCTTCCGATATACCAAGGAGGTATTGCATCCTTCCCTGTCTTTCGATAATCGGCACCTTCTTTGTATGTACTATCCTCCCCCCGAGTTTCCTTGTCTCAATAGGCTCTTCGGGGATATCGACCATCTGTTTGCTCTCGAGAACCTTCCTGTCATTCCCGGTAAAAAAATCGGCCTGTTCTTTGGGGAACAGATCATAGTCGTTCTTGCCGATCAGGTCTTGCCTGTTCTGTCCCAGCAGTTCTTCTCCTGCCTTATTAAACCTCACAAAGCGAAGGGTTTCCGCCTCTTTCACAAAGATCATATGGGGAATGTTTTCGATGATGCCGTCGAGAAAAACCTCATTCTTCTGCAGGTCTTCTTCGTTTTTCTTCAGCCTTTGATTCGCGATCTCCAGATCCACCATCTTTTTTTCAAGCTTGTTAAAGAGGATCTCATTATGCTGCCTGAAGAACTCCATCTCTTCACCCAGGGGCTTCAGGGACACGGCTGTATGTCTTTTTTCAACAAGCTCTGCCAGCACCTGCATCAACACTTCCGGCTCCTGAGGCTTGATGAGAAACCGGTCTGCTCCGAGGTCTGTTGCAAACCTCTCTTCCTTTGGTTCGGTATACGTGGCAGTGTAGATTACAAAGGGTATATGCTTGAGCTGTTCGTCCGCCTTCCACTGCCTGCACAGGCTAAAACCATCCATGACCGGCATCAGTATGTCGCTTATGATGATATCCGGCAGCGTCTTGCGGGCTGATTCCAGCGCCTCTGCCCCATTCGTCGCCGTCGTTACGTTAAAACCGTTTCCCCTGAGCAGGGTCTCAAGCAGATAAAGGTTCTCCGCATTGTCGTCGACAATCAAAACCGTTGCCATTATTCTTCACCCCCTTTGATCCCCGTTGCAACAAGGTGTTTCTCGACCTGCTGCAAGAAGGTATCCGGATTGATAGGCTTTTCGATGTACCCGTTGCATCCCGCCTCGATCGTCTTCTCGCGGTCTCCTGTCATGGCGTAGGACGTTACCGCAATGATGGGGATCCGGGATAGCTCGGCATTTGTCCTGAGTTGTCTTGCAACGGCATATCCATCCATTACGGGAAGCTGGATATCGAGAAGGATAAGGTCCGGTCTTACAGAGCCGGCCATGTCAACCCCCTCCTTCCCGTCCCGTGCCGCGAAGACCTCGTAACCATGCTTTTCCAGGATAAACGTTGCGAGATAGAGGTTCTGCTCATTATCTTCGATAACAAGTATCTTTTTCTTCATGACAGGCTCCTTTCCTTCGGAAGGCTGAAGGCAAAGGTACTCCCTTCCCCCAATACGCTTTCAACCCAGATGTCTCCACCCATCAGCCGCACGAGCCTCTTGCATATGGAGAGACCGAGCCCTGTACCTTCATATCTGCGGGCTATACCGCTGTCTATCTGGAGAAACGGCTTGAAGACCTTCTCGATGTCTTCCTTGCGAATGCCGATGCCCGTATCGGTTACGCCAACGATCACAGTCCCCGAATCCGCCGAACAGGCCACAGTCACCTGTCCCTGTTCGGTAAACTTGATGGCGTTGCTTAGAAGGTTGAGGAGTACCTGCTCGACGCGGCGTATGTCGCTTGTGATCATCCCTACGCCGGGGCCGATGTTGACGGTCAGGCCAAGGCCCTTTTTCTCGGCAAGAGGCCGGACAATCTGCTCAACCTTGCTGATCGATGCGGACAGGTCAAAGGGTTCATGGTTTACCTGAAGCTGTCCTGCCTCTATCTTGGATATATCGAGCACATCATTGATGAGTGAGAGGAGATGGTGCGCACTGCTTCGCACCATGCCAAGTTGCTTTTTCTGCTCCTCATTGAGCTGCCCGACCAACCCTTGCAGCAGGATGCCGGTAAAACCTATGATGGAGTTGAGAGGCGTCCTGAGCTCATGGGACATGGTGGCGAGAAAAGCGGATTTCAGCCGGTCGGCTGCCCTGGCCTTTTCCATCGCCTCTGCCAGTTCCGTCGTGCGTTCAACAATACGCTGCTCCATCTCCTGGTTGATCCGCTGCAGTTCCCGTGTGCGGACATTCACCTGGCGCTTTAAAACAATACTTCCCCCAACGCTCATAAGCAGGACAATACCCGCGGCAAGGCCGAGTATCTGCAGCCACAGGGGGAACTTGAACCGCACCTCTTCGGAGGTCCATTTTTTCATCGAGCGATAGTAGATCGATTGAGGGTCTTTTCTCATCTCCTGCAGATAACGATCGATGGTATTCAATAACCGTTCATGGGTGCCTTTGGCTGTCGCGAAGAAGAGGGCGGACGGCTCGAAGACAACCGCCGTATCTTCAAGTCCATACCTTTTTGCATGCATTCCACCGTAGAGCTGGTTGGTGATGGCAGCGTCGGCCTCTTTTCCGGCAACCATTTCGAAGGCCGTCTTGTAATCCGCCACCGGAACGAGGGTGATGTTCAACCTGAAACCCTCGGCGTACCGGATAAAGGCCTCCTGCTGAACCGATTTATCCAGAACAGCGATCCGCTTTCCATTCAGGTCTATTATCGACTGGATTCCGCTGCCCTTGCGGGCATAGGCCTGAAACCATGCGGTCAGGACCTGTATCTTGTGAAAGGAGAATATCTTTCCCCGTTCCACCGTGTATGCCACGTCGGGCATAAGATCGATCTCCCCTTTTGCCAGGCGGTCCAACCCTTCGGCCCATGAGCCTTCTACATATTTCAGATGCCAGCCTTCGCTTTTCCCGATGAATTCGATAATGTCAATAAAGATGCCTGCGGGCTGTCCGTCTTTGGAGGTAAAGACCTTCGGCGCGTTTTCATAGACACCCACCGTTACGGTCAGATTATCGGCACCTGCAGATGAAAGACCGAGGCACAAAAGAACAACGGGAATGATTATGGACAACCACAAGGATTGAATGGGGAAGACAGACCTGTGCGCATTGTCGCGTCTATGTTCTAACGTCATGGCGGATACCTTTTCCTGTCTTCGCAACGTCTAAATTCCGAAAGAGGATCATGATATTCCTGCCATGCATAGATTTAATCGCTCGCCCTTCAGGCATCGGATAATGTTATGTATTGCACCGTATTTATTTCATCGTGCAATACAACATGTTACAATTATATAGCCTACGATCATCGTTTTGCAATAACTTAAACCCCTTTCCCCCTGGTCTCAATCCCCCAGGCAGATCCCCAGCTCCCGTGCCGTCTGGACCGAATCGGAATCGAGGGAGACCCTCCGTATCTTGCCGATCACGTCCGCAAGGGGCACGCCTTTCATCACCGGCGGTTCAAGGGCGACCATCACGCCGAACTGACCGGTCTCGACCATGCGCACTGCCGCTGCGCCGAACCGGAGAGAGACGAGCCTGTCAAAGGTCGTGGGAGAACCGCCCCGCTGTAAATGGCCGAGGACGATCGAGCGGGTGTCTTTGCCTGTCTTCTCTGCTATGGCCCGCGCCACGAACTCACCCACCCCGCCGAGGACAACGTCCTGCCTGCCGACCTCACCGGGGCCTTTCGAGAGCTCGGCCCCTCCTATCGGCGCCGCCCCTTCACCTGCAACGACGATGGCGTAATGGCGGCCATGGAGCTCGTTATCCATGATATGCTTGCATATCCTGTCGACGTCGAAGGGTATTTCAGGGAGAAGGATCACGTCTGCGCCGCCCGAGACCCCGCTGTTCAGGGCGATCCAGCCTGCGTGGCGTCCCATGACCTCAACGACCATCACGCGGTCATGAGAGCGCGCGGTTGAATGGAGCCGGTCTATCGCCTCTGTGGCGATGCTCACCGCCGTATCGAAGCCGAAGGTGATCACCGTCCCTCCGAGGTCGTTATCTATGGTCTTCGGGACACCCACGACAGGGACACCTTTTTTGAAGAAGTCATATGCTATCTTCAGGCTTCCGTCCCCTCCCACGGCAACAAGGCAGTCGAACCCCAGCCGATTGAAATTCTCCACGACCTTGTCCGAGATATCGCGGATCTCTATCCCGCCCGTTGCGTTGGAGATGGGCATCTCAAAGGGGTTCCCCTTGTTCGTCGTCCCTATGATCGTACCCCCCATGCTTGAGATACCGCGCACCATCTCAGGTGTCAGCCGCACTATCTCGTTGATATTCAGAAGCCCCGTATAGCCGTTCTTGATGCCGTAGACCTCCCAGTTCCGCTTCGAGGCGGACATAACGACGGCCTCAATGACCGCGTTCAGACCCGGTGCGTCGCCCCCGCCCGTATTGATGGCAATCTTTTTTCCGAGCATAATAATCCCTCCGGAGAAGAATATTGGGAACCTTATACATGTAGTATTTACGAATACGCTGCAAAGTCAAGCGCTTTTTAAGCGCCTCCTTTACTTTGACGGATACCTTTGTTACAATAACCACGTCAATGCTATCCAGATACAGTCTAATATTTATATTGCTTGTCTTTCTCTTCCCCGGCTGTTCGCAGCAAAAAGGTACAACGTCATATGATGACCCGGGGAGGCCTGCCTACGGGGATATGATCGTTATGGCATCGATCGGGGAGGCGTCGAACCTTATCCCGCTCCTTTCTACGGATTCCGCATCCCACGACATAACGGGCCTCATCTATAACGGCCTTGTCAAATACGACAAAGACCTCAACATCGTCGGCGACCTCGCCGAATCCTGGGATATCTCAAAGGACGGCCTTGCCATAACGTTTCACCTGAAGAAGGGCGTGAAGTGGCATGACGGAAGACCCTTTACCGCGCGAGACGTGATGTATACCTACGGGGTCACCGTTGACCCGAAGACGCCGACAGCGTATGCAGGCGATTTCCAGCTCGTGAAAAAGGCCGAGGTGCTTGATGACCATACCTTCAGGGCGACCTATGATAAACCCTTCGCGCCGGCCCTTATAAGCTGGGCAGCGGCGATCATGCCGGCACATCTACTGGAGGGGAAGGACATTACCGAGTCGCCGCTTGCAAGAAAACCCGTCGGGACAGGCCCTTTTGTCTTCAGGGAATGGGTGCCCGGCGACAGGATCATCCTCGCGGCGAACAGGGACTATTTCGAGGGGAGACCTTACATCGACCGATACATGATGCGCGTCATCCCCGACAGCGCCACCATGTTCCTCGAGCTCAAGCATTACGGCATCGACATGATGGATCTCGCGCCGCTGCAATTCCTCAAGCAGACAGACTATCCGAGGTTCAAAAAGGAGTACAACAAATTCAAATACCTCGCCTTCCTCTATACCTATCTCGGATTTAACCTGAAACACGGACTCTTCAAAGACAAACGCGTACGGCAGGCGATATCCTGCGCTATCGACAAGAAGGAGATAATAGACGGCGTCCTCCTCGGGCTGGGGGAAGAGGCTACGGGGCCCTTTACGCCGAACATGTGGGCCTATAACGGCAGCGTGAAAAGATACCCCTACAGCAAGGAAAAGGCGCTGGCGCTTCTCAAAGAGGCGGGGTACGAAAAGGGGCCCGGCGGCATATTGCAGAAGAACGGCAGCCCCTTTGAGTTCACGGTCCTCGTCAACCAGGGCAACACCGTCAGGATACAGTGCGCGGAACTGATCCAGAGGAGGCTCTCCGAGGTGGGCATCACGATGAAGATACGGGTCCTCGAATGGGCGAGCCTGATCAACGAATTCATCGACAAACGGAATTTCGACGCCGTCATACTCGGGTGGGCGATCACCCCCGAGCCCGATCCCTATGATCTCTGGCATTCCTCGAAACAGGGGCCGAAGGAGCTCAATTTCGTATCCTTCGAGAACAAAGAGGTGGACGAGCTTATCGTAAAGGCGCGGCATACCTTTGACAGGGAGGCGCGGAAGAGGTACTACGGGAGGTTCCAGGAGATAATCGCCGAGGAAGCGCCCTATGTGTTCCTCTTTTACCCATACGCAACGGTGGCGGTCCACAAGAGGTTCAAGGGCATCGAGCCTGCTGCCGCAGGCCTGATGTATGACTTTATCAAATGGTACGTACCGGAAAACCAGAGGAGGTATACGACAAATGCTGCGCTATCTCCTTAAGCGGCTTCTTTTCATGGTCCCCATGCTCTTCGGGATAACGCTGATCTCTTTCGTCGTTATCCATCTCGTGCCCGGCGAGCCCGGGGCGCTTAATGCCGAGATGAACCCGAAGATGACCAAACAGGTAAGGGAGAGGATGCGCGCCTTCTACGGTCTCGACCAACCGCTCCACGTGCAGTACTGGATGTGGCTGAAGCGGGTAGTAAAGCTTGATTTCGGCGCGTCCTTCACGCCCGACAAGAGACCTGTCATCGACAAGATAAAGGAAAGGCTCCCCATTACCATACTCATCAATCTCCTCTCCATGGCGCTCATCTTCCTTGTGGGGATCCCCATAGGGAT
This sequence comes from Syntrophorhabdus sp. PtaU1.Bin058, assembly GCA_002067975.1. GTDB lineage: Bacteria > Desulfobacterota > Syntrophorhabdia > Syntrophorhabdales > Syntrophorhabdaceae > UBA5609. The sequence goes on from MVRS01000263.1 coordinate 8,441, forward strand.
CTACTGCGCCCGCTACAAGGACAGCATCCTCGACAAGGCGCTCACGTCCTTTGTCTTCGCCGGGTACGCAGCGCCGACGTTCTGGATCGCGCTGCTCCTGATGATGTTCTTCGGCGTCTACCTCGAACTGCTCCCCATATCAGGCATCAAATCATTCAATTTCAGCGACCTCTCGTTCTTCGACAAGACTATCGACGTGACAAAGCACCTGATCCTGCCGGTCTCCATCTCCGCCTTTGGAGGACTTGCCGGTATATCACGCTACATGAAGAACAGTCTCCTCGAGGTGCTCCGCCAGGAATACATCACCACGGCATACGCCAAGGGACTGCCCGAGAGCATGGTCCTCAAAAAACACGCCCTGAGGAACGCCCTCCTGCCGGTGATCACGATACTCGGACTCTCCGTGCCGGGGCTTATCGGCGGGAGCGTCATCTTCGAGAGCATCTTTTCCATCCCCGGTATGGGACAGCTTTTCTACATGAGCGTTATGGCGCGGGACTACCCGACGATCATGGGGATACTCGTTATCGGCGCATTCCTGACGCTCCTCGGCAACCTCATTGCCGATGTATCCTACGCGCTCGCCGACCCGAGAATTAGAATAGGATGATAAAGGCAGTCGATAGTGAATAGCAGAACACCCGTGAGACGTGGAACATCCGTAAGTCGTAAGTCGTGAGGCGTAAGGGGAAACTGCAGCAAAGAACTGAGAGCAAAGAGCCAAAGGTTTGAACTGTCCTCTGTTCCCTTTACGTCTCACGTTTCACGGGGTTTATCGCCTCACGCCTCACGCCTAACGCCTTACGACTTACGAGATTCTTCCTCACCTTTCACCTTTCACCTTTTTTAATTTTGCTAATCTGCTCCATCATGCTACAATAACCGGGGGATTTATGAGAAAGGGAGTTGACACAAAAAGATTCAGGCAGGCAGCGTATTACACCTGGGACATTATAAAGAAGGTCTTTAAAAAATACCGGAAGGACCACGGGAACATCATCGTCTCCTCCATCTGCTATTACGTGCTCCTGACCTTCATCCCCTTCACCCTCCTCTCCATCTTTATCCTCGGTTACGTGATAGACTTAAGCCAGCCTGCAATACACCTGATAAAATTCATCAAGAATATTATACCCGAGCCTTATAACACTATTGTGATACAAAAGTTCATAAAGGAACTGAATGTGATCTCCGTATCGAAGAAGCTGTCAGGACCGCTGGGGATATTGTTCCTCTTCTTTTTCACATCCCGGCTGTTCGCTATTCTGCGGCCTTCATTTCACATCATCTTCGGTAAAAACCCAAAGAGCTTTATCAAGGGCAAGGGTGAAGAACTGCTCCTTACATCGCTTTTTGCCGTTGTCCAGACCATGCTGTTTTTCAGCTTTATATTCACGATCGCTATTGAGGCAAAGGTCGTCAAGGCATTGTCAGGCACCCTCATCAAGCCCGTGCTCATCTATGTCATCTACATCTTCTCTATGCTCGATATGTCTTTTACCTTCGGGCTCCTCTTCCTGCTCTACGTTTTTCTGACGCCTGTCAGGAACATACAGCTTCTTCTCATATCCACAATGCTGGGCACTATCTTCTGGCATGCGGGGAAATTCCTCTTTAAGTATTTCATCCTCCACATAGGCAAGCTTACCGCGTTTTTCGGCACCTACGGCGTGTTCATCGCCTTTCTTTTCTGGATATACTTTTCCGTATTCATCCTGATCTGTTGCGCTGAATTCATGGCGGTGATGTCGGAAAAGTCTAACCGTGAGCTGCAGCCCAGCTATCTCCCTTTCCAATCGAGACCTTCAGGGGAACTGAAAGGGTAACGACCCGCTCCATCTCCTCCCGCACCAGTTTCTCCATCTCAGCGGTTTCTTCCACTCTCACTTCGAAGAGCAGTTCGTCGTGGATCTGGAGGATGAGCTTGGAGGAGAGGCCCTGTTCGTTGATCTTCCTGTGGATGTTGATCATGGCCATCTTGATGATGTCCGCTGCAGTGCCCTGAATGGGTGTATTCATGGCGGCGCGTTCCCCGAGGCTCCGGATGTTCGCGTCGGCGTTTTTGATCTCGGGGATATAGCGCATCCTGTTGAAAAGGGTCCTGACATAGCCGTTGACGCGCGCCTCATTGATGGTCCTGTCCATGTATTCCCTGACGCCCTTATGCCTCTCGAAGTAGCCGTCAATAAACTGCTGTGCCTCTCTCTGAGAGATCCCGAGCTCTTTCGAGAGCCCGAAGGCGCTCATGCCGTAGATAATACCGAAGTTGATGACCTTTGCGGTCCTCCGCATCTCAAAGGTGATGTTCTCCGGCTTTACCATGAATACGCTACCCGCAACGGACGTGTGGATATCACCGTCGTTAAGGAATGTCTCGATGAGGGAGGCGTCCTGCGACAGGTGGGCAAGGACGCGGAGTTCGATCTGCGAATAATCGGACGAGAGGAGGAGACAGCCGTTCTCCGGAACAAAGGCCCCGCGTATCTTCATGCCTTCCTCTCCGCGGATGGGTATGTTCTGGAGGTTCGGGTCGCTGCTGCTTAACCTGCCCGTTGCCACGACCATCTGGTTGAAGGTCGTGTGTATCCTTCCCGTATGGGGGTTGATGAGGGTGGGGAGGACATCGATGTAGGTATTTTTCAGTTTCGTCAGCGTCCTGTATTCGAGGATCTTTTTCGGCAGGGGGTGCTGGAGAGAGAGGGTCTCAAGGACCTCTATATCCGTCGAATAGCCGGTCTTTGTCTTTTTCACCGGCGTGAGATGCAGCGTGTCGAAGAGGATGCGGGACAACTGCTGCGGCGAATTGATATTGAACGGCTCGCCTGCCTGAGTATAGATCTCTTTCACGATGCCGGTGAGCCGTGCATCGAAATCACGCGACAGGTCGCCGAGGACCTTCCTATCGACCTTCACGCCGGTCAGTTCCATATCCGCCAGCACCTCGATGAGCGGAAGCTCTATCCTGTAATAGAGGCTTGCAAGGTCCCGCGCCTCTATCGTCTGAAGCAGGATATCTTTCAGCTCAAAGAGACGGCAGGCGCTCTCAATAAGCATGGATTTCCGGTCCCCGGATGCAAGGTCAGCGTCGAGGTATTCCTCGATGATCGACGCAAGCCCGTAGTCTTTTCTGAGCGGATTTATCAGGTACACGGCAAGCATGACATCGAAGAGTTGAGGTTCTGCATTGCCCTTTTCCTGCTCTTCTGCTCCTCTGTTCCTCTGCCTGTATACGGTCAGGAGGGGTTTCAGGTTGTAGGTGACGATCTCTCCGGCGCCGGGGAATATCCCATAGAGGTCTTTTTCGTCCTGCGAGAAGAATACGCCTTCCCCGTCGAAGACGGCAAAGCTGTCGAGGTGCAGATCGCCGGGGTTTTTCCCCTGGAATGCAGCCATGACGGCGATGGACTTCATATTGAGCTGTGAATGCCCCACTTCCTTCCATTCCACCTTTTTCCTTCCCTCTGCCTTGATCTCACGGTAGAGGGACATAAACTCAAGCTCCCTGTAAATCCTCCGCAGTTCCTGAAGGTCCTGCCCCTTGTTTTCGAGGTTCGCAAGGCTTACGTCTATCGGCACATCGAGCCGTATAGTCGCGAGCTGTCTGCTCATGTCGGCAAGGTCTTTCCCTTTCAGGAGCTTTTCCCTGACCGACGGCTTCTTCACTCCTTCAATGTTTTTATAGATCGCATCGACGGACCCGAGGTTTTGTATCAGCTCCCGCGCGGTCTTGTCGCCGATGCCCGGCACGCCGGGTATGTTGTCCGACGTGTCGCCGGAGAGGGCTAAGTAATCGACCATAAGGGCCGGCCTGACGCCGAATTTCTCCTCTGCCTCTTTTTCACTTATCAACTGGTTTTTCATCGAGTCATAGATAAAGACCTTCTCAGACAAAAGCTGCATCATGTCCTTATCGCTGGTCACGATATAGGTTTGTATGTCGTCGTGTTCCTTGAGCCCGTTCACGATCGTGCCGATAATGTCGTCGGCCTCGAAACCCTCCATCTCGAGGATCGGTATGCCCATGGCCTCAATCACCTTCTTCACGTACGGTATCTGTATCGAAAGGTTGTCCGGCATCGGCGGTCTCTGGGCCTTGTATGCCTTCGATATCTCTTCCCTGAAGGACGGCGCCTTTGAATCGAAGATAATGACGAGGGTGTCGGGGTTTTCGGCGTTCACGAGCTTTTTGACCATGCTGATAAAGGCATAGACGGCGTTCGTGGGCGCGCCCTTTGAGTTCGAGAGGTGAGGGGTCGCATAGAACGCCCTGTAGAGATAGGAGTTGCCGTCAACGAGAAAAACCCTT